>JBCCEK010000049.1:0-23369 GCA_039030295.1 Myxococcota bacterium | reverse complement strand
TGCGAGCCTCGAGATGCACCCGCTCGACGATGACGACCGCATTCCTGAGATCAAGAAGGAGTACGGGTCGGGCATGTGCAACATCACGCGCTGTTGCACGGAGATGTGCCCTGAGCACATCAACATCACCGACAATGGTATAATTCCCCTCAAGGAGCGCGTGGTGGATCGCTACTACGACCCGCTTGCGCGAGTGGCGCGCCTCTTTGCCGGGCGTAAACTGCGAACCAAGACACGCTCGGAAGAACACACGGGCGACTAGCGGAGGGCATCATGGCAGAACGCTTCGCGCTAAAGACCATCTCACACGACGCAATCGAGCGCGCCGTCGAGAGGGCCGAGCACTACCGTCTTCTCAACGATCCGGAACAGGCGGAGAGTATCTCGCTCGACATCCTGGCTGTCGACGAGTCCAATACCCGGGCACGGATCACTTTGATTCTGGCGCTCACCGACCAGTTCATCGGGGGCGGCGGTTCTCACGCCGCGAGGCGAGCGCTCGAACAAGTCGCGCGTCTTTCGACGGAGTACGAGCGTGAGTATTACGCGGGCCTGGTGGCCGAGCGGCAAGGTCGTGCTCATCTCACGCAGGGTGGCATCGCGCGTACGTTCGCGTACGAAGGGCTCCACGAAGCGATGATGCACTACGAGCGCGCAGAGGGACTGAAGCCCGCCGGCGTAGACGACCCCATCTTGCGCTGGAACGCTTGCGTTCGGACGATCGCCCGTGAAGACCTGCATCCACGGCGCGAAGAGCCAGAGATGCAACTCGAGTGACAGCTTTCGTCGACTGGAGGCCATGATGTCGAATTCAGCGCTCGCCCTGATCGGGTTTTCCGCGTGGACGCTCTTGGTGGTGCTGCTGATCGTCACGCTTCGAACCTGGGTCTACCTCGTCGACAAGCGTGAGAGCGTGCAGTTCCGGCCCGACGGTTCGGATGTGTCTCCCTTCCACATGCGGCTATGTCGCGCCCATGCGAACTGCACGGAGAACCTTCCGGTGTTCGGCGTGATCGTGATCACCGCGATCGTGACGGGACATGCCGAGGTGACCGATCCACTAGCACTGTGGGTTGTCGGAGCGCGGGTTCTTCAGACGACCACTCATCTCTTGTCGACTAGCAACTTGGCGGTCACCGTGCGTGTTACGTTCTTCTCGGTTCAGCTTGCGATCGAGTTGTATTGGGTCGTTCAGCTCGCCCAGCTTGCGCTCGGAACCTAGTGCCGGCGCGTTCAGTGGAAGTCACGCGACCTTCGCGGATGTTCGCTCAAGCTCACATCCGGAACCCAAAGTGAGCGCGCGATGAGGTGCACGACGCCGTCGGCCTTCTGAATCTCGCCCGTGATGCCGAGAAGAGTCGCCGTCTTGGCGACCGTTGCATACCGGTCGAACACCTTTCGCCATACCACCACGTTCACGAAACCCGTTTCGTCTTCAAGTGTGAAGAACGTGACCCCGGAAGCCGTTCCAGGCCTCTGCCGACAGATCACCAAACCGACGTAGCTCGTTTCCGTCCCGTGGTTTGCTCTACGGATGGTCTCAGCATTCGGAACGTTACGCGCCTCGAGTGCCGTTCGAAGGCCCTTCATCGGGTGACCGCGTGTGCTGTGGTGGCTGGAACGGTAATCCCAGATCACTTCATCTTCACGGGCCAATGATGCGAACGAGATCTGACTTGTGGCGGGTTCGAGCGGAAGAGAGTCATGCGTGAACCGTGAGAGGCTCCGGACTTGCCAGATCGCGTCCCGTCGGTTGAGATCGAAACACTCGAAGGCACCCGATTCCGCAAGCGCATGCAGTGCCTTCTTGTTGAGCTCGGTCTCACGCACGAACGTCGCGAGATTTGGAAAGGGGCCGCCAACTCGTTCGATCTTCTCACGCTCGACCTCTCCAAGCCCCTTTACGTAGCGAAGACCCATCCTGACGGACCAAGAAGCACGCTCCTGTCCGGCTGCAGTGGACTCGAGGGTACAGTCCCATCGGCTCTTGTTGATGTGAACGGGCAGTACCCCCACACCATGATGCTTCGCGTCCTCGACGAGCGTGGCCGGACTGTAGAAACCCATCGGTTGCGCGTTGAGGATCGCGCAAGTGAAAGCCTCGTGGTGGTGGCGTTTGAGCCATGCCGTGATGTACGCCAGGAGCGCGAAGGACGCGGCGTGACTCTCGGGGAACCCATACTCACCGAACCCACGTATCTGTGAGAACACACGCTCGGCAAACTCTTCAGGGATCCCCTGGTCGAGCATGCGAGGGATCATGCGCGTCCGGTGCTGTTCGATTCGTCCCGATTTTCGCCATGCGGCCATGTCGCGGCGAAGCTGGTCTGCTTCGCCCGGCGTGTAACCTGCAGCTTCGACGGCAAGCTTCATGACTTGTTCTTGGAAGATTGGCACGCCGAGGGTCTTCTTGAGGATTCGTTCGAGCTTTGCGTGCGGGTAGTCGATCGGTTCTTCGCCTTTGCGACGGCGAAGGTACGGATGCACCATGTCGCCTTGAATGGGTCCGGGTCTCACGATCGCAACTTCGATGACAAGATCGTAGAACGTCCGTGGCCGAAGACGGGGGAGCATGGCCATCTGGGCCCGACTCTCGATCTGGAACACACCGACGGTGTCGCCCGCCGAGACCATGTCATAGGTGGCTTTGTCCTCAGCGGGTACCGTCGCCATCTCGATCGACTGGCCTTTGTGTACGTGGAGGAGGTCGAACGCATGGTGGATGCACGTCAGTGCACCGAGGCCCAAGAGATCCACTTTGAACAGGGCAAGGTTCTCGACGTCGTATTTGTCCCATTGGATGACGGTACGGTTATCCATGGTGGCTGGCTCGATGGGCACGACCTCATCGACCGGCCGATGACCGAGCAGAAAGCCCCCTGGATGGATCGACAAATGCCTTGGAAAATCGAGTATTTGTGATGCCAGCGACCACAGATGATGCGTAGCGGGGGCGTTCCCATCGAGACCGGCCTCACGGAGCAGTTCGGGGTTGAGGACATCGTCTCGATGTCGCAGCAAGCGGGTCGCCGCTTCGAGATCCGTGCGTGGCAGACCAAGCGCTTTGCCCACGTCGCGCACGGCCGAACGAATGCGGTACCGAATGATGTTGGCGACCATCGCGGCGTGCCGACGACCATACTTCTCGTAGACGTGCTGAATTACTTCTTCGCGGCGATCGTGTTCGATGTCGAGGTCGATGTCGGGCGGTTCGGCGCGTTCGACACTCAAGAAGCGCTCGAACAAGAGATCCATACGAACCGGGTCGATCGCGGTGATGCCGAGACAAAAGCAGACGGCACTGTTCGCTGCACTGCCGCGTCCCTGGCACAAGATGTGTTGTTCTCGGCAGAACTGAACGATCTCATGCATCGTCAGGAAGTAGCCGCCATAGTCGAGCTTCTGGATGATCGTAAGCTCTCGTTCGAGCTGGACACGAACGTCGCCAGGGACCGTGCCGCCGTAGCGGTTTCGCGCACCTTGGTATGTCAGCTCTTGAAGCCAACTCTGTTCGGTTTGGCCATTGGGGAGACGTTCGTCCGGGTATCGGTACCGGATGTCATCCAAACTGAACTGACACTGCTCAGCGAGGTCGAGGGTTCGTCTCAAGCATGCTGGATCATCGGCAAACAGCAGTGCCATGGCAGCCTCTTCTTTGAGGTCGTGCTCGGCGTTGCCGCGAATGGTGTGCCCAGCTTGAGAAAGCACTTTTCCCCCGTGAATACAGGACAGAATGTCTTGTAAAGGGCGCCGGATCCGCTCGTGGTAAAGCACTTCGTTGCCACCCACCACATCGGTTCCCAACGCCTTGGCCTCCCGCCGAAGCAGACGTTCCTTCGGTCGTTCGTGGTCTCGGAGGTGTCGTGTGCACAACGCCATCGATGCCGAAGGCCCGTGCTTCTCATGCAACGCACGAAGTGCTCGTGGAGTCGTGCTCAAGAAGAACACGTCGCGCACCTCTTCGAGATCCGAGACGAAAACCTTGGCTTCCCCTTTGTCGCAACGCGCATGACCTAGCGACAACGCACGGCAGAGGTCGGCATAGCCTACCTGTGATTTCGCGAGTGCTACGACAGGATGCGCGACGTCGTCGATGGCGAGTGTGAGTTGTGCACCCGCGATCACGCGTATGCCGAGGTCTTTGGCACGCATGTGGGCACGCACGAGGCCATAGACCCCGTCTCGATCGGTGACTGCAATCGCCGGGAGACCCAAGGCATGCGCGCGGTCGACCAACTCTTCGGGGAAAGACGCGCCTTCTAAGAAGCTGTGGTTCGTCTTGACCCACAACGGAACGTACGTGCCCATCGTGGAATCAATCCAGCACTCCGTGGAGGAACCAACGTTTGCGCGGGCGGTCGTAGAAGAGCCAAAGCAAGTCGCCGTGATCGGTTTCGGCGTAGTAGTAGTCTCGCTCGACGAGGCGTTTCCACCAACCGCCGCTCACGCGGTAAGGGCCGTACAAGTGCTCGATCGATTGGTTTTTCGAGAGCGATGGCCCCTCTTCGGGTTGTGTCGGTTTGCGTGGCGCAAGGGGTTTTGGCCTAGCGAATACGCGACGAACCATGGCTGGGTTGTCTAAACGAGCGTTCGTGGGGAGCGAGGTTTGTTGGATCGGCTCCCATGCGAATGAAGCCTCAGGTAGATGGGCGTCTCGAAGTGAAGCTTTGGTCACCGATCGCTCACCGTACGCGGCTCGGATTCGTGCAAGGGCACGATGCGCCGCACCCATATCGAGCACCGACTGGTGCCCAGGCAAAGCGCTTTGCTCGGACTGAGCGCGAACGGTTTGGGCGACGATCTCGACTTCTTCGACGGCGCCCGCCAGCGTGATCTCGCCTAGGCGGAGCCGAATGAGCTCGAGCAACAGCATCAGATCCACGATGGGAGAGGCCGGTGCGACGCGTTCCCGATGCATCGGAGCCCGCTCGAGATGAAACGAAAGCGATAGTGATTCGACCGCCTGCCCACGCGCACGAACCTGGTGCAAGAGCGAGTGAAGAGCTCCCTTGATCGCGAACAGCAATCGATGCTGGTCGTCGTCGGGTGGATCGACTTGAAAGGAGATGCGTGCCGGCTCGTCGAATACGTGCGGTTGAATCGGTAACTGCAGCCCTTCAGAGAAACGGTCATGGAGGGCTCTCGTTGCTTCGCCAAAGCGACTGTGAAGCTCCCCGGAAGGCAGCAGCAAAAAATCCCCGAGGGTTTCGACTCCCAATGCTCGCAGGTTCTCGCAAGCGTCTCCGGGCAGGTCGAACTCACCGAGCGGCGTTTGGTTTGAGCATTCGGTTTCTTGAGTGGCGCTTTGAAGAACGGTGACACCGTTATCGAGCGTGGCCACTGCCAGCGACCGGTAACGGTGAAAACCCACCGTGATGGCGCTACGCCAATGTCGCGCACGCAAGTAACGATGAATGCAGGTCGCCCAATTGCGATAACCTCCGTAGAGCCGCCGCAAGCCTTCTGGGTCGAGGAGAAACGCACCAGGATGGTCGATCGATTCGACTTTGGGTGAGAAGGTTTGCAAAGAAGAGACGAGCTCTCCCATCACACCGTTGATTTCGTCCTGCGAGACGACCGCGGTGTGTAGTTGAGGCACGAGATCCCGAGCGACCGACTGCCGCATCCCCATGCGTAAGCGAAGCGTACGCGCGAGTGCATTGAGGTGCGTGATACGGCCATGAGGACCTGGGTCGTCGACGATGGCGACGGGAGAACCATGCCAATGCGGCCTTTGCCGGAGCACGATTTGAACCGGCAGCATCGGCAAGAGCACGCAAGCGATTCGCTTCATAGGGCACCTCGCAACCCTTCGGGTGCCATCGGCCGTGTAGAGTCGATGGGGTTGATCAGGCCGACTTTGTCTTTGAGGATACGTGGCTTCACTTCGAAATGGCCGTGACGAAACGAGCCTCGCTGGGGTTCGATGCGGAGCCCCACCAACGGACCCGATGAGGGCTCGTGATCGAAACTCGAAGTGAGCAACAAGATGCGCCCGTTGTATTGTCGCAACACGCCTTGAAGACGCCCTTGCCAGCTCGCGGAAGAACCGCTGGGTGTGGCGTCGGTCAGGTCGATCACGGTCAGCCCAAACGCACCGGATCGTGCAAGCCATTCTGCGGCACGAACCAACGCCAACGGTCCGTCATGGCGCGGGACGTGAATCGCGACCAACGCATCCAAATCGACGCCGGCCACGGCGAGGTCCGGCGGGAACAGTGCCCCATCTCGTGGTTGGACCCATGCGACGAGATCGCCGCGAGCCTGTGCATGGATCACGCACGACACGGCCGTGGTGGTTCGTGCACAGGCGTGTTGTCCCGACACTTCGACCAACCGTGCGGCTGGTAACAGGGCGCTCAGGGCGGCAGGTGGAGCGTGACCGTCGAGCTTGGTCTCGAGTGTGATCACATTGGCATCGAGGGTCCCGGGAGACATGGGACCACTCAGT
Source organism: Myxococcota bacterium (assembly GCA_039030295.1). Classification (GTDB taxonomy): domain Bacteria; phylum Myxococcota_A; class Polyangia; order Polyangiales; family Houyiibacteriaceae; genus SG8-38. The sequence goes on along the minus strand of JBCCEK010000049.1, from coordinate 16,918 downwards.
ATACTGAACAAAAGAACAGGTTCAAGAAAGTAATTAACTCAATAAAATCAAGGCTTCAAGCTTTGAGCTTGGATTCCTGGTCGTACAAATGAAGGATCGCTCCCGCCATGCCCCGAAGAAGCGAAATCGCCATGCTGAAGTGATCCTCGAGGACTTCGAACAGCACGTCGACGTCGATCCGGAACGCGACCAAGTCCTCGGCCACCTCCGCGGTGAACCATCGCGGCCCGCCCGACACCACGCCGATCGAACCCACCGAGTCGCCAGGGCCCAAGCGAAAATGCTGAGCCGGCTCGGTGGCGCTGCAGTCGACCAGTCCTCGAAGCGGCAATAAGAAATAGGTGCTTCGATCGCCGGCACGCCAGATCACTTCGCCCTTTCGAAGGTGCACTTCTTGAACGCCCCTTGCGAGGTCTGCGATCGCGTCGATCTCACTCTCACCGAACGAGAGGGTCTTGCGCAAGAACGCCATCCGCTCGACCAGATCGAACGGCCGATCCGGGAAAGGAAACGGATCGCCGGGCGGGCCGAACCCCGCGCTTGGCCCAAGCTGACGCCGAGCACCGAGGACCTCCTCGCTCGTGAAGCGCAAGACCTGCCTGAGCAGCACGAAGTACTCTTCGAAGATCTCTTGCCCGTCTTCGCTGGTGAGCGCCAACGTCACCATGTCCGAGAGTGCGATGCAGTCGTATCCCTCCTCTTCCTCCGCGAGTGCACTGACGCCTCCGACCACGCTGTTCGGTCCGAACTTTCGAACCGAAACCCCGTTTCGCACGATCTCGCAGTCGCCGGAAACGATGTACTGAATTTCCAGCGCCGGTGCCCCCCGGCGGCACAAGTAGTCACCGCGTCGGAACGACCGCTGCCGCGTGTTGGCCGCGACCACGCGCGCGACGTCGGGCGAGAGCTCGGCGAGCCCCCGGAACGTCCGGAGGAACAGGAACCGCTGGAAGCGGTCCATCTCGGAGGGTCGTTCGATGGCAGGTTCAGGCAATTTCAGGGATTCCCTTCGGAACGATCAGCGGTTCGGGAGAGGGGTTCACGCCGAGCGCGGCGGCGTGATGGGCGGCAATGCTCCGGATCACCTCGCTCGAGTCTCTCGTCATGGCGAGGACCGCGTCGGCATAGGAGAGGGGCGAAGACGGTTCGCCGAGCGCCAAGGCGGCCAGCCTCGCTCGGCGCTCGGGGGTCTCGCCATGGTCGACCAGCGCAAGCACGGCTTCTCGCGTGGCGCCACTGAGCGTGGCCTCGATCACCTCGATGCTTGCAGCATGAAGGCGTTTGTCGTCGCTCCGAAGCCCCCGCCACACCAGTGCGAAATTCTCGTTCGGATGCTGGAGCCCGACGATGGAGAGCGCACGCTCGAGACACGCTCGCTCCTTGTCGGCGAGGGCCACGCCAAGTAGCTCGGAGTCGTCGACGCCCGACTCTTGCCCTCCTGTCGCGTCCTGCGCCACGGCCGCACGCCACGTGGCTAGCTTCACGGCCCGCCGTAGGTTCTCCCGGAGTTGCTCGCCGAGCACCCGCGAGTCCAGATGGACGGGTCCATGGTTGCCCTGGAGCCGACCGAGCGCCCGGACGATCTGGAGCCGCACCCGGGAGTCGCCCTCCGACACCAGGTGTCGCATCAGGATTTCGGCACCCTCCGTCGCGTCGAAACGAATGATCGTCTGCGGGATGCGTCTTCGGACCCTTCGGTCCGTCGCGCGGTGCCCAAGCGCGTCGTCGAGATACCCGAGGGCAGGCGCGCCAATGGCCTCCATCGCCTGCCTTGCGGGCTCTCGGAGCTCTGAAACGCCGAGCAACGGCAACAGGTGGGGGAGGTACCGGGGGTCTGGGTTGTGTGCCATGGCGGCGAGCGTTTCGAGTCGAACATCGACGTCGTCGCTCTGCACCAGCTCGGTCAGAGCTTCGTGGAAGACCGCGCCCTGTTCGTGGCGGATCGCCTGAGCGAGCGAACGTCGGGTTCGCGCGGTCCCGCTTTTCACCCACTCCACGAGTTGATCTGCCTTCGACTTCGGATCGATCGACAGAAGGCCGACGAGCGCCGTCGCCCTCACGATCGAGGCGTCCATACCGAGCTTCTCCTCGAGAAGGGCCCGGTCCGGGTCGACCGCTGTCAGCGCGCGCAGGGCAGCGGCCTGCACATCTGGATCGTCGTCGTTCAGCATCCGACGTGCGATCGGGGCGAACCGACGATCCCCGGCTTCCGAGAACGCTTCGAGGGCTCGGATCCGAACCGCCTTGGCCGGATGGTAGAGGACCAGCACCGGGACGAGGTCTTCACGGCCGTGGGTGCTGAAGACCTCGATCGCCGCCAGGACTTCCTCGTCGCGCTCGCTGTTGAGGGCACTCAACAGGGTTTCGAGCGAATGAAGGTCGAGCGCTTCGAGCTCGAGCGTTGTGTCGATCGCGCCTTGGCGTAGACGGGACCGAAACTGCTCGATGTAGCGTTGTCGGGTCCCGAATATGCTCGCGAGCCACAGGGCGATCGGCACGAGTAGGGCGATACCAAACTGGCGCGACGTCAGGCCCAACCCCACCAACGCCATGATCAAGACCGATGCGAGCGCCTGCCCGACCCGATGGCCAAACACGTCGATAATGCCCTTGGCACGCTCTCGGCGTTCGCTGTCGAGCGGAAGATAGAGGACCTCCACCGCGCCCCGGTACAGCGTGTGCCGCAGGGTCCCGTCGAACGCCTTCAGTGCAATCGCGAACACCATCACGTTGCCGAGGACGAGACCGACCGCGCCGCCCATCAGCATGGTGGGCAGGAGGGCGGAGCTCCGATGAGCTCCGAACCCGCGGAGGAGCCACCCCGCGCCAACGATCTGGATCACGAGAGCGACGGAGTTGAGACCAAGGTAGAAGCGAGCGAAGAAGGGCGCCAGCCCCTCGGCTGGAATCTGACTCGCGACCGTGCTCTTGAACACATAGTCGACGATCGTCAGGGTGATCGTGCCGAGCAAGACGACCAGCATGATGCGCGACAGGTAGCCGTCGCCGAGCAACCAGCCCACCGAGGCGGTTTCCCGTTCGTAGTTCGGGAGCGACGGCGCGCCTACACCGACCCTCCAGAGGAACGGTGTCGCCGATGCGAAGGCCAGCACTACCGCGGCCACGATCACGAGGTCGATCGGTGCGAAGACACGAAGCAGACGCTCCGCTGCGAATGCTCCGAGCATCGCACCCGTCACACCGCCAGCCGCGATCGCGGGAAAGATGCGCTTCGCTTGGGTGACCGTCACCGCGTCGTCGAGGAGGAGCCAGTACTGGATCAGCACGATCGTGATCAGGAGCCCGGTCCACACGTAGAACCCGAACGGCGCCCATAGGCCGAGGTCGTCGATCCAGGCCCAGAAGCCAACGGTGATCAGCGATCCTGTGAGAAGGGTGAGGGCGAGGAGTTGCCTTCGGTCCCGGACCCTTCGCATCACGCGCTCGTGGATCTTGAGCTCGACGATCGCCAGGAGCGCGATCGCCAGATAGGCCCACGGAAGTTGCGTCGCCGGGAGGCTGGTCAAGAACAAGGCGTCCCGGGCCGTCTCCATGAGGGCGTGAGCCACCATGATCACCAAGAGCCCAACGAACCCTACGGTCAGGTTGCGGCGGTCTTCGGGTCGGATCGACAGGCGCATGAACGTTCTTTTCTAGGGCGAATCCGCCCTACTGCCCACCCTTCTTGAGGGCCTCCAGTTCCTCGAGCGAGCGCGGCCAGTCACCTTTCAGCATTCGCGACAGCGACCGATCCGCGAGTAGCCTCCCGTCCGTCTGGCAGGTCGCGCAGTAGTTGGTCTCGCGGTCCGCGTAGACAATGCGTTGAACCGGGTCGCCACAGACCGGGCACGGCTCTCCGTACTTCCCGTGCGTAGCCATTTCGGGGCGGAATGCGGTCACTTTCTCCGGAAAGCCGTCTCCCACTTGTTCCTGAAGACGATCGACCCACTCGCGCAAGACCTCCTGGGTAGCCGCGTACAGGGCTCGGAGCTGGGCTGGGTCCAATCGTTGGGTCCAGATCACGGGCGAGAGTTTCGCGCGATGCAGGATCTCGTCCGAGTAGGCGTTGCCGATTCCACTGAAGATGCGGGGATCGGTGAGACCACGCTTCACCGTGTGGTTGGTCTTCGTCAACGCTGTGACAAACGAATCGAAGTCCGCCTCCAACGGCTCGATGCCACCCGGATCGTGCGCCCGAAGCGCTTCCTGTCCTCGGCAGACGAAGAGCGCCGCTCGCTTCTTCTTGCTGGCCTCGGTGAGGAGCAGCGAGCCGTGATCGAAGTCAAACGCCCCAAGCCCAACCTTCCCCGGCGCTTTCGCGCCAGGCGACTTCCAACGCAGCCTGCCTGCGATCATCAGATGCAACACGGCGAACAGGTCATCTTCGAAAGCGAAGACGAGTCGCTTTCCGAGTCTCTCGAGGTGCTCGACTCGGCGGCCGTTGAGCGCGCTTACGGGCGGATCGACGCTTCGCACCAGGAATGGCGACGAGAGGCGTACACCGCGGAGCACCTCGTTCACGACCCGTGGTCGCAGGGCGTGGAGGTAGAGTTCGATGTCGGGGAGCTCAGGCACGAGGACTACCGTGCTCGCGGATCCAAGCGGTCCCGCAGCCAGTCTCCGGTCAGGTTGAACCCCAGCACGGTGAGCGCAATGGCTCCGCCGGAGAACAGCGCAACATGCGGAAATCGCAGAAGAACACTGGTTCCTTGGTCGAGTAGCGCGCCCCACGACACCGCCTTTCCCGGCCCGAGTCCGAGGAACGAGAGCGTGGACTCCGCCAGGATGATCACCCCGAGTCCCGTCGTGGCCTGAATGACCAGGGGGCCGAGGAGGTTCGGGATCACGTGTTTGCGCAGCACGTCCCGCGTCGGGACCCCGAGCGCCCGCGCCGCCTCGACGAACTCGCGTTCTCGGAGGGAGAGTGTCTCCGCTCGGGCGAGGCGTGCGTAGAGAACCCAACCGTTGATCGCGAGGGCCACGATCAAGTGGCCTAGTCCTGGGCGCGCGACGAGTGCGAGGACGGCGATGTTGAGGACGATCGCAGGAAACGCCTGGACGAGATCGGCGATTCCCGTGACCACGTGGTCGGTCATTCGGCCGAAGTACCCGGCCCAGGCGCCGAGCAAGGTTCCGACGACCACCGAGATCCCAACGACGACCAAACCGACGATCGCCGCCAAACGCGCGCCGAAGAGCAACGCACTGAGGATGTCGATCCCATTGTCCCCCGTTCCAAGCCAGTGCGCGGAGGACGGCGATTCGTACTCGTGCGCAAGGTCGATCGCCAAGGGGTCGTATGGTGCGATCCAAGGCCCGATCACGCCGAGCGTGAAGAAGACGACGACGATGACGACCCCGATCGGGGTCCGTGCAAGCGATGCCCGTACCCCCGTCACGAAAGCCTCACGCGGGGATCGACGAGGCCATACGTCAGGTCGACCAGGAGATTGACGCCCACGTAGATGACGGCGATGACGAGCACGCAGCCTTGGACGACGGGAATGTCGCGCGCGAAGAACGACTCGAGGAACAGGGTCCCGAGGCCAGGTCGTTCGAAGATCTTCTCGGTCACGACCGTGCCCGACAGAAGCGCCCCGAGCTGGGCCGCCCCAATCGTCATGACCGGTAGAAGCGCGTTTCGGAGCGCGTGGCGGAGGAGCAGTGGGGCCGACCGGACGCCACGGGCTCGGGCCGCGGTGATGTACTGCTCCGACAAGACCTCGATCATCGCTGCGCGCGTTTGGCGGGTGAGCACGGCGGCCAAGGCCGTGCCGATCGTGATGGCCGGCAAGATTAGGGCTGCTGGGCCCCCGAGGTCGTCTCCTGGGAGCGGAAGCCACCGAAGCTTGACCCCGAACGCCAGGATGAGGAGTGGACCGAGCCAGATGTTCGGGATCGCGAGGCCGGCGACCGCGGTGGTCGAGGCGACCTTGTCCCAGAAGCGCCCTTGTCGAGCCGCGGCGACGGTTCCGAGCGGCACGGCCACCAGCCATGCGACGAGCCATGCCGCAAGGGCCAGCACGAGCGTGTCCGGGAACACTTCCTCGACGAGTGACCACACGGATCGGTCTGGCTTCCGAAAGGAGCTACCCATCGTGCCGTCGAGCATCCCGCCGATGAACGACGCGTACTGGGCGCCGATGGGACGGTCGAGGTCGAGCGAACGCCGGAGCTCGGCCTTCTCCTCCGGACCTGCCTGGTCACCGAGAATCGCTTCCACTGGGTCGCCCGGGATCAGACGCACCAACAGAAAGACGATCGTAACCAAACCGACCACGGTGAGCCCCGCGCGGAGGAGGCGCCCGGCCAGGTAGCGCATCAGCCCCGGGGACATACCGAGCCATGATACGTCTAGAACGCGTCGCCCTCGAACTCTTCGACGGTGGGATCGTCCGGAAGGACGCATGAATCGGTCACCCCCACCGCCGCGCAGACCGAAGACAACGAACGGGCGCTGTCGAGGTCGATGACACGCGCCAGCTGTTGGTCTAGCGGGATCGAGTCGCAATCCTCTGGAATGAGATCGCCGTCGAGGTTGATTCGATTGGGGGGCGCGCACAGGTAGCCTGCACCGGTTCGGCAGCCCCCATCGCCCCCGCAGGCCTTCATGCACCAGGTTTCGGCCGTCCGTGTCGGGTTGAAACGCCACTCGACGCAGATCGCGTTGTCCGGGCAAGTGTCGGCGTCACACCCCCGCACTGTGCAGTAGCCCCCTGGCTGAGTCAGGTCGCACTGACGCTCACCGGTGGCCGAGCAGTCACGTGAGCTCCCGCAGCTGTCGCCAATGTTCGGCTGGCATGCCGCGAGCGGCGTCAAGAAGAGCCCAAGCGAAAAAAGAAGAGAGTGCCGTCCCATGGTCAGCCGGGCGAGCATACGGGACCCGCCCGAAGCGCGCCAATCGCCCTGCGCTCGCCCCAGGGAGTGGTAGATTCCTCGGGCATTGCGAGTGTTGTGGCTGGGGGTCGGGCTCGCGTGGCTATGCTGCGCCGGAGCCTTCGCCGCGAGCAGCCTCGAAGAGGTTGCGGCGCGGGTAAGGTCGGGAGAGGACCAGGCCGCGCTGCGCCTCATCCTCGAGCTCCCGGAGTCCACGCGCGAGACCGACCGGGTACGGTACCTCGAAGGCCGTCTCCTCCTTTCGGTGGGGCGCCCTTGCGACGCCATGGATTTGTTGGCGCAGAGTCCGGCGTCGCTCCCCGAGCCGCTCCGCACCGACTCTCTTCGGCGGTGGGCTATCGCCTCTGCACGGTGCGGGCACTGTGATGACGCGCGCCGAGTCCTTCTGTCGTTCGAGCCGAGTGATGCCGCCGTGGCCCGGCACGACCGAGTGATCGCAGCGGATTGCGCCGTGCAACTGGGAGAACTCGACGAAGCGGCCACGGAGCTCGAAGGCCTCACCCGTCGAAGGCGGGGCAAACCCGACCAAGTTGCCCTCTTGATCATGCTCTCGGACGTGTACGAGCGTCTCGGTCGTCCTGACGATGCACGAGAAGCCGCGCGCCGGGGCTGGATCGATGCGGTGGCACCCGGGCAGCGCGAGGTCGCCGCTCGCCTCGCTGCCTTGGCGGATCCATCTGATGACGACCGGCTTGCGCACGCTGAGGCGTTCATCGACGCGCGCCGCTTTGGCAAGGCCGTCGGCGTGCTGGAGGCGATCCCCCCGAATGAGTCGCTCGACGAACGTCGGCTCCATCTCCTCGGAATGGCGCTCTTCCGCATGCGCACGCGCTACGCGGACGCCGCTAGGGTTCTCCGGCAATCGGCCGCGCTCGGGGGGCGCTACGAGGTCGAGGACCGGTTCCACGCAGCCCGGGCGCTGTCGCGTGCCGATCAAGATGCGCAGGCCGTTCGGGCGTATCGCGCATTTGCGAAGCGCCACCCGAAGAGCCGACGGGCACCCGAGGCTCGTTTCTTGGCGGCCTGGCTCGAAATGCGGATGGGGCGCAAGAGCGGGCGGACCCATATGGCCAAGCTCCTCCAAGGCAGGAACCAAGTGCGAGGTCGATGGCGGCGCTCTGCCCTTTGGGAGCTCGGGTTCCGTGCTTTCGAGCGAAGGCAATACGCCAGGGCGGCCCGCTACCTCACCCAATACACCAAGCTCGCCACCAGCCCGATGGACGAGGCGCGCGGCCTCTACTGGCTGGGTCGGGCGTACCGACGCGGCCCGAAGGCGGTACAAGCGTACCGAGACGCGATCGACGTCGAGCCGCTTCATTGGTACGCCGTCCTTGCCGCTGCCCGACTGAAGCGACTTGGCGTCGAGCCACCACCACCTTTCCCCGCTGCGACCCCCTCGCCAGACGCTGCCGATCCCGCCAAGCTCAGCCCACCCAAGACCTTCGACGCGTACCGAGAGCTCGGCCTCGACCGAGAAGGGATCGAATGGCTGACGGAACACGAGAAGGTGCTGGTCGACGGGGTTCCCAAGGCCGACCGTAACCGTCTCCTCGCATCGCTCTACGACGAAGTCGGTGCCTATCGTGACGGCCTTCGCGTTGCGCGTCGGCAATGGGGGATGCTTCATACCAATCCGGATGCGAACCGTTGGTGGTGGGACGCGGCCTATCCGACCCCATGGCGTGAGGTCGTCGATGCGCACCGCGAGTCCCTACCGCGTGCCCTCATCTACGCGACCATGCGCCAAGAGAGTGGCTACACCCCCGACGTGGTCAGCAGGGCGGGGGCTGTGGGTCTGATGCAGCTCATGCCAGAGGTCGCCTCGAAGATCGCCGGGCGGCCGATGACACGCAGGATGCTAGAGGTGCCGAGCCGGAACATTCCGCTCGGGCTCGAGGAGATGCATGCCCTCGCCATCGAGTTCGACGACACCTATCCCCTCAGCATCGCCGCCTACAATGCCGGAAAGAAGCGCGTACGGCGATGGCTCAAGGAGAGCGGAAAGATGGAACTCGATCGCTTTGTCGAAAGGATTCCATTCAACGAGACCCGGAACTACGTGCGGCGGGTCACGACGCACTACGCGCGCTACGTCTATCTCGGCGACTCGGAGTCGAGCTGGCCTGCCCTCCCCCGATACGTCGCACCGTGATTCGTGGCCCGCGCCTCGGTCGATCTGCTCGTTGCCGACGATTTCGGTTGCTCGTTTCGCTCTCGAAGGCCACAACGTAGCGTCACGCAGCGTGCGGGTGTGTAGGGTTGATGAACTTCGTAGCAGCAGGGCTCTCCGATGTCGGGCTTCAGAGAGAGCACAACGAAGACAGCTATTGCATTTTGCCAACGCACCGGCTCTTCGTCGTCGCCGATGGCATGGGGGGTCACCGAGCGGGTGACGTCGCGAGCCGGATGGCCACCGCAGAGATGACCACGTTCTTTGAGGCGACGCAGGCGCTCGGCGACGAAGCCTCGGAATGGCCGATCGAGATCGACGCACGGCTCAGCACCGAGCAGAACCGCCTCGTCTCAGCGGTCAAGGTTGCCAATCAGCGGATTTACCAGGCCTCGGTGCAGAACCGAGCGGTCCAGGGCATGGGCACGACGGTTGTTTGTGCGCTCTACACCCGCGAAGATCAGAAGATCCACATCGCGCACGTCGGGGACAGCCGGGCGTATCGCGTCCGGCGGGGCGAAATGGCTCAGCTCACTCGGGACCATTCCCTCCTCAATGACTATCTCTTGGTGATGCCGAACCTCAGCGATGACCAGCGAAGCCAGTTGCCGAGCAACGTGATCACACGAGCGCTGGGCATGCAGGATGGGGTCGCGGTCGATCTCTACTTCGAGCGCGTGGAGGCCGGCGATACCTACGTTCTGTGTTCGGATGGCCTGAACGGCATGGTGAGCGACGAGCGCATCTTGCGAGTCGTTCAGGACCACGAAAACGACATCGAGGCGGCAGCCAAGCAGCTCGTCGGCGAAGCCAATCGGAATGGGGGCGAAGACAACATCACCGTCGTTCTCGTTCGAATCACCGGCTGACTGGTCAGCGCCCGGCGGGCTCGCCTCCCTTTCGGGGATCACTGACCGCTTCGAGGATCCGTTTGGGCTCGCTCCGGATCTCAATGGCCTGGACGTTTGCCACGTTGTGGATCGGTTTGATCTCGTGGCCCCGGGCGACCAGTGCCGTTTGGAGTTCTCCATCGAGAGGCGCGATCTTTTCGACACGGAGCTGGGTGGGCCGGCCTTGGTGATGTATGCGGGGCGCCGCGACGGCATCCCCGGCAGTCATTCCAAAAAGCAGGATGTTCATCGCCACTTGCTGCGAGGCGGTGACGATGCGGCTGCCCCCCGACGCGCCGACGCAAAGCACCGGCTTGCCGTCTTGAACGATGATCGTCGGCGACATCGTCGACACGGGGCGCTTTCGTGGGCCGGGGAGATTGGGCGCGCCGCCGACCAATCCGAAGGCATTCGCCTGGCCGACGCCGCTTGCAAAGTCGTCCATCTCATCGTTCATCACGAACCCGGCCGCCGTGAACCGGGCTCCGAATGGAAGGTTGACGGTCGTGGTGACCGCCGCGACGTTCCCCGCTCCATCGACGACGCACAAGTGCGAGGTTCCCGCGTTGTCCGGGGACTTCGCCGGAGGGCTCGTCCACACCAAGGGCAGGTCGTAGTCTTCGGTCGGGTGCGCCTCATCACCCGCTGCAAGCGCGGCTCGCCGATCGATTCGCGACTCCGCCATCATCTTGTCGAGTGGCTGGATCACCTGTGCGGGGTCGCCAAAGTACCGCTCTCGATCGAGAAACGGCCCTTTCCAGGATTCAGCCATCGCATGGAGGAAACGGTCGTCGTAGGTCGGGGACTCGCCGATCGCGCGCTCGAGGATCGCGAGGCTCTGAAGCATGGTGAAGCCCCCGGCGCTCGGCGGCGGTGCCGTGAACCACGCGTAGCCGAAGAGGTTCGCTTCGAGGGGAGCCCGCGAAACGACGCGATACTCCCGAAGATCCTGAAAGGTCATGATGCCGCCGTGGGCTTGGACCGCTTCCGCCATTTCCTGGCCAAGGGGGCCGTTGTAGAGCGCCTGAACGCCGTCCTCTGCGAACGCCCGCAAGATGCGAGCCAGGGCGGGTCGGCGAAGGACCGCGCCCTCGGTCAGGTTCCAAGTCGACATGACCGGGTCCTCGTCGAGCTGCGAAGCGAACGCGCGGCCCATCGACGCAACCGCAGAGCTCACCGGGAAGCCTTCTTCGGCAAGCCGAAGTGCGGGTGCGATCACCTCTCGCAGCGGCTTGGATCCGAAACGGTCGACCAACGCCGCGACTCCGGCGGGCTCGCCGGGGACGCCCGCAGCCAGGCCTCCAACCCGAGAGCTGGACGAGGCGTCGCCTTCGGCGACCTCGAACATCTTCGGTGTCGCCGCTGCGGGGGCCCGTTCGCGAAAGTCGAGGAACGTGACTTGGCCATCCGCGGCCGAGTAGTAGAGGGCGAAGCCCCCGCCTCCAAGACCACTGCTCGCCGGATTCACGACTCCGAGTGCCAACATGGTCGCTGCCGCTGCGTCGGCTGCGTTGCCACCCTGGGCGAGGATCTCTGCACCCGCTTTCGATGCGGCCGCTTGATCCGAGGCGACCGCGTACTCGCCGAAGACCTTCACCCCGGACGGAGCATCGGCCTGGGGGTCGGCCGCGACCACCCCTCCCCCGTGTAACGCCGCGAGCAACAACAGCGCCGAAACGCACCAAAGCGCCTTCACACCCCACGTCTTCATGGCGCAACAGCTTGCCTCCAAACCATGGCGAGTGCTACCGGACACTTCGATGCGTTTCGTATTCGTGATGGACCAGGTGTCGACCGTCATTGTCGACGAAGACACGAGCTTCGCGCTGATGCTCGAAGCCCAAGAGCGCGGGCACCAAGTTGACCATTGCCTTGCTTCGGATGTCGGCCTCCGCGGGAACCAGGTGCTCGCACGCGTCCGCCCCGCAAAGATGCAACGCGATCCGGAGAGCCCCATCTTGCTTGGCGCGCAAGAGGAGCTCGACCTCGCCGACGTCGACGTGGTGTTCATCCGCAAGGACCCCCCCTTCACCGACGAGTACCTCTGGCTGACCCTCGCTCTCGATCACGTCACCGACGAGACGCTTGTCGTCAACAGCCCTCGCGGTTTACGGATGGCGAACGAGAAACTCTACGCGCACCATTTCCCCGAAGTCACGCCACCCACGATCATGACGAGTCACCGCGATGTGATCTCGAAGTTCGTGACGGCGGTTGGCGGCAAGGCGGTGATCAAGCCGGTTGACGGGCACGGCGGGGAAGGTGTGTTTCTGCTGGCCCAAGGCGACAGCAACTTCAACGGCCTCATCGAAGCGGTGACGCGCAACGGCCGGCGCAACGCGATCGTGCAGGCGTTGATCCCGGAGATCTACGACGAGGGGGACAAACGGATCCTTCTGGTCGACGGTGAGCTCCTCGGCGTGGTCGCGCGAGTGCCGAGTGGGGGCGACCATCGGAGCAACGTGCACGTGGGCGGCTCAGCCGCACCCGCCGAGCTGAGCGCTGCCGATCGCGCGATCATCGACGCCCTACGGCCACGGTTGGTCGAAGACGGGCTTTTCTTCGTGGGCTTGGACGTGATCGGCGGGCGACTCATCGAGGTGAACGTCACCAGCCCCACGCTGATTCAGCAGATGTCGCGACTCATGGGGGAGAATCTCGCAACACCCGTCATCGAGCGGCTCGAGGCTAAAGTCCGCACTTGAGGCACTCAACGCGCGAGGGCGCGCGATGCGATGACCGCGATCACGGCCGCCGTGGCCAGCGCGATCGCGACCGCCTGTCCGGCGCTCACCAGGTCAAGCCCGTCGAGCAAGAGCCCGATGATTCCGAACGATGCGACGAAGAAGGTCCAGAATCCCTTCGAGCGGCTCCCAGTACGTGGTGAATCTGGCGAATCGTAGGGCCCTTCGGCACGCGCCCCACCGAGGAGGAGCGAGGCCACCAGCGTGATCGCGCTCAAGACGAGCGCCAAGATGTAGAGCTGAATCAGCACGGTGCCACACCGGTGGATCCGAGTGCGAGGTCAAGTGGCGTCAACCCCGCGTCGCGGCAGGCGCCCTCGAAAGCGGACGCCTGCTCGTGTGTCGGAAAGAAGGCGACCGCGACGTCCCCGCCGCCGGCACCGCACGGCTTTGCACTCCCGCCATGTGCCCTCGCGACATCCCCGGTCGTGCGCAGCCTGTCTTCGACGATCGGTGCGCCGGAATCCAGGCCTAGGGCTTCCATCGCCTGTGCATAGGCCTCTGCCTCTTCGACGATTCGCTGGCTGCTCTCGGCCTCGAACGCGTCTGCGAACCGCTCGGCGGTCCCGGCGAGCGTTGCCATCCGTCGTCGGTAGGTGTCCGGGTCGCGATCTCGGAGCCTGTGCACCACCTCCAGGAGGTCGCTCGTCCGAGCGGCGTGACCGGTCCACACGAAGCGGATCTCGATGGCGGGGGTCACTTGGATAGGATCGATCGCCAACTTGCCGTCGACTCGTGCACATCGGAGAAAACCCCCGTACGTCGATGCGGCGACGTCGACGCCGCTTCCTGCGGGCGCCACCGCGGCATGGCCCTCGAATGCGCACGAGAAGATCTCTCCGCGCGTCTGGTCGTCGCCGAGGTCCAGGCCACCTCGATGGAAGACCGCTCCTGCGGCTGCGACCGCGGCTGCGGCCGACGATCCCAAGCCCAACTTGGTGCCGCCTTGCCGCAAGTCCTGGACATCGATGGCCAAGGGCTCGTCAAAAGGCCCGACCCGCCGCTTCGCACGCTCGAGGGTTGCCGAAACTTCAGGCGGAAGCGCAGCCGCGTCGGTACACCATGACGCGAACGCTCGTCGGTCGACCGCCGTGACGACCGCTGACGCCCCTTCGAGAACTGCGTACTCCCCGCACAGAAGTGCTTTACCCGGTGCGCTGGCGCCGCCCACCGTCAACCCACCACCTCGATACCCGGCCCAGGTTTGGCGACCGAAGTGCGAGTGACCCCCGTGGTTCGGTCGAGCGCTTGCCGAACCCGAGCGGCGTCTCCTCGTGCACACAAGACCTTCACGTGCGGGCCCGCGTCCATGGTCGCCCATGCGCAGACACCGCGATCTCGAAGACCGCGTACGGTTTCGAGCGCGGCGAGGGTCGCGGGCGCCCAATAGAAGATCGGAGGGTCCGAGGTGATCGCCGCGCAGTGAAACGCCAGCGTGCTTCTCTCCATGGCGGCCCCGAGTGTCTCGAGGTCGCGGCTCTTGACGGCGCGCTTGATCGCGCGCGCCCATTTTGGCGCATCCTCGACCCAGCTCTCGTAGAAGGGCGATGTCTTGCGAGAGCGTTCCATGCCTTCGGTGGACCCGACCTTCTTGGGTCCTGGCTGCGTCACGGCGATCACCAGCCGGACGTCCCAGTGGTCGGCCGGTGCCAGGGCCCGCGCCGACAGGTCACGTTGACCCCTCTTTCCTGCTGGGAGCTCGACGAAGCCGCCGAAGATCGAGCGAGCCGCCGACGCACTCGATGCCCGAGCGAGCGCGCTCAATTCCCTTGGCTTCCAACGGAGCCCCGCGGCGTGTGTGGCGGCGCCTGCGAGCGCGGCAAAGCCAGAGGCACTCGAGGCGAGCCCGGCTGCCGTCGGAAAGCGATTGTGGCTCGAAACGCGTGCGCGCGTGCGGATCGCCGCGGCACGTCGCACCCGATTCAACATCTCGACGACTCGTGCGCGTTCCGTCGCGGTGGCTCGACGACCATCGAGCCGCACCTCGTCATCTGAAAGCGATGGGTCGAAACGTACCCGCGTCTCGGTCACGAGCTGGTCCAACGTCAAAGAGATGCTCGGGACGGCAGGCACGTTGTGGCGAACGTCGGCTTTGCCCCAGTACTTGGCGAGTGCGATGTTGGCATGGGCGCGGGCGATCACCTCGGGACCAGCGTTGTTCATGCCGACACCTCGGCGACAAGGGCGCCTTCTCCGAGGACCGCGGCGATGCGGACCGCCTCCTCGCGTTTGGCTGCCAGGGCGAACATGCAGCCGCCCCCGCCACCCCCGGTCATCTTCGCGCCGAGCGCTCCGGCCTCCCGCGCGGCCTGACACAGAGCATCGAGCTCGGTCGTGCAGAGCATGAGTGAGCTGAGAATCGTGTGGTTCAGATCGAGCAACTGCCCGAGCGCGACGTGGTCGCCCGCTTCGATCGCGAGTTTCGCGTTGCGGACCAGGACCTCGATGGCTTCGAACGATTGGGTGACCCGCGGTTGATCCTCTGCGAGTTGCCGGGCCACCGATGCGACCATCTCTTTGGTGCTGGGGCTCTGACCGCTGTTGCCGATGGCGAGGTGCAAGGGTTTGTTGGAGCGAAGCGGCGCGAGCGCTTTGCCTTTTTGAAAGAGCGCCACGCCACCGACCGCCGACATCGTGTTGTCGACCCCGGAGGGATTCCCGTGAAACACGCGCTCCCATGCAAGTGCTGCCTCTGCGAGGTTTTCGCGGGTTCGAGGGCGCTCGAGTCGCTCGTCGATCGCGTCGAGCACCGCCACTCCGATCGCCGCCGAGCAGCCGAGTCCCGCCCCGGCGGGGAGCTCGACTTGTGCGTCGACCCGAAGGTTGGGTCGGTCCTGATAGCCCTCGAGCGCCACGGCGAATGCGCGTTCCAGAGGTTCGCTGCCGTTTGGGTCTGGTCTCAAATCGAGGTTCCACGGGGACAGTCGGAGGAGATCCTCGTCGCTTTGCGTCGCGGTCGCTCGGACGCCGCGTTCGATCCCAACGGCGATCGCGGGGTATCCGTGGACCACCGCATGTTCGCCGAGAAGGATCACTTTCCCGCGACCGAAGCCCATCATGCCCCTCGATCGGTCAGCAGTCGCGTCACTTCCCTCAGAATGTGCTTGGCTTCGTCGTCGAAGTTGCTGGCGGCGAGTGCGTGGGTCGCCTCTTCGGAGAGCTCGCGGAGCCGAGTCTCGACGCGCCCCTTGGCACGCTGAAGAACCTCGGTCGCAGCCGCGAGCTCCGTCTCGGATGCACACGGATTGCCCCATACTCGGTCGATGAGCTGTCGCTCCTTGTCGGTCGGGCGCCCGGCACCAAAGGCGGCGATCACCGCGTTGTGCTTTCCATGGCGCAAATCGTCCCCGGGCTTGCCGGTTTGCTGGGCATTGCTGAATGTGCCGAGCAGGTCGTCTCGGAGTTGAAAGGCGACGCCAAGGGGCAGAGACCAGTTGCGGAGCGTGCGCATGGCTTCGCTCGACGCATCCGCGATGACGCCTCCGAGCTCCGCGGGACCCCGTGTCGTGTAGCTACCGGTCTTCAGTCGATGCATCCGTTCGACGTTCTCGTCGGCAATCAGATCGAGTTGCTGGCCCGCGAACACTTCCTTCTGGATGTCGATGAACAGCGCGTAGGCGTCGGTCCTCCTGCGCTCGGGGACATGGCTGCCCAGGAAGAGCTCCCAGCTGAACGTGGCGGCCAAATCTCCCGCGAGGACCCCAAGGCTCTCTCCAAGGTGGCGATTCCCGAATCGCTCGGCGAACGCGAAGTGAACCGCTGGCCCACCACGACGTTCATCGTCTTCGTCCATCCAGTCGTCGTGGATCAGCAGGTAGCTCTGCAGGAGTTCGAGCGATGCGCCCACCTCGAGTGTGCTCGAGGCATCGTCGTTCCCACTAACTGCCCGATACGCCGCCGCGGTCACGATGGGACGCAGGCGTTTGCCCCCTCTCATCGTGAGATCGCGTACCTCGTTCACCAGGTCGGTCGCGTGTGGGGACAGCGCCTCAGCCTCTTTGGACTTGGCCTCGAAAAAGCGACGCAGGACCGCGTCGACTTCACTCCGGATGGCCTCCATCCAGGCTTCGAGATTGGTTTGCCCTTGCACCACAGTCGCCCCGTCCCTATTGCGGAGCTACGTACACGGCGCGACGCGCCCGAGCAAGCAAGGCGATGACCTCCGACATCAAGCAGCGAAAGGCCGATCACCTCGATCTGTGCGCGACCGACGACGT
>JBCCEK010000048.1:0-23579 GCA_039030295.1 Myxococcota bacterium | reverse complement strand
TAGCCCGATGCCCAGCCGATGCCTGCGTGAGGCCGAACCTCGGCGACGGGTCCTCGATCGTCGGGACCGTGATCGGTCGAGCTTCCCTGGTCCCCATGCGCAGACTTCGGCTGACATGTCAGGGCAGCAACCATCACCGACACTGCCATAATTATTTCGATTGATTGATTTGTTTTGATCTGTAGGACCATAGGAGCGCTCCTGGGGGCTAGGCGGCGATGCCGCTCAGGTACACTTTCAGGACGAAATCGAGATAGCTGTCGTCGTGCGCGGCCCGGTCGCCGGCCCCAGCCTGCGCGAGGAAAAGGCCGCCGCCCTGAAACCAGTAGACGACGAGCGACAAGAAGCCGAGAATCACGAACTCGGGCCGGACATCGTCCCGGATCGTCCCTTCTTCTTGCGCCGCCGTGATGATCTGAATCCCGCGTCGCATGAGCTCGGCTCCCATCTCGTCCGCCGCCCCTAGCTCGACCCCGCCTGAGGTCGCATCTAGAGCCGCTCGCCCCAAAAGCCGCCCGTAATCTGGGTTCTCTTGGAAGAACGCAAAATATGCGCGAATGGAGTCACCGAGCCGGTCGAGAGGGCTGCTGCCGTCGTGACGGAGGAGGGCGGACTGCGCCGCAAAGTAGTCCGCGAACCGCCGCTGGAAGACAGTGTCCCAGAGCTTCTTCTTGGTGTCGAAATGGTAGTGGATCTGGCTTTGCGAAACCCCAGCCGCCTTTCCGATGGCAGCGGTCGACACGCCATCGAAGCCATGCGCCGAGAACAGCCGCTCGGCGGCATCGAGGATGTCGTCGCGGGCGGCTTCGGCGTTGTATCGGCGTGGACTCATCAAAATAAATCGTTCAATCGATTTGAGCACACGCGTCGTACGATGTCAAGATGGGCGGCCAGGGGGTCTGCTTCGTCCTTTGACCCCTCAGGGGAAGGAGCTCGACCATGCCTGCGCCACTCTCGACCGACCAAGTTTGGCAGACTATCGACAAGCGTTCCTTCGGGACGCTTTCCTGGGTGACTCCGCGCGGCGAGGCGCGCAACGCCGGAATCGTTTACACGGTACGCAGGCGTCGGCTCTTCATCGGGACGGGAAACGATTCGTGGAAGGCCAAGCACATCCGCCTCAACGGAAGTGTCGCCTTGAACATCAACATCCCGAAGCGAATCCCCTTTATGCCATGGGTTGCGATTCCGGACGCGACCATTGCGTTTCACGGTACTGCGGCGTTGACCGACGGGGTGAACGCCGACAACGAGGTCATCCAAGCGCTCTTGCGTGGCATGTCGAACCAATCCGAGCTTCGCAAGACGCTCACGGTCATCACCGTGGAGCCCAAGGGCCACTTCGTGACGTATGGTGTTGGCGTGCCCCTTCTCGACATGCGCGACCCAGAGAAGGCGGGAGGACGGGTGTCGGTGGCGTAGGTCACACTTCGAGAACGTGGGTCCGCTAGAGAGGCGGCCTGCTGTCCATGCAGCAGTCGAGCATGCGCCTGCAAAGAAAGGAGCTGTCTTGCCGTAGGCTCAGCGATACGATGTGTGCGCGCAAGACGCCGAAGCGCCTTGAGCACTCGACGGAGGCTTTCATGGAAACCATCGATGTCTGGGCTCAGATTATGACCGAGCGCATGGCTCGCGCGCCGTGGCTGGAAAGCCTGCTCCGTTGGACCGGGCGTGAGGGTGGCATGCCGCGCATCACCCCAGAGATGACGCTGGCCGCGATGGACGCCGCCGGGGTTGGGACCGCACTCTTGGCCGGGTGGCATGGTCCGGAAGGTTGGCTCATCAGCAACGAAGAGGTGAACGCGCAGATCGACGCCGCGCCGGAGCGGTTTCGAGGTCTCGCGTCGGTCGATCTCCACCGACCGATGGAGGCTGTTCGGGAGATTCGGCGCTGGGTCGATGGTGAACGGTTCGTCGGTGTGCGGATCGTACCGTGGCTCTGGGACCTACCTCCGAACGACCGCCGCTACTACCCCGTCTACGCGGCGTGTGTCGACGCGGGCGTTCCGTTTTGCACCCAGATCGGGCACACCGGTCCGCTGCGTCGTTCAGAGACCGGCCGTTTGATCCCGTACCTCGAGGACGTCTTGCTCGACTTTCCAGAGTTGGTCGTCGTCGGCGGGCACGTCGGCTTTCCTTGGCTGGACGAGGTTGTCTCGCTGGCGTTCAAGTTCCCGAACTTCTATGTGGACACGTCGGCCTATACGGTGCGTCGGTTGCCACCGGACTTCGTTTCGTTCCTGCGAGGTCCCGGCAAGGGTCGCGTCATGTTCGGCACCAACTGGCCGATGATCCCCCCGAAGCACTGCCTCGAAGGGCTCGATCAGCTGGGGCTGCCGGAAGAGACTCAGAGCGCCTTTCTGCACGAGACAGCGCGGAAGGTGTTCAAGCTTTGAACTCGGCGTTTGGCCGGGCTAATCCCGGATACTCACCGCGACCTTGTTGATGCGCCCGGTGAACTCCGAGTCGTCCACGTCGTCGAAGACAGACGCGACAGGTGTTCCCTCATCTTTGCCGACGTCTGCCGTGTCGTCGGCCGAGAACAACGCCGGCTGAGTCTTGTCGATGCGACCTTGCGCGACTTGCTGTCCGTCGACGAACAGGCTTGCAGTCCCGCCTTTTCCGGCTCCGTCCCCGTCGTACTCGAAGTCGAGTTTGATGGTGGCTGCGCCGGGCTTGAGTCGCTTCTTGGACTGCACCGTGTAGTTGTCGAGGCCGAACCAGTTGTACGTGTACGTCGGCCTGCCCTGATCCATGTAGAGCGCCCAGCCGCCGAACTTGCCGCCCTGCGCGATGATCACGCCGTCGTCTTTGCCTTGAAGCTCGACGTCCGCCTCGATGGTCAGCGAGGTGTTCTTCACGTTGATGAAGGCGTTCTCCATGATTCCGGTCATGCCCTCCGACAGCTCCAGTGTCGTGCGGCCCGCCATCAGGTCTGGGCGCCCTGCGAGCTTGGCATTGAAACGCTCGTAGGAGCGATCGTCGAGCGGATAGACGTTGTTCTTGATCGCTTCCTTCTCAAACAAAGCCTGCATCTCGGCGAGCTTCTCAGGATTGTCCGCGGCGAGGTCGTTGCTCAGGCTGAAATCAGCACGCGTGTCGTAGAGTTGCCAGACGTCTTCTTCGAGTGAGTGGAGTGGCTCGCTCCGCCACGGCAGGCTGTGGACGACCCGCGCCAACCAGCCATCGTGGTAGATCGCCCGGTTGCCAAACATCTCGAAGTACTGGGTCTTGTGCTGATCCTCGGCGTCGGCGTCGTCCACGCAGTACAGCATGCTCACGCCGTCCATCGGTCGCTGCTCGACCCCGTTGACCATCGTGGGTGCCGGGATCTTCCCAGCCTCGAGCACAGTGGGCGCTACATCGTTGACGTGGTGCCACTGCGATCGAACCTCGCCCTTGGTTTTGAAGCCCTTGGGCCAGTGCATCACCATTCCGTTGCGGGTCCCGCCGTAGTCGCCCGCGTTCTGTTTCGTGTAGCTAAACGGGGTATCGGTCGCGACGGCCCAAGCGGCACTCATGTGAGGGAACGAATCGGGACCGCCCCAGTCGTCGGCTCGCGCGAGCATGCTGTCGACTGTTTCGACGTCGAAGATGCCGTTGAGATGGACCAACTCGTTGAAGGTGCCTGTCAGGCCTCCCTCTGCGCTCGAGCCATTGTCGCCCATGATGTAAACAAAGAGCGTGTTGTCGAGCTGCCCAATCTCAGCGACGGCGTCGACCAGCCGGCCGACCTCGTGGTCGGTGTGTGCGGCGAACGCGGCGAAGACTTCCATCTGTAGGGCGTAGAGTCTGCGCTCCTTGTCGGAGAGTGCGCTCCAGTCCTTGATGTCTTCCGGTTTAGGCGCGAGCTTGGTGTCTTGAGGGACGATACCGAGCTCTTTTTGCCGGCGCAGTGTTTCTTCCCGAAGCGCGTCCCACCCATCGTCGAACTTTCCTCGGTACTTCTCGATCCATTCGTCCGGTACGTGGTGTGGCGCGTGTGTGGCGCCGGTGGCGTAGTAGATCAAGAACGGCTTGTCGGGAGTCATCGCGTGTTGGAACTTCATCCAACCGATCGCTTGGTCGGTCATATCGGTGGTGAAGTGGTAGTCCTCGGTGTCTGGCCGATCGACTTTGACCACGCCGTCATAGATCATCGGCTCCCACTGGTTGGTCTCGCCTCCGATGAAACCATAGAACTTGTCGAAGCCTTGGTGGGTTGGCCATCGGTCGTAGGGCCCCGACACCGACACCTCCCACGGCGCGGTTTCGTGCCACTTCCCGAACGCCCCGGTGCTGTAGCCGTTCTGCCTAAGGATCTCCGCAAGCGGAACGACATCGGACGGGATCTGCCCTTGGTTGCCCGGAAACGCCGTCGCGACCTCCATCACAGAGCCGACGTTCGTCGCGTGATGGTTGCGACCCGACTTCAACGACGCCCGCGTCGGCGAGCATAGCGCGGTTGTATGAAACTGGTTGAAGCGTAGTCCTTGGTCGGCGAGCCGCTCGAGAGTCGGCGTCTCGATGGCGCCCCCGAAAGGGGCCGTGGCGCCAAAACCGATGTCATCGATCAGGACGATGACGACGTTCGGCGCGTCTTCCGGGGCGTTGACCTCGAAAGGTGGCGGCGCCTCTACGTTCCTCGCGTCCAACTCGGTGATTGGCGCGGCGGTCGGTGGCACGATTGGAAGGACGGTTCGGTCGATCTCGCCAGAGGCGACTTCGGTCGAGTCCGGTGGCGTTTCGCTTTCGACGGGTGCCGACGGCTCAGCTTCTGGCGCCTGCTTCTTCTGGCATCCCACAGACACGACGATAAACGCCGCCACGATCCACGATAGACCCGATTCCCTCATGCTCACCATCCCTCTTTCGCGTCCGGGGCGGAACTCCACCCTTCGAACACGCGTCACTACACCGAAACCCGGCGTTTGACGAGAGCCCTTGGCAGCTCGAGGGTTACACCTCGGCGTGACGGTCCCAGTTCGTCGTTGACGTTCTCTCCTGGGCGTTCGTATAAGGGCCGCATGGTGAACCCCACGTCCCGCAGTTTGTGGACGCGGATACTCGTGTTCGTCGCGTTGTTCGGCGTGACGACCGCGCCGCCGCTTCGTGTCCAAGGCCAGGAACTCGCTCCCAACGAAGAGGGGTTCCATCCGGAGGTCGCGCCCGATACCGTGACCTCCGAGCTCGGAAAGGAGGACTCTCTTCAGCCATCCACGAAAGTGTTAGTGGCAAGCGAAGACGACCTTCCCGACGAGTACATGATCGAGTTTGGCGACGACTACGACTGGATTCAGTTGAAGTCCGGCGAATGGCTCAAGGGCAACCTGGAGCGAATGCGCGACGGTGCACTCGATTTCGATTACCAAATTGTCGTGGGTATCTCGCTGCGGCTTGGGTGAGGTGAGGCGACCGAGGTCTGTCTCTGCTTTCGGTCGACCTGTGTCATGGACAGCGTCATGCCGCCCGCGTTGAGGCCCCACGACGCTGCCGTGGTCTATTGCAAATTGCCGTGGACGATCATACCCAGGGGATCCCCAACGCCCTTCCCAACACAAGGATCGCCGCATGCTACTCCGCTCTCAATGCCGTTTTGCTGTAGCCGCGCTGGCCGTAGCGCTCGTGTCGAGCGCCGCCCCGTCGAGCGCCGAAGACTTCGCCGCCGCGTCTTTTGACGGGTGGTACAACTGGCACGGGGAGTTCGTGCCGTTTCGCCCCAGACCTTCGGATTCAACATGTGCCGGCGTTCGCGGCAACGGGCAGAACCTCTTCGCCCACTACGGGGTATTGGCGCGCCACGTCGAAGAGTATGGCGCCATCACCTGTGTGGCGGGCGGGAGCTCCGGCAGCATTACCGCGTTTGTGCTCGAGAGCATCTGGGCCAACCCCGACGTCCACAACTGCCGCCGAGGTCGATGCGGCAATCGAGCGCGTGACGCTCGCATGGCGCTGCTGCTCAAGTCGTTCACCGGTTTGGTGGATACCGGCTTGTTCGAAGACGTCGCAACGGTTCAGGCGCTGATCCAAGGCGTCGACGCCGAGGACATCCCGGACCTGCTGCAAGGTCCCTTCCCTCAGGAGGGGGTCGAGGCCCTTCTGCGGCTCCTTCGCGATCTCGGCCCGCTCATCAACCCGGAGGTCATCGAGCTTCTGCTGACCTCGCCCGACCCCGTGTTTCACGCGACCGACATCATCGATGGCCTACAAAAAGGCCTAGCGTTCATCGTGGATGATCCCAAGGTGTTTCTCCGCACGTCCGTCATCAACTTCGACGAGGTGGCGACGCTCTTCGGGCTCTATGGGTCGTTCTACGCAAGCTACGGCCCTGCCGATCGTCAGGGGGTTTCCCGATGGCTCAATCGGTGCGCGAGGGCGAGTCGTGGCATGACTTGGGAAGAGCTTCGTGAGCTTCCCGGCACCGAGGGACGAACCTGCGGTGAGACGTTCTCGGACCTGTTCAACGAGTACCGAGAAGCGTTCATCGCGAGTGGAGCCCCCAACCGTGTCGATGACCCAGTTGGGGCGTACCTGCCCGCCTTCGGCGTCACCGGCGTACTCACTGGCGATGCGATCCCGCTTTGGGAGGAGGCGAGGGCCGCCTGGATCGCCGCGGACCCCATTCCGTTCGTCCCAGACTTCGACGACATCGGGGTCGGGTACTGGGGCCAAGAGCGCGAGCTCCGACGGATGGCACGCCGGCTCGATCGCAACTTCGATGATCTGATCAGCGAGCAGTTCGAACCGCTGGGCTCAGCGAGTTGGCGCGAAGTCCTATCGTCGTCTCCCGCCGAGCCAGGGTTCAGCCCTGCGGTTCCCCTGAGCAGCGGCCTGGTATCGGTCGGCGGCTGGGCGGACCCGCTCCGCGTGACACCGCTCATTGCGCTCGGGGCGCGGCGAACGATCACGGTCAATCGCCTTGGCGGCGTGGGTGGCTTCACCGAGAACGTGACGCGCCTCTTGAACGCCTCGGATACAGACGTCGAGGCTCTCTACTCCACCACCGATCCCAACAGTTCCTTCTTCATCGGGCTCCAAGACGTGACCGGCGTTTGGTGCACCGATTGGGACGGCCAGGGCGGCGACCCCAACCGTCTTTTCAACGACGCCTACACATCCCCGCTCATCACCGACGATCGACGGTTCCTCCGCCCGCGGTTCGGCTATCCCAATGTGGGCCCAGACTTCTCGATTGGCGGGTGCACGCCGGGGGTGCCCGTCGGCCCCAATTAAATGACGGGTAGGCCCGGCCGACCCCTCATTCGTACTCGGTGAGGATCTCGTTCCGCCGGAGAAACCATGGTTTGAACGGCGGGTCATACCGAGCCCAAATTGGCTCACCCTTGGGTTCGAAGCCGCGCGCCTTGAGATGCGAGTAGAGCTTGGCGAGATTGGCTTCGTAGTTCTTGGTGGACCACGTCCCGCTGTAGCGAACGGCAGCGAGCCGTCGGCCTGGCATCTCGCGAAAGGTGACCCGCGCATCGTTCGGCTTCGGGAGGTCTTCGAGCCGGTACTCGGAAGGCATCATGAACTGGACCGCGAATCGTTCGCCACGCGCGTCCTGCGTGACCGGGGCGGTCATCGCGATCCGTTTCGGCGCCTGGTTCACGGGGGCGGTCATCGCGATCTTCTCTGCGGGTTGGTTCCCGCCAAAGATGTAGCTAGCAAGGATCCGAAAACCCTGGTTCCCGGCATCTCCGGCATCCCCATCAACGATCGTCTCGGCGACAATGTAGGGCGCGTATTGACGGATCTCGATGTCGCCCGTCCGCTCGGTGACTTCGTACTTGGGTGTATCGTACGTCACGTTGTTGGTCCGTAGCGCGAACGCGGCAACCGCGCCCGCCGTAGCCAGCGCGACTCCGACGATGATCTTGGTACGTCGTTTCATCAGGTGACCTCCACCCGGAGACTCAACCTCTCGTAGGTTGCGGCTTGCCCGAGTCAAGCTTCGCGGCGCGATTCTCAACGCGTGTTGGGATTTCCGGTAGACTCGATCGTCATGCCTCACACGACCAGTCGTACCGAGATCCTGGCCGGAGCCGTCGGAAACGTCATGGAGTGGTTCGACTTTGCGGTCTACGGGTTCTTCGCCGCTGTGATCGGAGAGCAGTTCTTCCCTTCGGACGATCCCACCACTTCGGTGATTGCTGCGTTCGCCGTGTTCGCTTCAGGGTTCCTGGCCCGTCCCTTGGGGGCGGCGTTCTTTGGTCACCTCGGGGACAAACGGGGCCGTTCGGTGGTCCTTCGGTCTTCGGTGTTCTTGATGGGTGGTTCGACTCTGCTGCTTGGCTGTCTTCCCACGTATTCTCAGATCGGGGTAGCGGCGCCCATCCTGCTCACCTTGCTCCGCATCGCGCAGGGATTCTCAGTTGGGGGCGAGTACACCGGGTCGGTGATCTATCTCGTCGAGCGCGCGCCAGTGGGTTCACGTGGGTTGGTCGGTGGATGGGCCAACTTTGGCGCGGTCGCAGGCTTTCTCCTGGGATCCGGGCTAAGCGCGCTAATCTCGCATTTCCTCCCCGATGATGCGATCGCCAGTTGGGGGTGGAGAATCCCGTTCCTGGCGGGTGTCAGTATCGCAGGCCTTGGCGCGGTCTTCCGAAGGACGATGCACGAGGAAGGGCACACCCTCGCTCAGGGTCGAATCCCGCTCGTCGAGGCGATACGGCTCGAATGGCGCGCGATGTTGCGCATCGCAGGGCTGATTCTGATGGCGAACGTCGGCTTCTACATGATGTTCGTGTACGTCACGACGTACCTTTCGGAGCAGGTTGGCGTCCCGACCGACAAGGCGCTCGAGATCGACACCATCGCGATGAGTGCTCTATTGGTGATCACGCCGGCTGCGGCTTGGTTGAGTGACCGCGTCGGACGAAAGCCAGTGCTGCTGGTCGCCTCGATCGGCTGCCTCGTGCTCGCGCTGCCCCTCTTCATGGCGATTCATCACGACGACCCTTGGCTCATCCTGGGTGGCCAGCTCGGCTTTGCGGTGCTCATTGGGTTTGCCTTCGGAGCCAACTCGGCGGCAATCGTCGAGCTCACCGCGGCCCGATACCGATGCACTGTGATTTCCGTCGCCTACAACGTCACGCTCGCGATCTTTGGAGGCACCACTCCCTTGGTGGCCTCGTGGCTGATCGACAATACGGGCGAGGATCTGGTGCCTGCGTTCTACCTGATGCTGATGGCTGCGATTACCACCGTCGTCGTGCTGACGATGCCCGAAACGTATCGGGTTTCCGTGCACACCGAGTCTTCGGCCACCACCTAGTTGGGTAGGGCCAAGGCGGAGCTCTCCCGCACCTGATATCCGTCGTTCTCGATCGGTTTTCCTCGAGTCTCGTGAAATAGAAGCCGTCTGAGGGAGGTTGCCACGTCACGACCTCAAACAACCAGGAGTCCCTAGCCATGAAGAAACTCACCATCCTCCCCGCCATCGCCGCCGTCGCCCTGCTCGCGAGCGCAGGAACCGCCGCGGCGTCGACCACCATCACGAAGGGCGTCTTCGGTCCCACGCACGACGGAAAGACTGCTTCGGCCGCGTCGCAGCAAGCGCCGTGCAACGTCGCCAACCGCGCGTGCGCGAGCCCCGCCTCGACACGGGCGATCCCCTCCTCTGCGCGCGCAGCCGCATCCAACGCCGCGGAGATCACGATGGGCCGTTTCCAGGCGACGTTCGTGAACAACGAGATCGCCATCGCGGACACACCGGACAGCAACGAAGTCCTCTGACGCTCCGTCCCTGAAGCCTGCCGCCACCCCGTGAAGTCCTGGTCGGGGATGGCGGCGACCGGCGGGCTCACCACGGCCCGCTATTGGTGTACTAGTCCAAGACGCGAAACTGCATGAACCGACCCTCCTCTGTCTTGGCGAGCCGTTGCCGGAGCGTCGGACCGAGCGCGGCGGCGGGCGTTAGCACGCCGGCGCGTGGTGGCGCCTCGTCGAGCAGCAAGGCCAGCCCGACTTCGGTGAGCATCTTCGAGGTCGCACGATAGCCCGGGTCCCCAGAACCTCGCACCTCAACCAAAGCGGACTTGCTTCGGTCGGCGGTGGCTGCGTGGACCCGCACGCAGAAGCCACCAGCTCGTTGGAGCCAGAGTGGAGGCCCCTGTCCGGACCGCGGACGCATGGGAATTGGGTCGCCGACGAAATAGCCAAGACCTCGACTCGCGTATAGCCAGAGCACTTTCAGGCCGGCGGCCATCGACATCCCTTCTTCGTACGTGCACGGCAGATGCCCCTCGAGTGCGAGGGAGCGACGAACGACGCGTGCGTTGATCGGCGCCATGAAGAACGGAACGCCAAACCTCCGAAGATCGCGGTCGAAACGACGCTCATCCCAGCCGGTCACCGTCTCACCGTCATGCGTCCGCTCGGCATCCGGGGCCAGAACGTAAGGGTCGGTGTGAAACCCGGGCTCGTACTCCGGGGACCGCCGAACCTTCTTTAGAGCTCTCATCGTATGGCTCGTGCCGCCGCTGAACGAGCCCGAGTAGGTTGTGAACATTGCCTTGACATGTCGCGCCCGCCCGCCCTTCTCCGACAGGCGTTCGATCGCGAGCTGGACTCCGAGATCCGACGGGATACTGTCAACCCCAGCGGCGACAATGACCTTGGCGCCGGTTCGCTCGGCCTCGGTGTGGAACTCATCGATCATGCGCCTCTGGAACCAGTATTCACCTGACAGATCGGCGTAATGGGTGCCTGTGCGGGCACAGGCGCCCACGATGTTGTCGCCGTGGTATTCGCTGAACGGACCTGCCACGTTCAGGATGACCTTCGCGTCCGCGACCATCGCCTCCACAGACGCGCCGTCTGCGGCCTCCGCCACGATCAAGCCTGGCTCGGCCCCTTGGGCGGCGACGGCCTCCCGAATGCGGGTCAACTTGTCCGGGTTGCGGCCGGCGATCGCCCAGGAGAACCGATGTCGTTCGGGGTGCCGCGCGAGGTAGTTGACCATGAGCTGGCCCGTGAACCCGGTTGCACCGTAAAGAACGATGTCATGCCCACTCATGTTGAACTTCCGTCAGAAGACGATGAGGACCCTGCCCGGACGGCGACGTTGGGGTGCTGTTGGGTCACTCTTCGGCACCTTCAGCGCTCGTCTCCCATCCTTCCGGTAGGTGTCGTTCCGAGTGCGCGGAGCCTCCCATGACTTGGCCCACGTGGATCTTCGCCGACACCTGGCCGTCGTAGACGTTGCCGAGGAGCACGTTGGCATCGAGTCTTCCCCCATGGACGTCTCCGATGACCAGGTTGGTCTTGACGACGCCTCCTTGAAGGTTTCCGACAAGTGCGTTCGTCCCCTCGATGGAACCGTCGTGAACGTCACCGATCAGCACGTTGACCCCGCGCAGGTTTCCCCCGCGGATGGTTCCGACGAGCAGGTTGACGCCGCGGACATCGCCGTCTGCCAAATCGACCACCGCCACGTTGCAACCTCGCAACGCGCCCCCCGTGACGGCGCCCTTCATCAGATTCACTCCGCGAACTGCAGCACCTTGCTGCACCTCCCCGAGGAACAGGCCGACACCGCGCAGTGTCTCGCCCTCGGTCACCGGTCCGGTTCGGATTGGGCTGGGTTTGTCATCAGACGCAAGATCCTCGAGGGCATCCCGTACTTCGCTTGGCAACGACTCGACGATTCTCGCGAAGAGCTTGCTGCTCGTGAGCTTCGCCGCGAACTCCTGGATTGCACTGCTCATGGTACTTCCTCCCTTCGCGCCACCCGACCCATCCAACGGTGTGAAGATGGGCGTCCGACGCCTTTCGGAAGCAATGCAAGGCCCGTACCACTCTCGAAATCATGGAGACTTCAGGTGTGGCCACCCAACCGGCGCTGCATAGGCCTGGGCGTGGGCGCAAATCTGTCGCCCCCTACCTACCGGCCGTTCATGCCAGGGCGGCCATGGCATCGACCTCGACCGTGGACGCAAACAACCGGTTGGCAATCGTGCGAAAGAGCGCCTCTGTTCGGGACCCGGGCTGTGGCGGGTCCGAGCAGAAGTGCACGGGAATCGCGAGCACGGAGAGGGCGCCGAGCCGGAAGTCGAAGAGAGCGTCATCCCACGTGTAGTCGTGGGCGCCAGCCTGCGTGACCTCGTCGTACCAGGCTCGAACGACCTCGAGCTGATGCCCACGGCGTTCCGAACGAGGCTCGCTTCCGCCGAGGAGACGCGCCACGTCGTAGGCACCGATACTCCGCACCGCCACCGCCCAGTCGAAGATGATTGGCTCATCCCCAGACGGACCATCGACGAAAGCCATGTTGTCCGCCCTCAGGTCTTGGTGGACGAGCGTCTTCGGCCGCGTCGCGATACGCGCGATGACCTCGGGCATTCGCTTGCAGAGTGACTCGCCGACGTGGAGGGCCGAGTCCGAGAGCTCGCCGCGGTAGAGCTCGACGAAGTGGGACCACTTGTCGGCGAAGTCGAGATCGAAGTCGTCCTTGAAGGGCATCCAGTGGAGGCTGTCGAGTGCGTCGTTGTCCCAGTACTGGCCGTGGAGGCGTCCGATGGCCCGAGCGCCTGCGATCACCTGGTCGGTGTGAATTCCCGCGACTTGATCGCCGATGCGAGCGAAGCGCAGATCCTCCATGATGATGGCGGCATGCTTGCCTTCTTCGAGCATCGCGTACACCCGCGGGACGCGAAGCGGAGCGGTAGGCGCCACCTCGCGGTAGAATCGAATCTCGCGCGTGAACGCGTGAAGCTCGTCGGCCGTCTCGGCTCGTTCTTCGACCTCCGGTTGCAGCTTGACGATGACCGAAGCGGGTGCCCCTCGGTCTGGCGTGTCGTAAGTGAGATCGCATCGCGCCACCGTGCTCAAGAACCCGGCCTCGGCGCCGATGTGCTCGCGCCGGACGGCGCTCACTGCGCCTTGCCGAAGGACGCCCTCCGAGCGGAGCACGTCGGTGAGCCACTCGGGTTCGATCTCGTCGACGTGGGCCGGAAACGACATTCGCTAGCTTGGCTCCTTCTCGGCCAGGCGGGGTAGCGAACCCAGTTGGAGCTCGAGGGCGTGGACCGAGATGATGTTCTCTCGTAGCAGATACGCGACCGACAGAATGAGCATGACGAGTGAGCCGCCGAACAGCATCTGGCCCAACTGGGTGTAACCGTAGAAAAGCCCGGTCATGCTGGACGCCGCGAGGATGAATGAAGTCGCCCCGCAGATCTGCATCCAACGAATCAGCTTGAGACGTACGCGCAGGTTCTGGATCTGCCCGTAGATGGTCTCGTCCCCGTCCTCGTGCCACCTCGCATGGAGGCTTCGAATGAGCTGAGAGAGCGCGAGAAACCGTCCGTTGTAGGAGAGATAGAGAAGGCTGATGGCTGGAAACAGCAGCCCAGGCACAGTGAGTTGAAGGTCCATGGGTTCTCAGATAGCGCCCGGTCCGCTCCTCGCCACCGCTTTGCGTTAGCCCAGCCTGAGGGCGACCAAGAGCAGGGCCGCGGCGACGATCGATGCGGCAGTACGCACGTGATTCCAGCGAGTCCAGTACACGAGATAGTGGGACCAGGTTTGGACGGCGTCCGCGGATCCCGGGTCGACCAGCGCCAGTGCCTTGTTGAGTGGCACGTTACCGGCCGCCGTCACCACGAAGTTGCCGACTACGTAGACGAGACACCCCGCGAGCGCGTATACCGCCGCCTGATCGAGCGACCCGCGGATCGCCTGCACCGCGATGGCGATGCAGGCGAGTGGGGTTCCCATGAAGGCTGCCATGAACGTCCAGTGGTACACGTCGACGTTGATCCGTTGCATCGCATGGATACCTTCCTCCGCTGGGATACGCCCGAGTGCGGGCATGATGAAAGACGAGAAACCGTAGAAGATCCCGCCGACCACCAAGCACGCGACCGCGGTCGCTCCAAGCAACCAGGGGCTCACGACGCGCCCCCGCCCGACAGGGCGACAGTTTGGCCAGTGTACTCCGCGGTTTGGGCGGCGTGCGCGAGGAACCGCGCGACCTCTCTTCGCGAGATCTTCCAGTCCCGCACCTCGCCCGTCGCAGAGGCGAACGGCATGCCGTCGTCTTCTTCGTCGGTGAGGTGAACCGGCTGAGCGAGCACCCACTCGACTCCGCTGGCCCGCACGTCGAGTTCCTGTACCTCGGTGTCCGCGATCTGTGGCTTGAGGAGCAGGCCGAAGAACATGCTATCGATCCAACGAAGTTTGTCGCGTGTCTCGCCGACACCGAACGAGCTCTGCACCACCAATCGGTGCACGCCGTGTTTCCGCATCGCCGCGATCACGTTTCGGGTCCCTGTGGATCGGACATCCATCGGTGTTCCCGAGGTTCCGAAGAGCCGCACCCGAAAGGGGTTCTCCGCGATGCCTAAGGTGATGATGACGGCGTCGTGCCCCCGGACTGCCGCGTCGACGTCCGCGGGGTTGGTCGCGTCGCCGTTGAACGCCGTGACCTGGACAGAGCCCTCTGCGACCGGGTCGGCATTGCGGGAGAAGGCGGTGACTTGATGGCCCTGCGCAACGAGCTGGTCGATCGTGGCCCGTCCGGTGCCGCCCGTGGCGCCGACGACGAGAATCTTCTGGATTTGCTTGTTTTCTTGGGGTTTCGTGGTGTTCGAGGTCATGTTCCGTTTCCTTTCGTGAGTCCCGCTCGGGACACGTAGAACATGCCTCGCGACCCATGGAGCCGGCCATGCTCGGGGATTTCAATTCCATACGGATCCGTCTCATAATCGCTCGATGGACGACCTTGCCGGGTTGCTCGACGGACCACGTGCGCGCGGGGCCTTCGCCCTACGCTCGGTGATGAGCTCGCCTTGGTCGTTGCGAATCCTCGCCGAGTCACCGGTCACCGTGATCGCCGTCATCCGCGGAGAGCTCTGGGTGATCCCTGACGAAGGCGCGCCGGTGCGCGTTGGCCCGGGGGACATCGCTGTCACCCGCGCGCCCGATCACTACAACGTGGCCGACTCGCCGACCACCGCGCCCATGGTCGTCATTCATCCGGGTCAGAACTGCTGTGACCTCGATGGCAACTCGGTCCTCGAAGAGATGACGCATGGCATCCGGACGTGGGGCAACGACCCGGACGGCAACACGGTGTTCCTAGTCGGCGCCTACGAACACTTGAGCGACATCAGCGATCGGCTGCTCCGCGCGCTACCGCCGGTCCTTTCGATCTCTCACGAAGACTGGGACTCTCCACTCGTTCCGCTTCTGTGCGACGAAGTCGTCAAGGATGAACCGGGGCAGGCGGCCGTGCTGGACCGGCTCCTCGACCTGTTGTTGACCGCGGTTCTCAAGGCGTGGTTCGCGCGAGAAGAAGAGCATCGACCCGTGTGGTGGCGTTCGCAGAGCGATCCGATCGTCGAGCGTGCGCTCCGTGCCATGTACGACGATCCGGCCCACAGCTGGACGATGAACGAGCTTGCGTCCAAGGCGGGATCGTCGCGTGCGTCGCTAGCCCGGCGCTTCCGCGACCTCGTCGGCGAGCCGCCCATGACGTTTCTCAAGAACTGGAGGATGGCGCTCGCTGCGGACCTCTTGTGCCTACCCGGCGAGAACGTTGGCACGGTCTCAGAGAAAGTCGGCTACTCGACCCCGTTCGCGTTCAGCACGGCCTTCAAGCGTGTGCGCGGTGTCACGCCGCAAGAACATCGAGCGATGGCCCACGCCGCAGAGTGAGGGCTTGCGTGCGGACGAACGTGGAGCCCCTCACCAAGCCGGCCCGTCTGGAGCTGGGTGCGACGGACGCCGCGTCAGTACACGAGATCGAGAGTGCGTTCACCGTCGACGACGGTCTCGCCGTCGGTCGTGGAGACGACGACCCGTACACGCCTTGCCTCGACAACATCCGGTGGGCCGTTCTTGACGAAGTCGACCTGCGAAGACGCGAGCGTAGTCTCGATAATACCCAGTTCCAGCAGGTCGAACTGCCCTGTTCGGTCCAGTTCGGTGAATATGCCACCCGTCCGCAGGGCCAACGGCCGCACGTTGTATTCGCCTGTGGCGAGGTTATCGATAGGGGCGGGTGCATACACGTGGACCACCGACCCCTCGGCGCGAAGGAGCGACGCCAGGGACTCGTCGGTGAAGTACTCGGCGTCGATGCCTTTGTCGTTCGGAATCCGGAACCCTAGGCCCCACGCGGTTGCATCGGTGATGAGGATGTAGATTCGCTGAGCGTCGCTTCGCCAAGAGAAGGAGCGGCGCGCGTAGTCGAGGCCACCGAACGCTAGTTCCGGAAGGTCGAAATTGGCGCCAGGGTCGGTCGCCGGAAGGTCGGCGATGAACGTGAAGAGCTCTCCTGACTCCGAAAAATCAGTCGTCAAGTCACGCCACCCGAAGACCGCGGGGCTCGCGCGCGTGTCGTCCGTGAGCACGTCGTTCGGAAAGTCCGGGAAGAGTCCGTCGTTGTACGCAACGACACCAGCCTGGACGTCTTGGCCTCCGTCATCGAGCGCGCCGAAGAAGTTGAGGACGCTCTGGCGGACGCCATCGATCTCCTCGGCCATGCTGCCCGTGTTGTCGATGATGAGTGCCACGTCCACTTTGAGCCCCGGAGCATCGATGATCAGCTTGCCTTGTACGACACCATCTTCGACGATCGTGAGATTCTCGTCGGTGTAACGCACCACCCGAAACTCCCCGCTCGTGCCCTTCGTGGTGAACCCGACGCCGCCAACGATCAGGGAGACACGGCCGGGGTTGTCGGGGTCGCTCGCCCCTATGGTCACCGACGGGCTGAGCGGCCCTGTCGCGGGCGGTGGAGCCTCGACGTTCGGATCGGGAGGAATGTCAGCGTTGGGTTGACTCGAGGATCCGCATCCAAGCGACATGGCGAAGGTGCACAGGAGTGAGAGAGCGATGAGGCGCACGGGCTTCCCTTTCGTCCAAGAGCAAGAGACTCCCTCGCCGGCTCGTCGATCGTCAAGACCGATCCGGCCCGCGGATCCACCTGTGATCAAGATCACCAACTCGGTGAACGCATCTGCTGCGCGTACGGAGGGCCCCGGTAAGATGACCGCGCTCAGATCAACATGATATCGTTCGCCCATGAGGTACCTTCGTTCGGCTCCTCACTTCGTCGCGCTTCTCTTCGTCGCACTTGTGGCGGGCTGTTCAGGCTCGGAGTCTGGTGCGGATTCGACCCTTCAATGTGGCTGCGTTCGATCCTCGTTCGTCGACGGATTCCTGGACCGAACCCTCCCGGACGGGACTGAGTGCGACAACTCAGCCATCGCGGGTTGCCAGTGCCTGGCGAGTCGCTGCCAGAACTTCTGCGCCTTCGACATCTGCCAACCCGAGTGTGAATCGAGTGCGGATTGCCCCGAGAACTTCGAGTGCAACGAACTGGTCGACCCCGAGTTCGGACCGCTCGGCCAGTTCTGCGAGTTCGTCGAACCCTGCCCTGAAGGGACGACGGGATGCCCGTGTGGTCCGAACGACGAATGCAATGCTTTCGGAGATAGGCTCGAGCCGTTCTGCGACGCCGAAGGCATCTGTCAGGTCAACGATCTCTGCCAAGCCGGCTGCCGACAGGGTAGCGTCTGCTGCGGAGGCGCGCTTTGCAGCGGCGACTGCATCGGAACGCCCTGCTGCTGACGTAACCGACTTGCCGGTACCTGGATCGATGAGACGCATGTCTTCCCGCGAAAGGTAAGGTCGGGCCCACCTCGTCGCTTATTGCGTGCGACCTCAACCGCGGTGGATGTATTGCTCGAGCTGTTCGATCGTCAGGGCTTGTTCGGCCACGATGCTCTTCACGACGTCCAGAATCGATACGAGACCCACTAGGTCGGGCCCATCGAAAATCGGCAAGTGCCGTGTGCTTTTCGCGCTCATGATGCGCAGACACTCCTCATCCGTCTGATCGGGGCGCGCGTAGGCAAAGTCTACTTCCATGATGATGCGAACCGGCGTCTCTGGTGACGACCGGCCCTTGAGATATACACTTCGCGCGTAGTTGCGCTCGGAGACGATGCCAACAGGCTTACCGTTCTCGACGACCATCACCGCTCCGATATCCTGATCCGCCATCGTTTTGATCGCGTCGTATACGGAATCATCGGGGTGAACGGTCACGACATCGTGGCCTTTCTGGTCGAGCACCTCTCTCACTGTACTCATGTCCCCACCTCTGCCTCAACGATACCACCGTGAGGGTCAGAGTCCTAGGGGTCGAGTTCTCTGCAACCAAGCTCCCAGGGAGAGGCAACCATGCACGTCGTCTTCGGTTCGATACTCTTGGTTCACGGGTTTGCGCATCTGGCCGGTTTCGTCGTGCCGTGGCGGATCCTAAGGTTGGAGGAGATGCCCTACAAGACGACGATCTTGGGGGGCGCCGTCGACCTCGGCGATGTCGGAATCAGGCTCATGGGCGGGCTCTGGCTCGCCACCTCGATTGCGTTTGTCGTAGTTGCGATCGGCGCGTTCACGGGGGCGTTTTGGTGGTTCCCCATCGCATTCATCGTGACGACGGTATCCCTCTTCATGACGTTTGCAGGCTGGCCAGACTCGTGGATCGGGGCGGTTGTCAACGTGGTGCTTCTCGTCGCGCTTGGGGTGGCGGCATACCTTGGCTGGCGTACGACTTAGGCGCGTACGGGGTGCACGTGATGCGCGCGAAGACCCACCGCGCGAATGCTGCGTGGCCGCTAGGACGACCACAGTCGAGTAGAATCGTCGCTTGCTCGGTGCGCACGAGGTGTCGAGAGCCGGACACATCGCCGCCGACGGCGCCCACAAACTCGAGATGCATCGGGGAGGGCCTGCGATCTCCTCTCGCGCGGGCAAGGCAGCCCCTCGACAGATTCGAGGGCTTCGTGGGTTCGACCAAGTCCGAGGACCGCTTGGACGGCACGTTGTTTGCGTACTACCAGGTTGAGGAATGACGAGGGTTCGCGAGATCATGAGTCGGCGCCCCATCGTGGCGGCAGCGGACACCCCCGCGCGGGACGTCGTCGACATGCTCTATGAGCATGACATCCGACACGTTCCGGTGGTGCGCGACGGCTCGGTCGTTGGGGTGGTGAGCGACCGCGATCTACGCAATCTGATCGACCCGCGGGACGTTGGGACGGTTTCGGTGGAAGGCCTTCTCGAGATCCAGCGTCGGCCCATCTCGGAGATGATGTCCAGTGATGTCGTCTCCGTGACCCAGGACAGTGACATCACCAAAGCCGCGGAGTTGATGGTGGATCACGGTGTCGGCTCAGTTCTAGTCATCGACTCCAGGACCAATCACCTCGAGGGTATCGTGAGCTACACCGACATTCTGAAGCACCTGTTCGAGTTCCGGGCGGATCGCGATAGCTAGCTCAGTCGGCGTTTGGCTCGCCGGCACCCGGCGTCGCGAGCACGTAGGCGATGCGTGGACAGGTGGTCGCGCGCATGCGTTTCACCACGCTTCACGAAGTACCTCGAGTGGCTCGCGACGAGCGTTCGGCGCTGCACGCTGCGTGCCAAGCCATGGGGCGTTGGCATCAAAGATGCAGTCGTAGGGGCTATGAGCCGCCTCTGGGCACTATTGCTTCTGTTGGGACTTGCACCTGGATCGGTCGTCGCCCAGGAGTCTCCTGCGGACGGCCGCGATCAGGCAAGCCAGATCGCGCAGGTGGAGGCCCTTCTCGACAAGGCCACGGCCGCCATCGCTGCGGTCGAAGC
Source organism: Myxococcota bacterium (assembly GCA_039030295.1). Lineage (GTDB taxonomy): Bacteria > Myxococcota_A > Polyangia > Polyangiales > Houyiibacteriaceae > SG8-38. The sequence continues at coordinate 3,959 of JBCCEK010000048.1, read as the reverse complement.
GTACTCCGGCATTCTCGTGAAGCGAGAACGCATTGGCCGAGAGCTGAAGACCGAGCGGCACGAGTTCAAGTTCGCTCGACCCTTCAAGGTGTACATCAAAGGCATCGAACCCAACGCCGGACAGGAGGCCATCTACGTCGAAGGCTGGAACGACGGCCGGGTACGCGCGCACCTCGGTCACTTCCCAGACATCACCGTGAATCTCGATCCACGCGGGCGCCGAGCCATGAAGAACAACCATCACCCCATCACATCCTTTGGGCTCGAGAACACCTTGCGGATCACGGCCAACAACATTCGCAAAGCCATTCGACGCTGCGAAGGAACCTTCAAGGTCACTTCCGATATCATCTTTGGCCAGCCCGTTTCGAGAATCGACGTCCACTACTCCAAGGGCGGTCGCCACATGGAAGTACGAAAAGGAGAAGACCTGTGGGACATTGCCGAGCGTGCGGGGCAGAACATGTACGTAATCCTTCACCACAACCCCGGCATCGATTCACCGCGAGACGTCGACGCCGGCGACCGCGTCTTCGTACCCTGCCACTACGCGGGACGCGGCGAGTACTTCATCGCGGAAGACACGAACATGCTGCTCAAAGCCTCCTCGTGGGATCACCTCGACGAGCTTTTCGAATCGTACGCGTATCCGACGCTCGTTCTCGACACGGAGCTCACAGACGAAGACTTCAACCCCAAGAACGAGGCCTATGACTTCTAACCAGCGCGGACCTGGCGCGCGAAGGTCCGCGAGTGCGCCCCTCCATAAGAAGCCACCAGAACCCGGATCGGGATGCCGATACGGTCGGGTGGGCCAAAGCGCTAGCGTCGGCCGATCACCTTCACGCGCAAGCCTTCGGGCTGTGTGAAGGGGCGTGCCACGGCGCGGATCTTTCGGCCGGCTGGAACGACTTCGAGGTCGAAGTGGTTCACCCAGAATGAGACCATCTCGACAGCGACCAGCTCACCAAGCACGGCACCGGTGCAACGGTGCGCGCCGCTGCCAAAGGGAAGCACTCGCCGTCGCAGGGGGCCGGATTGGGGCGCGAAGTAGCGCGTGGGGTCGAACTCGTGCGGACGCTCGAAGACTCTTGGGTTGCGATGGTCGCTCGCGATGACGACCAGGACTTCGTCGCCCTTGCGAATGGTGTAGCCGGCGAACTCGAAGTCTCGATCGGCGACGCGAATGACCGCTGTGCCTGGTGGATTGAGGCGCACCGCCTCGAGAAACGCGGCGCGGAGAAACTTCTGCTTGGTCGGCGCGACGGGGCCGGGTGTTTCCTGAGAGAGCTCCTCGAACTCTTCCCTGACTCGCGCCAGGTGCGCGGGGTGGGTGAGGAGCTGGTAGAGCAGAAAGGAGCTGGCCGATGCGACGGTGTCGAAGCCCGCGAGGTAGGCGCTGTACGGCACGGCGACGAGGTCTCGATCTTCCCATCGTTCTCGACCGAGAGGAGGTTCGAGATCGAGGTAGCGTCCGACCAGGGTTGCGGCCCGCTCAGGGCTCGTGCGAATCCGCGCCACCAGATCCAAGAAGTGTGAACGCATGCGCTTCTGTACAGACCGGTACACCGGGTTGCGTAGGACCCACGGGGGCGCGTGCCCGAACGTCGCCCAGATCAAGGTGTGCACTACGAGAGCCAAGTCCTTCTTGCTAAAAGGGAAGGGCTCGCCATTGAGGACGACCGACAGAACGTCGACGGTTTGCACCTGGGCCTCGTGCAGCACGTCGATGCCGTCGCCGGCACGCCACTCCGAGGTGTGCTCCGCGAGGCGTCCCTGAATGTCGTTCCTCCGCTTCGCCTCCAAGCTCGCCGTCATGAACTCGAGATGCGCTTTTCGGAACATGCGATGCTGCGGCCCGTCGAAGGTGCTCGGCAGGCAGCTCCCGAGCTCGCCGTCGAGCACGTGCATCGACTTGCTCGTTCGCAGGCAGCTTCCGGCCTCCAGCAGGTCGATCGCCTCCGGGCCGCAAAGACAGGTCATCTCGAGATTGAACATCCGGAGGCGAAACGCATCTCCATAGGTCGCCCGGCTCTTCATCAGGAAGGGCAGCACATCTCCGAGGAACTGCCGGACCGGGCCGATGAGCGGCACTGATTTCACCAGCGGTGGCCGGCGTCTGTGGGCGGGACGGCGCGCTTCACTTGGCCTTGGCTCGCTTATGGTGGCGGCGGTCGACAACGCGGATCTTTCGACGAACTAACAGTCGTTAGTTTGAGGCTAATACTTGTTCCGACCCTGCGCAAGCCCGTGCGGACTGCTAGTCCGCAGTCCGCAACAGCTTTCGCAGCATCGTGATGTAGTTGTCGCGCGCGAACTCCTTGCTCCACGCCTTGCGCTGCACTTGCGTCCGCAAGCCGGGCGCTCCGTGGTAGCTCAAGAGGTAGCTCGCGCTCCACAGGATGAAGCCCTCCGCATCGAACGACGGCAGCTCGCCGCTGGCCTGCGCGTTCTCGATGTAGCCCACGCTGACTTCGATGATCTCGGGAGCGCGACCCATGAGGGCACCGACGTCTGGCTCGCGGTTGTCGAACATCTCTCGGATGAGGAGCGTTGCGTAGTCGGGATGCTCTTCGCAGAAATCCCAGAACGCCGCGCCAAGTTGTACGATCGCGTCCTCCGCCGACAAGCCTACATTGCGACCGTATCGATTGACGATCCGATCGAGCAGTGTCTCCGCGATCGCCGACATGATCTGCTCGTAGAGTTCCTCCTTCCCGTCCGGGAAGTGGTTGTAGATCGATGCCGCGCGGATTCCGACTCCCTCGGAGATTCGCCGCAGGGACGCTCCGTCATAGCCGTGTCTCGCGAAGTGGCGCGCGGCTTCGTGCAGAAGCTTCTGGCGGGTGGGGTCGCCGTTCACAACGGCAATAAACGCGAATTCCGCGGACGAGACAACGAAACGGTTCGTCGGACGTGCGCGTCGGGGCGGCCTCCGTCCGAATGGTGCTTGCCCGAAGGCTCCGACGCGCGTAAACTAACAATCGTTAGTCTGAGGCAGTCATGCGTTAGTCTTAGGCCGCGCGCAGGTCCAGGAGAAGCCGATGAGAATCAAAGACGTTGAAAACAAGGCATTTTTCGCTCAGTTCATCGCGCGTCTCTTCGTGCACAATGTGCTCAAGGACTCGCAGATCTTCTTGCCGAAGGGCGACTACGAACGTCGGCACGGCGAGTTCCCGCGCTACTTCTCCGGCTGGTACCTGTTCGTACCGTCAGACGACCTCGCCGAAGGAGAGATCGTCCACAAGAAACTCAACGGACTCGACCTCGTGGCGTATCGCAACGAGGAGGGTCGGCCCGTCGTTCACAGCAATCGCTGCACGCACATGGACGGCATGTTTGCGCCGTTGGGATCGGTGAAAGACGGTCGGATTCAGTGCGCGTACCATGGCTATACGTTCGAGGACGGCAAACCTCGGTCGGGGCCTGCAGAGTTTCGAAACGACCCGAGCAAGTGCATTCCTTGTCATCCCGTGACGGAGGTCAACGGGCTCATCTTCTTTTGGTTTGATGCCAAGAGCGAAGACGGTGTCGGTGTACCGACGTGGGAACTGGACCTGCCCGACGTGAGTGGCTTCCCACGACGGGCGACGATGCGTTCGATCACGCCAACGCACATGGCGCCGCTCCATGAGAACATCATCGACGACCAGCATTTCATGATCCTTCACGGGTCGCAGCGCTACAAGTCAGACCTTCTGCCGTACCAACACAAGCACCGCTTTCGCACTCGGAACCGAATGGTCTTCGAGTTGCCGGATCGGATGAAGAAGCTCTTTCGCCTCAAGGAAAACCCGGTCACGGAAATGGACTCGGACTTTCATGGGCTCGGCATCCACATCACGAAGGCCAACATCGGTGGGTTCGAGGCCTTGATGATCCATTGCACGACGCCGATCGAAGATGAGGTCACCGAGTGGACGCTCACCATGTACATGGACAAGCGCCAGTGGAGCCTC
>JBCCEK010000047.1:0-23897 GCA_039030295.1 Myxococcota bacterium | reverse complement strand
GTTTGCGGTCGGCACAGCGCGGGACGTTCCCGCGAGGCGTGGTGGCCATGGGTATCGTCAGCAATGGCGGCGCGGCGATCTTGCTCACGATGAGCCGAACGTTTGGCGTCGCTTCGCAACTCGACGGCCTCCCGGCCATGGATCTCTCGCTTTCGATCGCGGCGCTACTTGGGATCACCACCAGCCTCGTGGTGGCTTGGGTGCGAGCCCGTACACTTGCTGTTGTCGCATGAACCTCGTTCACATCTGCTTGATCTTCTGGTTTCGGGCGGCGAAAGACACCACCTCGCCGATTCTCTTGGCCCGCGTGTCAGGCGTTCTTGCAAGCTTGATCCAGCGAAGAATGTTGCGCTGGTACGAACGAGAAGAAGCATCGAAGTTTGCGCCCGCGGCCTTGCAACTATCGAGTGCGTCAATCAAGTCCGGGGGCCGTATCAACGCATCGACGTCGTCCATCAACTCCCAAAGGCCGGCCCTCTGTGATGCAGCGATACTCGCTAGGCCAGCGGGCTGCATCCGGCCTTCCTCTTTCAGTCTTGCCGCGCGATCCTTGTAGGTCTTTGCCCAGTGATGTGCCTTGCGAGGAGAAATCAGCTGCATTGTTCTGTCATCATCTAGCTTCCGGCGTATGCCGTCTACCCAACCAAAGCAGAGCAACTCATCCAACACTTCTCCGACTGAAACGTACTTGCTAGGTATGTGTTTCTTGTACGTCACCAACCAAACACTGGCCTCTTTGCCACCGTTCACTTCCAGCCAAATGCGCAACTCTTGTGCAGACGTGACTTCGACCTTCTTGAATCTCTCTGTCTTGATCATGATGGTTTCTTGCGAGTGAGTGTCATCAAACCGTGGAAGTAACTTCAGTACCTAAACTCGATATCTAGTTGGACGACCGCGTCCTGTTGAAAGAACCGAAGTGGGTTGGCGTCGCTTTGTGGGTCGGTCGGCCCCTGCGGTATGTAGCCACGACCCTCGAGTAGGAGTTTCCAGTTTTCGCTGAAGCGTCTCGACGCTTCTACAGATACAAAGACCGATCCGTCGTTTCTGTCTACGAAGGCACCTGCCAAGAACTCGGTGCTACCAGCGTCACTCAGCGTAAGCCGAACTCCTGCGAAGAAATCGTCGTCGAAGAGGATAAACGTCCCATTCTCACGACTGTCGTAGCTGTACTCGAGTATCAATCCCAGGTCGACGATGCTCCCTTTGAGTGAGAAAAAGGTGTACTCGAATCCGCCTGTGACCGCGCCAAAGATTTTCGATGACCCGGCTGCCCGCTGACCATCGACGTCGAGCTGCGGTTGACCCTCACGCATGATGGCTTCGACTTTGAGTAGCCAGCCTTCGACGGTGTATTGGCCATCAAATCCTACTTGGTGGATCAGCTCGTAGACTGGGATGAGAATGGTGGGGGGAGCCGCCGACTGGTTTGGTATGAGCTGGGGCTCTCTGGTCGTTCCAAAGAAGTAGCTGAGGCTCCAGTCGAAGCCCCCGAGCGAATGGGACCAACGAAAGGCGACGTCAATCTGACCCTGTCGCAGACCCGACTCGTATCGTCTGGCGCTGTTGTCCACAGGCACAGGAAGCGTGGGCCTTCCGCGTAGCGACGGGAAAACAAGTGGCCTCGCCCAGCTCATGACATAGAGATCAAAGATCCCAGCCCCATCGCTTGTGTAGCTGGACGTCAGCATAGCTTGACCGAGCTTGATATCAGCATCGAAGTCCTCTACGAGGTCGGTCTGGTTGATGATGTCTACTACGTTGCGTGACTCGGTGACGCCCCAGAACACCTTGTGGACCCCGAACCCAAACGTCCATGCGTCGAAGAAGAGTTCGAAGAATGCCTCCCTGATGTCGCCGTGGGTACGCTTCGGGTCATGTTGGTCTACGCGACCGAACAGGATGAGTTCGAAGTTCATGTAGTCTGTCACGTTCATGAAGAAGCCCGGCTCCCATGCGATCGACCCATTGAAGACGTAGTCGTTCGCCGGCGCCTGGTTTCCGAGAAGCCCTTGAGGGGCGGGGCTTTGTGGGAAGAATCGGGCCTGAAGATCGAAGAAGCCGAAGAGCTCGCCGCGGCGAAAGCGGTCGCCAAAGGTCTCTCGCTCGTCAGAACGTGCTTGTTCATCGACGAGCATCGCATCATCTTCGGCAAGCGCCGGAGTCTCTTCAGCCGGCGAAGGGTACGTGAGCTCGAGCTCGACCGCTTCAGGCGCTGGTTCCTGGATCTCACGCGCCTGTTGAGTAGCGTTGCCGGCCGTTTCGCTGCGAGGGTCGGGTTCCAGAGGCGTTTCGTCCTGCGCAAGGACTTCATTGCAGTAGAGCGACGAAGTGGCCGCCAACAGACTAACGAACAGGACGCGCATCTGAAACCCGACTCTCTTGAATCCAAGTTAGAGGAGCTGAGTCAGCCGCGTCCGACTGAAGTCGGACTCTTTCAGCCCATTCCGGAACTTGTAGTTCTCGAACGTCAGCTCGGTGCTTTTCCCGGTTTGGTGGTTGGTCATCACCATCCGATTGGCACGCCAGTACCTCCCGAGGTGCTGGCTAAACTGGCTGGCAACCAACGTCTTTAGCAACTGCCCTTTGCGGTCATAGTAGTCGACCTTTCGTACTCGGTACTCCTCCTGATCGACCCAAACTTGCTGTTTCGTGTATCCAGAGTCGCTGTCGACTGGGTAGCGCTCAACGACGAAGCACTCGTGCCCGTCTAGATTCTCATCCTTGATGTACTTGTACTTGTACTTCTCGATCTCTTGCGAAGACATGTCCTCGTAAGCGAACTCAGACCCCATGAACGGACCGGACTTGTTGTTCGACGCGATTCGCTTCACTCGGCGAAGCGCAGGCAAGTACAGCCACTGGTCATCAGGCTTCAGACCATGTGAAAATGTCAGCAGGGACGTGCCACGAACGTCGCGCGGGTTGTGAAAAAGCGTCATTGACTTGTCACCTTCTCCCTCCACCTCGAGCACTCGGACCTCTAGTTCGCGCTTGCTCTCTTGACCTCGCTTGTTCCTTAGAGTCATGGTCATGAGAGCCGTGCTGTCGTTGAACCCGGTGTCTCGACGGTCAGCTTCGCTTGCAATCTCCAAACCCCGATCTTCGGCCGGCCCTGCCATAGCAATGCGAGGCAAGAGGATCGCAGTCCCAACTAAGATGCATATACGTTTCATTGTGTTTCTCCTTGAATGACAGGTTGAGGGTCGGGGTCCGAAGACAACGTCATTCCAGACGCCGACAGAACGCTTTTTGGTCCGTCGAGCCACATCAGAAGTGGGGGTAGAAACACGAGGTCTACGACCAGGGCCAACAGCAGTACGAGCGCCGTCAAGAGCCCCATGCCCGCGTTGAGGCTGAACGGCGATGTCGCGAGCACCGCAAAGCCAGATACCAGAACGAAGGACGTCACAATGAGGGCAGGGCCCACTGTGGCGAACGCGTACCGAGTGGCTTCCTCCGCCGTCAGCCCTTTCTCACGCCGGGCGCGAAGATACTTGCTCAAGAAATGCACGCAGTCATCGACCACGATCCCGAGCGCGAGCGTTAGCACCACCGAGTTGCCAAGGTCGATTTGGCCCTTTGCGAGCCCCCACACCCCAAACGCGAGTACTCCTGGGATCATGTTTGGAAGGACGCTTATCGCGCCGAACTTGAAGCTTCTAAAGGCAACTGCGAGAACGAGAGCTATCAGCGCGAGCGCGACGAGAGCGCCGGCAATGGAGCTCTTGATGTTGCGCTCTGAGATGTGAGCGAACATCAAGTTGGCGGAAGCGGGTACGGTCCACATCTGCTGGGGGGTGTTCTCGCGAAGCCACTCTTCAGACTGAGATTGCAGCTCTCGCATCCGGACGGCGTTGACGTTGTCGTAGGTCGCGATGAGGCGAGTGGAAGACTTCTCGACGTTAATCGTGTCATTGAGATCGAGCCCGTACGGCAGCGACATCTCGTAGAGCAGTAGATATTGCGCAGCCAGGTCTCGTTCTGTGGGAAGCCGATACCACTCGGGATCATCGGCATGCATGTTCTTGTTGAGACGCTTGAACGTGTCGGTAATGGTGAAGACGTGTTGAACGTCGGGCTGCTGCCTCAACCATTGAGCGAAGGAGTCGACGTCTTGCAAGAAGTCCGGATTCGCGACGCCACCATCCTCTCCAGAGCTCAGGGAAAACTCCATTGAGTAGATTCCCGACAGTCTTTCCGCGGTGAAGTCGGTATCTGTTCGAAAGGAGAAGGTCTGATCGAAGTACTGAAGAAACTCATCGTTCAGTTTGTTCCGAGACACCAACGTGCCGAGAACAATCACCAGTCCTGCCCCGACCCAGAGCAGCGCTTTCCGTCGTGCGATCACGAAATCGCCGAGGGCGACAACACTCGCTGAGCTCGCCTGTCTTTGCTCATTGCTGGACTTCAGCGGAAGAACTGCGACCAGTGCCGGGACAACCACGACTGTATAGAGGAACGCCGCTGTCACGCCGATGGCGGAGATGTTCCCGAGGTCGTTGAACGGACGAACGTCGCTAAGGTTGAGTGCGACGAGGCCGAGGACAGTCGTTAGGCTGGTAAGAAATACGGGGCCCGAGTTGATCCGGAGGCTCTCGGTGATCGCTGACTGCCTCGAAAGGCCTCCCCTGAGCCCCTGAAAGAACGTAACAAGCAAGTGGACCGTGTCGGCCACCGCGAGCGTCATGATCAATGTAGGCGCGCTTGAGCTGGCGGAGGTAAGAGGTATCCCGAGCCAGCCTGCGAGCCCCATTGCGGTCCCAACTGACATGACGATCACAACTACCGTGATCAGCATCCCCAGCACTGAGCGCAGAAAGACCAGAGCGGTGACTAGAATGACCAGGTACATGAGCGGTACCAAGGTCGAAAGGTCTTGCATGGAGGCTTCAGCAAACGAGTTCGAAAGCATGGCGCTACCAGTTAGGTAGATCTTGTGCCCGGGGAACTCGTCTTCGACTTGGGCCGCCATCTCTCTGACTGCCGCCGCCGCTTGTGTCGCTTCCTCCGGATCCTCTCGGGGTAGGGTCAAGCGAACGAGAACGGCTGTAACGTCGGCTTCCGACGACACGAGTCTTGTTTCTAACAACGGTTCGGAGAGTGCGACGCGCTTGATCTCGATGAGTTCTGTTGCCGTGTAGTTGCCTTCAGCGTCGACCAGGTCTTCGACGACGAGATCATCGCCAGACGCATGCGAGTATTGAAAGTTGGTAATCGAATCGACCCGAGTCGCGAAGGGAAGCTGCCAAGCGCGCTCAGTCACCGCGTGAACTGCACTAAGGGAGGGGGCGTCGAACACATCCCCGGACTCAGGTTCGATCACAACAAGAATGTTGTCGTTCTTGGTATAGATATCCTGCAGGTCTTCGAACGCTCGGAGTTGCGGATTGTCGTCACGGAAGAAGTACTGATAGTCGTTCTCGAACTCGATTCGCGGAGCGCCGCTCCCGGCGAGAACGGCGATCGCGAGCGAACCGATTAACACGAGCCAACGCCAACGGAACACCCAATCGACGTATGCTCGAAACCAAAAGTCGCGTTTCTGGGATTGAGCTTGGATCATTCTGACCGCCGTCCTTTCCGGTGAGCGCGTCGGTCGTTCGAACGCTTTGAAGGAGCAGGCGAGGGGGCATCCATGGTCGCGGGCTGAGGCTCATTGGCGTTGACGCGCCGAGTCTCCCCTCTCGAGTCTTTGGTTGCCGCAAACGTCTGCCACACTGAGCTGCGTCCTCGATTGACCGTCATGTTTGCAGTCTATGGACGCGACCTATGACGGTCTTACGATTCGGCCGCTCGCTTTTATGAATCCGTGTCGTGCGCCGCCCGTGGAGTCATGGCACTGCTCCACCGGCAGATCGCCTAAACCAATTCGACGCCGAATCTTCTGAGAATAACGACGAAGCCGGCCAGGATCGCCCAGTACATCAGCGGAACGAGAGCGAACAAGTTCTCCCGCTGAGTTCGCGTCGCCAACCCTGAGTCGACAACGGCCCGACTCGGGGTCTCGCTGAGCCGCACGGACGTGTTGAGCATTTCACCGCAGCCAGGCTCCACCAGAGGCAAGCCTCGTTGACCGCAGCTGTCCGCGTCTGCGACGATTCTTGGATTCGCGTAGTCTTCAAGTTGGCTCTGCGGCTGACCGGTTCCGAGGTCGAGCCATAGACTGCTGCACGCTCCAAGTCCCCAGACCGCCAGTGCGCTAATAAGGATCAACCAGCTGCACCTAAAGAGCACGCGGGCTTGTTCTTGCAGCCACCGCGCGGTGCGGCTCAGCCTCTCGCTTGTGACGGAGCCAGTACCTTGAGGCACTGATTCGTTGAAAGAAGAGGGCTCGTGGCACAACGTGTGAGACGCTTGAGCGTGCGCTTCTGAGCGCCAATGGGGCCGTAGGGCCGGCATGGTACAGATCTGAAGACGGCGCGGCGCCAGGTCTTACGATTCTGTGGTCTCTTTTTGTGAACTCGACCGTATCGCCCAAGAAGGCCGAAGCTCGCTTTTCGCCGATTCCTCGTGAAGTCGAGGGGAGGGGCAACTCTCTTTGCTCCGCTCCGAGCCTCCGGTAACCGCTAGGATTTCACTGCTCGTCTGTGAGCAACCCATGAGGCGGGTGCGTAAGTCGCAGGCTTGACGACTCTACAACTACCACGCCTACGCGAGCTTTCGGGCCCTGCGGTGGCGCAATGGAGTCGTTCCCATCCGTTTCGAGAAGACGTTGGTCATATACTGTTGCGACGAGAAACCACATTCGTATGCGATCTCAGCGATGGACTTCTCGGTAGCCTCAAGGAAATGACACGCGCGAGAGATGCGTCTTTCGAGGACATACTGCTGTGGTGTTTGCCCGAACCGCTCTGCGAAAGCGCGGCCCATGTGTGATGCCCGCCACCCGATCTGCGCCGCTAGCCCGCCCACAGATATGCTGTCGTCTAGCTGGGCCTCAATCGCATCTACGAGGCGACCAACTTCTGAGTCACTCAGCCGATGTTTGACTTCGAAGCGCTGCGGCTGCTTCAGACGTTCGAGCGCGCCTACGATAGCGAGCGCTGCTCCCTCGACAAAAAGGGCGCTTGCTCGGTCGGAATGGCTCAGCTCTCCCCAAATTCTCTTGGTCGTGCTGGAAACAAACGGGTCGACATGGGGGGAAACAAGGAGCGGTTCGATTGCCGCCGCAACACTTCCGGCCCCGCATTCCAGAATCCTGCTGACCACCTCGGTGGGAAGCGAGATCAGCAGAACCTGGTCTTCCTTCTCAATCTCGCACTCGAAGGGCTCCATTGGCGCGGACACTGTAAAGCCATTGGGTACAAACACGCCGGAACACCATCCCGCCCCACCGTTGAATCGGATCGGAACCGAGCAACTCCCGATATTCACGCCGATCACGAGGTCGTCTGTTGGCTTAGCAGAGTAGCGACCTGGAGGATGCCGGGCCGACAAACCCGATACGTTGGTGTCTGCACTTGCGCGTCTCTCTGAGACGAACTCCCCGAAAGGACCACTCTCGTATGAATCCGTGAACCTCACAGTGGTCCTAGCGGGCACCGGATTCCCGGACGGATCACAAATCAAGAGTTTCCTCGCGCATAGGGTGGCTAAACCGTGGTTAGTGTGGGGACGTGAATCAGTATGCGGACGTGCCGTCGTACCAGCAAGGCAGATCCCCGTCAGTTGAGGCAGTACTCGGCAAACCGCAGCCCTCACTACTCCCATCCCAACCGTGATTTCGAGAATGGAGCGCGACTGTCCTCGACAGGGTTTCCTCTAGTGAGGCGTCCCCTGGCGCTCGAAGCCCAAGTCCATTGACCGCAGCCCCGTCGCTCGTCGCTCCAGCGCGCACAGGGCCGCTTAGTCCCAGAACTTCGCCGCTCCGCATTCCGCCACCAAGAGCCTGAGAAACAGCTTGAGGACAGCCTTCGGCTGGGAGCGCAAGTTGTACAACGCGAACGCCGACTCCGTGCTCCGTGCTTCCGGTACGAGCTCGACCAGCGTCCCTCGCTTGAGCTCTTCGCTCACGAGGAAGAGATTGACTCGCGCGGCAGCAACACCTCGCTTCGCAAGATCCACCGCGATGCGTTGGCTGTCCACAGCGAGACGCGGGAGCACTTCGATACGGCGTTTTCGCCCTTGGTCGCGGAGATCTACAACGAACCGTTCGCGCGGATTCCCAAGTCGAATCCAGGGGAGCGTCTTCACCCGCTCTTCGAGTGTTCCTGATCGCCGAAGGTCCGGCGACCCGACACACACCATCGTGCTTTTGCCGAGGCGCCGCGCCGACAATGAAGTAGAGTCGGCGACTGGGCCTCGTCGCAATGCGACGTCGATCGGTTCGTCGTAAAGATCTGTGAAGTCGTGACTCAACCGAAGGTCGATTCGGGCGTCCGGTTTCGCCTCGAGAAGTGCCGCGATTACGTTTGGCAAGATGAGCTCGGCAAAAAGGGGGGATGCGGCCACCGTAAGGCGTCTCTGCTCTAAGGTGCCGTTCGCGGCGTCGTCTAGGCGCGCTAGCGCAGCCTGCGCAGACCGAGCCTCACGGAGGACCCGCGCACCGAAGGGCGTGGCGACGAGGCTGCGTCCCCTGCGAAGGAAAAGTGCCTGACCAAGGCGAGCTTCGAGCGCTTCAATACGCCGGCTGAGGGTCGAGCGCGGAACGCCGAGGGTCAACGCCGCGGCGCGGAGGGCGGGCCGGTCTTCGTCGAACGCAGCCAAGAGCTCGAGCTGCTCTTCGCCGAGCTGCCGTGACATTGGGACAGCCTGTCCCACAAGCGGCCCATTGTCAATGGCTAGGACGGAGCCAGGGTCCTCGGTGAACGCATGCAGGAAGGATCGTGATGCTGGACTTTCGAGAGAAGCACATAGTCGTAGTCGGAGGGAGTTCAGGGATTGGACGCTCCGTCGTAGAGCTGGCCCGTAACTTGGGCGCAGCGGTGACGTTCACGGGTCGGGACCCCGAGAAGACTTCAGTGGTCGAAGAGGCAACAGGGGCGTCGGCCAAGATCCTCGACATCCAAGATGAGCTGGCCGTGTCCGCATGCTTCGACGACCTTGCGAGTGTCGACCACGTCTACGTCGCCGCAGGGGCGACGAAGCTTGGAAGCATTCTCGACGGTCAAAGCTCGGAGCATTTTTCGCCGATCGACTTACGACTTCGAGGGTCTGTATTCGTTGTTCGAGCGGCCGCCCCGAGAATGGCAGAGGGAGGCTCCTTCGTGTTCACGGGGGGCCTCTCGACCGACCGACCGGTCTCTGGAGCGTGGGTGTCCGGGGTTGCGACGGCCGCCGCCGAGCAACTTGCGCGCGTCCTCGCGCTTGACCTTGCCCCGCTTCGCTTCAACGCGGTGTCCCCTGGATACACCGACACCCCCATGTGGGATGTGGTCTTCGGAGATGCGAAGGACGAGGTCCTTACCGGCGCAGGCCAGGCGACCCCTCTCGGCAGGGTCGCCCGGCCGGAGGAGGTGGCCCTCGCTGTTCTCTTCCTGATGGCCAATTCGGCAGTGACGGGCGAGATTGTTCACGTCGATGGTGGAGGCAGGCTTTCTTAGCCGCTCGAGGTCATCTCGTCTCCATCGATGGCCGTGAGGAGCGCGGTATCCGACGGCCCCTGCGATGAAATCCCCAGCTGCTCAGACCCAACGAGGGCCGCGAGTTGCGCTTCATTCGAAACATGACCGTCGTCCGCGAGGCTGCGAAGCTCACGTTGATCAACGCAGTCGCGGTTCGGGCTGAGTCTTTCGGGGCGTGAGCGTCGAACGAAACCGAGGGCGAGTCGAGCTCTTGGATTGCGGAGTCGAGCCTTGTGCCAAAGAATGCTGCGCGTGTCTCGTGACGCATTGAGCGGCGCGCTCGCCGCGCTGGACGTTTCGGGGAGCGTGCTCATCCATCACGCCTACCGGTCCCCGTGGTCCATCGAGGTGCCGACGAGCGAGGAGCTTGCCCGCTTGATCGGGGCCGAACCGAACGAGCGCTTGGTGGCGTTCCATTGGGCGGAGCACGGCGCGTTCCGTCTCGTTGCGGAACACACCATTGTCGACGTCGCCGAGGGCGAGCTCGTCGTCTGTTTTGGTGGCATCCCTCACCGCATGGAGCGCGGGAGCGACACCCTGACAGTGAGCCTCGAGGATCTCATGAGTGGGGATGCCGAGCTCGAGGCGGGCTCCGTGGCAGACGGAGCGACGCAGTTGATCTGCGGCGTGTTTCGCCTGCGGGACCCACGGCTCAGCCCGCTCGTCGCCTCGCTACCGCGGCTACTACACGCGAAGCTTCTCGACCCGTCCCTCCGACCGATCGCCGAAATCCTACGCGAGGGGCTCCGTGGCGGTGAGGGCTCCACGTTCATCGTCGACCGGGCCCTCGAGATCCTCTGTGCGGGTGTGATCCGGCAGCATCTCGTCGCCCATCGGGATCCTCAGGGCTTCCTCGGGGCGCTCACCGATGCCCGCCTCGGCGCTGCCCTCGAGGCGATCCACGACGATCCGGTCGGCCCGTGGAGCCTCGACGGCCTGGCCAAGAAGGCGGGACTCAGCCGCTCCCGATTCTCGGCACTCTTCACGGCCGCGGCCGGAGAGTCTCCGATGAGCTACCTGGCGCGCTGGCGCATGAGCGTCGCGGTACGTCTTCTCCGAAACAGTGAGCGAGGCGTCGCCGAGGTGGCTGCCGCCGTCGGGTACGAGAGCGTCCCGGCGTTCAGCCGCACCTTCAAGCGGCTCGTCGGTGAGCCGCCTGGACGCATCCGGCGTCGCTCCGCCTGAAGCGAGACGCTCGAGCAAGAGTCCAGGAATCCAAGGCATTCCTCCGCCCACGGTCGTGCACCAGAGTCGCCCAACACGAAAGCTCGGCGACCACACCCGAGCCTTCAAGCGTGGAAGGCGACCCATGGAAGAACCGAAAACGACCGTCAAGAAGGCAATGGACGCACTCTTTGCGAATCACAGCGAAGAAGAGATGAGGGCGTGTTTCGCCCAGGACTACGTCCAGCATAATCCACACGTCCCCACGGGACTCGAGCCGGTCATCGGTTTGCTCCCGGCGCTGAGAGAGGCCGAGTTTGGCTACAAGCTGCACCGCATCTTGAGTGACGGGGCCTTGGTGCTGACGCACACCACCTACCACAACGCAGAGTTCTTCGGAGCCAACGAGGTTGTGGCGTTCGATCTCTGGCGTGTCCACGACGGACGGGTAGCCGAGCACTGGGACTCCATCACCCCGCTCGCGACGGAGATCGCAAGCGGCCGGACCCAGACGGATGGAGCGACAGAGATCACCGATCGATCCGAAACTCAGCGAAACAAAGAACTGGTCGAGAACTTCGTTGCCGCGATTCTCATCGGAGGCGACTGGTCGAAGGTCACCGACTACATCGCTGACGGTCTCTACGACCAGCACAATCCCCTCGTCAAAGATGGGCCGGACGCGCTGAAGGAAGCGACCGAGTTCCTTGAGATTCAGAAGATCCACAGAGTCGTCGGCGAGGGAAACTTCGTGCTCACACAAAGCGAAGGCCTATGGGATGGGAAGCTGCACGCGTTCTACGACTTCTTCCGAGTCGCCAGCGGCAAGATCGTGGAGCACTGGGATGTGATCCAAGAAGTCCCGAGCGAGATGGCTCACGACAACGGCATGTTCTGAGAAGCACGCCACCGAAAGGACCTGAAACATGCCGCGCTCCTGGACAATCAAACCCGGCCACGGACCCTCTTCCCTGACCCTGGAAGAGCGACCGAGGCCGCCGCTTTCGCCTGGTCAAGCCCGGGTCTCCATCCACGCCACATCGCTCAACGCCAGAGACCTCATGGTCGCGCTCGGGCAATCGCCGATGCCGGTCGCCGATGAGCTCGTGCCCGTCTCAGATGGCGCTGGTGTCGTCGAGGAAGTGTCCGAGGGCGTGACACGAGTCGGAGTGGGTGACCGAGTGGTGGTCACCTTCAACCCCGCTCACCAGAGCGGCCCCTTCGAGCCATACATGGCTGCGCATGCTCTCGGTGAGTTGAGTGATGGGCTCCTCGCGGACGAGGCGGTCGTCGATCAGATGGCCCTGGTAAAGGCTCCCGATTCGCTGACGTTCGAGCAGGCGGCGTGCCTTCCGTGTGTCGGCGTGACCGCCTGGAACGCACTCTTTGGATCCGGCCCTTTGTTCCCTGGCCAGACGGTCGTCGCGACGGGTACTGGGAACGTCTCATTGTTCGCCATGCAGCTCGCCAAGGCAGCCGGGGCGCGCTTCGGAGTCACTTCCTCGGACGACCGCAAGCTCGATCGTGCTCGCGCCCTCGGCGCCGATTTCGGAATCAACTACCGACTCCGGCCCGACTGGGAAAACGCGGTTCGAGAGGCGACCGATGGGGTGGGCGCCCACGTCATCCTCGAGAACGCCGGTCCACCGTCGGTCGCAGCATCGATCCGAGCCGCCGCGCAAGGCGGACGCGTCATCCAGATCGGTTGGAAGGGCCTCGAAGGACCACCGCTGAGCGTCGTCGACATGGCCCTCGGCGGCGTATCGTTGCAGACGGTGATGGTTGGCTCCCGCTTGATGCTCGAGCGCCTCGTCGATGCGGTCGTCGCCAACGACCTTCGCATTCCCATCCACGGAACTCTCGACTTCGGAGATGCCCCCCGCGCGTATGAGATCCTTGCGGGCGGCACGTTCGGCAAAGTCGTGATGACCCACAACGAAAGAACCAATCCATGACGATGAACGACACACTTCAAGGCAAGAGCGCACTCGTGACGGGCGGTAGCCGCGGTATCGGTGCAGCGATTGCAAAGCGGCTCGCTTCCGAGGGTGCCATCGTGACGCTGACTTACGGCTCCTCGAAGGATGCCGCGGAGGCCGTGGTGCAGCAGATTACCGAAAGTGGCGGTTCCGCCCGCGCCATTGCCGCGGACGCACGGAGGCAAGGCGCCAGTGCGGATGCAGTCGCCGATGTGGTTGCCCATCAAGGCGGTCTCGACATCCTCGTTTCGAACGCCGGGGTCAACATCATGAAGCCGCTCCAAGAGATCGATGACGCCGCGTACGAAACGGTATTCGGGGTGAACGTGCGCGGATCTCTCGAAGTCATCCAAGCGGCCGCCGCCCACATGGGTCCGGGCGGACGAATCGTCGTCATCAGCGCCACGATCGCGAACAGCTTCTTCGCCCCGGGCCTTGGCCTCTACGGCGCCAGCAAGGCCGCGCTCAACGCGTTCGTGCAAGGATGGTCACGCGACCTCGGCCCACGAGGAATCACCATCAACGCGGTAGTGCCTGGCCCGATCGACACGGACATGAATCCGGAAGACAGCGGCCTTGCCGACCGCCTGCGGCAGATGGTCCCCCTCGGCCGCTACGGCCAATCAGAAGAGGTTGCTGCGCTAGCGACTTTTCTAGTCGGCCCCGAGGCCGGATTCATCACCGGCGCGCGAATGATCATCGACGGTGGGCTAACCGCCTGACCAAGGAACTTGAGCGCGACGCCCGTTCCCGCAATCCCTAGAGCCACCGATTGGATTCGAACCAACGACCTACGGTTTACGAAACCGTTGCTCTACCAACTGAGCTACGGTGGCATTGAGGCGCTCCTGGCGGGAGCGGCGAAGCTGGTAGCTTGGGGGCGGGTAGGTGTCAATCCGCCGGCGTCCCAGCACCCTAGAGCTCGTCGTCCTCATCGTCTTCGACGACGAGCTCTTCCTCTTCCTCTTCCTCGTCGTCGTCCTCGTCGTCGTCGTTCTCGGGGGTGCTGTATTTGAGGTCGACGTCCGCGTCGGACAGCTGGGCTTCGAGCAGCTCGAGCAGCTCGTCGAGGTCTTCACCGGACCATTCGTCCAAGATCTCCGAGATGAAATCGTAGAAATCGCCACTGTCGATGCGACGTTCGATCTCTTCGATGTCGTCGTCGGAGAAGACGCCGACCAAGTCGTCGCGCAGTGAGTCGACCTCGCCGTCTTCGATGGCATCCGCGACCGAAAGGCGAACCTGCCGCATCACGCGTTTGCTGAGAAAGATCTCCATGAGAAAACCCCTGAGCGGTTCGAATCGGCGCTACTATAAGAGAGGTCGGGGGGCTGTCAATCTTGGCGGGGCTGGCCAAGGCCTCTATGCTACGGCCGTGCCAACTCGAGCCTTGCTGGTATGCGCTTGGGCGCTCGCCTTCGCGTCACCGGAGACCGCCTTCGCAGACTCGCTCGAGCTGACCGGAACGGCGCCCGAGAGAGTCAACCTGAGCTTCTCCGTGGGCATTGAAGTGGGGCTGGTGATTCCCGTGGCCACCAAGCCGCTCTGCCCATCTGGCGCCGAGTGCCTGTTTGGCGCGGGTGCGGCGATAGGAATCCCATTGTCCTATCGGTGGAATCAGGGGACGGAGCTCGGTTTCGACTACGAGTTCTGGATTCTCAACTCCGACGGGGTCTACGAGGCGGCCGTCGCTCAGGCGTTCACAGCCCTCCTACGGCAGAGTTTTCTGGTCGACCGTTCCGTCCGTCCGGTCCTTCGAGCACGGGGAGGGCTCTTGCTGCTTGGGCCCACTTTCGGCGTCGACACGCTCGGCGGCACGTTGGAGCTTGCCTTCGGTGGAGAGGCCGAAATGAACCGGAACATGCTCTTCAGCTTTACGCTTGGCGGTCAACTCCTGTGGACCCAGCCCTTCACGACGTCTTCCGATGGGGTCGCCCGAAGTCAAGACGGAGGCGTCAACGCTGCGCTCGTCCTGCGCATCGGCATTCACTACCTCCTCTGAAACCCATCAAATCGCTCGAGATTCCGGCGATATGGCACCGGGGATTTCGACACACTGGCTATAGCTTGTATCGTTATAGTGTCGTATTGGGGACAGAGGATGTGTACGCGGGGACTGGATGAACGGCGATCGACACCGTAACGGGGACGATCAGGCCGATCTGAACGAGGCCAAGGAGACGTTGGCGCCCGGCCCAGGTCAGGAACCCTGGGAGCGGGGGCGTCGGGAAGTGCCGCATCCGACGCCCGCTGGGCTCCGCTTCTCGGTGTATGGCAGGTCGCACGTGGGGCTGGTCCGCGAGCACAACGAAGACAATTTCATGATCGCCGACCTGGACTCGGAGTCCGGGCCCTTCGAGCGCGAAGAAGAGATCGAAGGGGCGGTCGAAGAGCGCGGTTTCGCCTTGGCCGTGTGCGATGGGATGGGCGGGGCTGCGGCGGGTGAGGTCGCCAGCGATATGGCGATCGGAGCCCTGTTCGAAACGCTCCGAGGTGACAAGCCGGCCGAGGATCGAGATGCGTTCGCCAGGCGGTTGGTGGACTCGGTCGAAGAGGCAGGTTCCCGTATCTACATGGCGGCCAAGAGGGACCGAACGCGTCGCGGGATGGGTACGACCGCGACGGTCGCCGGCCTCATCGATAAGGTGCTGTTCGTCGGGCAAGTCGGCGACAGCCGATGCTATCTGCTTCGCGACGGTCAGTTGTGCTTAATCACGAAGGACCAGTCACTCGTCAACCAGCTCATCGAAGCTGGGCAGTTGACCGAGGACGAGGCCGAGGCGTTCGAACACTCAAACATTATTCTGCAAGCGCTCGGAACGACCGAGCGTGTTGCAGTGGACCTGACTTTTGTCGAGCTCCGTCGAGGAGACCGACTGTTGCTTTGTTCTGATGGCTTGAGCGGGCTCGTCCACGACGATGCCATCCGCGAAGAGATGGCCTGTGTGGGGTCTCTGCCCCTCCTCGCCGAACGACTTATTGATCTCGCCAACGCTGCGGGCGGTCACGACAATGTGACTTGCATCGTGGCCGACTTCGATGGGGACGCACTGGAGCCGCCCGAACCGGGGGCTGTTCCTTTCTATCAGCAGTATCCGCTGCCGCGCGGTGGGGAACGTCACAGTGGTGGGCCGACGCTGCCCACCGCGGTGAAGAGCATGGTGCCCCGCGCGTTGACTGCTCCGCGTCCGGACCGGGTGTCGCGACCCGACTCGTCCTCGTCTTTTTCGTGGCCGACAGCCGCAACCGTGCTGCTACTGCTCGGGCTGGCTGCGGTGATCACCATCGGTGCGGGTAGGTCTCGACGGGCGTCAGCGCCCGAGGAGCTGCCCCCTCCGGCCTATGCCGACGCCCAGACACCTGTCGAAGTGCGCGTTCGGTCGAGTGTCGACCGCGGCGAGCTCTACGTTAACGGTCGGAACTACGGCCCGTTGCGCTTGGACGAAGCCGTCTTGCTGCGCCTGCTGCCGGGGTCTTACCGAATCGAGGCGCGTGAGGTCGATGGAACCCAAATCGGCGAGGATGTCCTCGTCGCGCCGGGGACGCCGACCGAAGTGCGCCTAGACGCACCTGCAAACTGAGACGGCCCCAACGTGATTCGCCTTCGCCAAATTCAAGGCGCCGACGCTGGTCGTGAGCTGGAGTTCAACCAGGACCTCATTCGCGTTGGGCGCATGCCCGACAGCGAAGTGAACTTCGATCCCGAGGTCGACCTCGACGCATCCGGGCGGCACGCCGAGATCCGCAACGAAGATGGGCGGTATCTGTTGATCGACACGGGGAGCCGCAACGGAACTTGGCTCAACGGTCAGCGGATCAAGCACGTCGCCCTCGGGCGCGGTGACGAGATCGAATTTGGACGCGGCGGCCCCAAGGTGGTGGTCACTTCGGTCGAGAACCGGCGACCGAGCCGCGAACCGACCACTCGCGTCGACCAAACGACCAAGTCGCGCGAGCCCAAGTTCGATCCGCTTGCCATGCCCGTGACGACCGCCACGCGGCTCGAGGATCTCGTGGGGCGTGCCTCCGATCCTCCCGACGCCCGTCAAGCGCGACCGACGCGCGAGTACGGTGTGACTGGGCGACAGGGACAGCGTCCGTGGGTGCTATGGGCTGCCTTGGCAGCGGTGGTTGCCTGTGCCGTCGGCGCCGTGCTCTCTGTCGTCCTACAGTGAGTTACCGAAGCCCGAGGTCGCGCTCGATCCGGTCCAGCGTCGCCGTGACTTGTTCGCGCGCGGTCGACACATCGCGGGTGACGGGCGCTTTGGCGTAGAGGTAGTACTTCACTTTCGGCTCGGTGCCGCTTGGACGCACCATCACCTCATGGTCGTCGCCGAGGTCGAAAAGCAGGGTATCGCTTCGGTCGAAGCGCTCCATGGGGTGCGTGCCTTCGGGCGTCCAGCGCACGCGGCGTTCGAGGTCGGTCATCGAGAGCACCTTGCGTCCACCGATCTCGGTGGGCGGGTTCGTTCGGAGCGCGTCCATGGCTTGGCCCATCTCCCCGCGGGCGGTCGGCCCTTCGTATCGGCGAGAGTGCTGCCGATCGCCGTAACACCCGTGTTGGCGAAAGAGATCTTCGAGGGCGTTGATGAGGGTTCGTTCCTCCGCGCGTAGGCGGCTTGCGAGATCCACGATCAACATCGCCGCGCTGACACCGTCCTTGTCCCGCACGGCCGGAAGCGCCGCGAACCCGAGCGCCTCTTCGTATCCGAACACGTAGTGGTAGCCTTCGCCCGCCAGCTCGAGGGCGCGGTTTTGGATCCACTTGTGACCGGTGAGCGTCTGTTCCCAGCGGGCCCCGTGCGCCTTCGCGATGTGTCCAAGCATTGGACTGCTGACGATGGTCGAGATCACGAGCGGGTCGCCCGGCGCTTCGTTGCGTCGCAAGAGGTCGTCGGCGAGGAGAATCCCGATCTCGTTCCCAGACAACATCTCGAAGCGCCCCCGATGACGGACCGCGACACCAAGCCGGTCGCCATCAGGGTCGTTTGCAAGGGCGAGTTCGGCCTCGACTTCGGAGCCGAGCGCGACGACGCGGTCCATCGCCCCCGGTTCCTCGGGGTTTGGGAACGCGACGGTCGGGAAGGTTCCGTCGGGTCGTGCCTGTTCGCGCACACTGGCGATCTTGCAGAACCCCGTGCGTGACATCAGGAACCGGAACAACGGTTCGGCAACGCCGTGAAGTGCGGTGTACGACACCTGGATCGTACGTCGCTGCTCGGTCTTGCAGGTCGCTTCCGCAATCACGCGCACGTACTTCCGCGCGCATCGGTCCATGCTCTCGAGCTGACCGCGGCTTCGGGCCACGGCAGCGCGGACACGCGGTAGCTCGTCGACCGGGGGCGACCCGTCGATTCGCTCGGCGATGGCGACGTCGTTGGGCGGGATGATCTGCGCCCCGTTCTCCCAGAACACCTTGTAACCGTTGTAGTCGGGTGGGTTGTGGCTGGCGGTGATCATGACTCCACCGGCGGCCTCTTGCTCCAACACGGCGAACGCCAACAGCGGTGTCGGCACCGACCTCGAGTACGAGTACACTCGAAAGCTCAAGCCAAGCGCCACTTCGATGGCATCCTGTGCGAAAATGTCGCTCTTAAGGCGCGCGTCGTGCGCAATGCAGACTCCGCGCTCCGTCGCCCCAGGCACTGCCGTCTTCAGCCACTCGCAAAGCCCGTAGGTCGTCCGCATCACGTTGACGCGGTTCATTCGATTGGGCCCCGCACCCATCAGCCCCCGAAGCCCCGCCGTCCCGAACTCGAGCGTCCCGGAGAACCGTGCTTCGAGCGCTTCCTCGTCGTAGGCGGCGATCAGCGATTCCAGTTCTTCGCGGGTCTCGGGATCTGGGTCCTGCGCGATCCAAGCGCGCGCTCGCTGGATGAGGCTCACTCGCGTCACTCGCCTTGCGATTCGTCCTGAATGTACGTGCGCTCTTTGTACCAGACGGCCACCGGAACGAAGAGTACCGCCGTCACCGCCATCGCGCCGGCGAAGAACAGGTAGTAGTCGGGCCCCTCGAGCTTCGAACTCCCATCGTCGTTCTGAATGAAATGATTGACACCCCAGGTGAAGAGGTTGCCTATAGACACGCTGAGGAGGAACGCACCCATCACCAGCGACTTCATCTTCTTCGGTGCCTGCGTGTACGAGAACTCGAGCGCGGTGATCGACACCAGTATTTCGGCGGCCGTGAGCAGCACGTAGCCGCCGAGCTGCCAGACGATGTTCACTTGTTCGCCCGCGTCGAGTCGCGCTTCCAACCATGCGGGTAGCAGGAACGCGAACACCGTCGTGAAGAGGCCGAGTGAGATCTTGCGCAGGGGGGTCAGGGGCCAGAACCGATCGAACGCTGGGTAAATGATGCGATTGAAGAGGGGGATGAAGATCAGCACCAACGCAGGGTTCAGCCATTGGGCCTGCGATGGATCCCATTCGATTCCAAAGTCGCGGTCCATGCGCTCCGCTTGGAGGACCCATGCCGACCCCTGTTGGTCGAACAGGGCCCAGAACATCGCGATGAATGCATAGATGATGAAGAGCTTGCCAAGGGCGCGGATGCCTTCGCCCCTGAACACCGTGGCGACGTCTCGTGCCCAGATGCCCCGCGGCGCGTCCGGGGACGACTCCAGCCGAAAGAGCCTTCGGAGTGCCTGGACGCCGTCCTCCCCAAAGACGTCTCGCACGAGACCCGGGCCGTCGGGCGGGATATGGACGAACGTGTGTCGGCCCATCCAAAAGGCGAGGGTCGCGATGGCCATCAAGACCCCCGGGACACCAAACGCCACCGATGGGCCGAACCGATGCAGGAGCGGCTCCGCAAACAGGATCGAGGCGAGCGCGCCCACGTTGATCGAGAAGTAGAACCACCCAAACACTTTCGGGAGCAGGGCACTGTTGGTTTGGCCGAACTGGTCGCCGACGTGCGCAGACACACACGGCTTGATGCCACCGGAACCGACCGCGATGAGCCCCAGGCCGATCGCCAGGCCAATGCGCGTGTCGTCGATCGCAAGCGTGAGGTGCCCGAGGCAGTACACGATCGAAAGTAGGATGATCGTCCGGTACTTCCCGAGAAATCCATCCGAGATGATCGCCCCGAGAATCGGGAAGAAGTACACCGCGGTGACGAAGCCGTGGAACCACTTCTTAGCGTCCGCGTCGCTCATCAGGTCGAGCTCGCCCGCGCTGCTCATCAGGTACTTGGTCATGAAGATGACCAAGATCGCGCGCATGCCGTAGTAGCTGTATCGCTCGGCCGCTTCGTTGGCGACGATGTACGGGATCCCTCGAGGCATCCCCGCAGTGGGTGCGGGCGCCGTTCGATACTTGGGCTGTCCGGACATCGATGCCATGTTAGCGGATTATTTCTTCTGGAGCGGCCTTCCCGGTCCCGCGCCACAGGCTTTTTCTCGGTTTCGGGAGAGGTAGGTGATACTAGGGCGAGGTCGGGACGCGCATCAGACGCCCCACACACGCATGTAGAAGTAACGGGAGGGACGGCGTGATCAAGAGTGATGCCCTGAAGAGCATTTGCCGGGCACTGGCCGGTGGGTTGGTGGCTGCGGTCTGTCTGATTGGCTCCAGTTCTGGCGTGAGCGCGCAAGGAGCGCAGTTCGATCTGAACCAGTTCCGCCCTTCCGAACTGGCGACGGACGGCTTTGCCGTGAGTACGGCCGACGCGCAAGGTCACAAGCGGTTTGGGTTTCAGATCTACCTCGACTACGCCGACGATGAACTCGTGTTCGAAGGGGCCCCGGGTACGCCGCAGGCGGGCAACCAGTTTCGGGTCGTGAGCCGGGACCTCACCGGACACTTCACGTGGAGCCTTGGCCTCTGGGACCGGCTCGTCATTTTCATGGATCTGCCCTTCTCGTTCATCGTCGACGACCGACTTTCGGAGGACGAGCTGACCTTCCTGGACTCGATCGGCCAGTCCGGCCTCGTTCCCCGGGGCCAAGGGCTCGGGGACATATACCTCGGCGCGCGAGGAAACCTCTACGGGACACGCGACGACGTGTTCCAGATCGCGCTGCAAGCCACGCTCACAGCGAATACGGCCGGCGCCGCCGATGCGCAGCAGAACTATCTCGGCGAGGGTCGCACGAGCCCGTACATCGGCGGTTGGTTTGAAGCGTTCATGACCTTCAACATTGGCGACCACGTTCGCATCCCGCTCAACATCGGCTACAAGACCAACTTCACGCAGGACATCATCACCCTGCGCCTCGGGAATCAGTTGACTTGGGGTGGCGGCTTGCAGGCGCTGGCCCTCAATGACCAGCTGATGTTGACCGTGGAAGCCTTCGGCCGTACCGCGGCCCAGAGTTCGACCGGCTTCGGCGGACGCGAAGAAACGCCTGTCGAAGTCCTCGGCGGCATCAAGTACTTCAACAAGACCGGCTTCACCATCGGCTTTGCGGGGACCGCCGGGGTGACCCCGGGCTACGGCGCACCCGACTGGCGACTGATCGGGATGATCGGCTTCACGATGCCTGACAAGGGCGTCGTCGTGGTGGACACCGATGGCGACGGAATCGCCGATGACCTCGATCAGTGTCCTACCGATCCCGAAGATCTCGACGGCTTCCAGGATCAAGATGGTTGCCCTGACTTCGACAACGATGGTGATGGGATCCTCGATGTCGATGACGGCTGCATGATGGATCCAGAAGACATCGATGGGTTTGAGGACCAGGACGGATGCCCGGACCCGGACAACGATGGCGACGGCATCCTCGATGTCGACGACATGTGTCCCGACGAGCCAGGCAAGCCCGAAAACAATGGATGCCCAGAAGCGGATCGGGACGGCGATGGCGTTCCCGACCGAGTCGACAACTGTCCGGACGAGCCCGGCACGGTTGAGAACCAGGGCTGCCAAGACGCACAGCTCGTCGTCATCGGCGACGGCCAACTCGAGATCCTCGAGAAGGTGTACTTCAAGAGCGGGAGCGCCAAGCTACAGAAGCGCTCGTTCGCGCTGCTCGACAACGTGGCGGCCGTCATCAACGCGCATCCCGAGTACCCGATCGTTCGAGTCGAGGGGCACAGTGACGCGACGGGCTCGTTGAAGTTCAACATGCGACTCTCCCAGAAGCGGGCGGAGACGGTGGTGAGGTACCTCGTGGGGCGGGGCGGCGTCGACAGACAGCGCCTCATCGCCGAAGGCTTTGGCCCGACGCGGCCCATTCTCCCGGATGCGAAGACGGCTTCCGACCGCGCTCAGAACAGGCGCGTCGAGTTTCACATCGCCGAGGTCGGGCCCGAAGGACCCAACGACTCGTCCGGTGAGCGCTGACCTGGAACCGCGCGGCTAGCCCGTGAGTTCGACTGGCCAGTGGCGATCCTCGACACCCAAGTCGAGGCTCGCCAGGAACTGGCGAGCTTGCCGAATCGTGATCCGATCAGCGGGGTCCCGTCGAATACAACGGGCGACGAGCTCGCCGAGCGAGCGCGTCTCCGGCTGTGCGATCAAGGCGCGTACCGAGTTCGGGTCCCCGTCGTGTGTCACGTGCTGGGTGATCATTCCGGCCTCTGTGTTCGCTTCAAACAGGGTCTCCCCTGTGTATGCTTCGAAAATCAGGCACCCGAAGGCATAGACATCGGCCGGGATCGCCTCGCGCGTGTCGCCTGAGCCCCAGATCTCGGGCGCGCCGTAGTTGGCTGTCCCGCAGCCGGGTCGCAGGTGGCGCCCCGCAAGCCCGAAGTCGACGAGGATGGGCTTCGGCGCGGCACCCACGCCTGTGATCGCGTCGGCGTTGCGCACGATGATGTTGGACGGTTTGACGTCGAGGTGAGCGACGCCCACCTGGTGCATCGCGTCGAGGCCCGCCCCGATCCCTAGCAGCAAGTCGCGCGCCTTTCGTAGCGATAGGTCGCCCATCTCGAGCATGCGCTCGAGGCTCGGTCCTTCGACCAGTTCCATCACGAGAATCGGTTTCGGACGTGCACCCGCGTCGAAAGTGACGAAACGCGCGATGTTGGGGTGTTCGGGGAGGCCGAGCAATGCGCCTGCTTCATCGCGAAACAGTTTCAGGAACTCGTCTTCTGACAGCGTCCGAGCCGCGGCCGCCGAGTAGTCCGGGACCTTGAGCGCGAAGAGTGGGGCGGACTCGTCGTGTCGCTCCTCGACGCGACGGGCCACGAAAACCGAGCCGACCGCGCCGGTTCCAACCGCCCTCACGAGGTAGAAGCCTCCGAGGATCCGGCTTGGCGGTACCCACGCGGGCAATGGCGCATCGAGCGAAGCCTCGAACGGGGCGATGCTCGGCATGCGGCGGGGCGCGTCGAGCGGCAGGCGACGCAAGTGCTTCAGGATCGCCTTCGTCACTTGCTCGAATGCTCCGGGAAGGTCTCGCTCGATGGCAGTGACGGCGTCTGCATGGGCGCGGTCGATCTCGGATACGGATGCTCGCAACGCACGTTCGACTTCGAGCCCCATCGCCCAGATCGCTTCACCGGCGCTCGGCGGTTCGGCTGCAGGATCACCGAGACGTCGCCGCGACCCGTGCGTGAGCTGAGCCATCATCGTGACTCCACGCTCGAGGGACGCCAGGGGCGTGGAGGCCGAGCGGTCGGCGACTTCCGTGAGCGAGCTAGAGGCTGCGACCGATCGCAGGCCTCGCGCGAGAAGCGAAATCGACTGTCGGAGCGCCTCGACCCTCGCCGACGATGCGACGGGAAGCTCGTTGCCGATCGCTCGCAGCGCGTCGGTCGCGGCCACCAGTCCGCGGCCGTCGCGTTCGGTGGTTTTGGTGGCATGGCGGAGCTTCGAGTAAGCGCGCACCGCCGTTTCGATGTCGGGCACCATCGAGGCTTCCGCCATCGTTTTGAGGTCGTCCAGATGTGGTACGTGATGTGCGACGGCGATGACGACGTCGGCCACGTCCGCGATCCCTTCCCGAACCAGAGCGTCGCAGGTGCGTGCGGTCGCCGCGCAGAGTGTCCGGCGAAGCGAACTCTTCGGGTCGTGCTTGACTCGATGAAGAAGGACCTGTTGCGTCAGGAGACGTCGCTGCCGGACGAGGTCTTGGCGTGGGTCGACGTGGTTGCCATCGGCATCGACAAGGTGGAGCATGGCGCGGAGTTGCCGAAGTCGGGTCGTGAACTGTGGAACGTGGGTTCCCGCCTCGAGTGGATCCCCTTCGCGAATCACCAGCCAGTTGGTGACTCGCTGAAAAAGGTCGCCCAT
>JBCCEK010000046.1:0-24273 GCA_039030295.1 Myxococcota bacterium | reverse complement strand
AGCGGAAAGCCAGGGTCGGTGTCGAGACGCCAGCTTGGAGCCGTCTCCCCGTTGCAGCTCGGCGAGAAGCCGTGGACCTTGGTGGTCACGGTCACCAGGCCGCCCACGACGAAGTCGTTGTAGGTCCAGTAGTGAAGCACATTGACCGGGCCTTCGATGATGTTCCCTGATCCATCCTCGGTGTATTCGAGGACCAACAGACCATCGAGGCCGGTGTTGGTCTGGTCGCCCGCGCTGAAGGGCGTGTTGGTGATCTGGAACGTGGCGTTCAAGTCGTAAAGCACGGTGCAAGTGGGGAGCGTGCACGATGAATCGTCATACCCCGTGCAGCTGCCGTTGCAGTCTGCCTCGCCACCGCCGAAACCGCCGCCCAAGGTCAGGCAACTCACGCGGTCGCCATCACAGGTCTCGGTCCCATTGGCGACGCCGTCGCCGCACGATTGCACACCGATGCACCCTGGGAGACACTCCCCCTCACCGCCATCATTCTGGCCGTCGTCGCACATCTCGGGCGCTTCGAGTGTGCCGTTGCCACAGGTGGCCGGTGCTCCGCAACCGGCGGTGCAGCCCTGGGGACCGGTTCCGTCGTTCACGCCGTCGTCACAGATCTCGGTGCCTTCGGTCGCCCCATCGCCGCAAGACTGCAAGCCGGCGCAACCCGGGAGGCATTCGCCTTCGCCGCCGTCGTTGGTCCCGTCGTCGCAGGTCTCGGTGCCCTCGACGTTGCCGTCCCCGCAAGCCTGAAGGGCGTTGCAACCGGGGAGGCATTCGCCTTCACCCCCGTCGTTGGTCCCGTCGTCGCAGGTCTCGGTGCCCTCGATGGTGCCATCGCCGCAAGACTGCAAGGCCGTGCAACCGGGGAGGCATTCGCCTTCGCCGCCGTCGTTGGTGCCGTCGTCGCAGGTCTCGCCGGCGTCGACTACGCCGTCGCCGCAGACGCTCGACGGGCCTCCACCGGTGCCGGCTTGTCCGCCCGCGCCGCCAGCACCACCGGTACCGCCGGAGCCCGCGACGGCCCCGCTACCGCCGTCTCCACCGGTGCCCCCGGTCGGTCCCGAAGCATCGTCGCCGCAACCCGCGGCCACCATCAAGCACAACACAACAAGACACCACGAACTCGAAACAACAGCGCGCATAAGACACCCCCGGCCCGCCAACAACGGACTACACCTCAGTATTGCAAGAGGGCGTTCGTCCTTCATCCGGGATCCTGGCGATCCGCGACGGCAATGTTGCCTGCCTCACCCCTCAAGGGGGCCGCTGCACATACCCCGCCCTACCCAAAGAAGCGTGCGAGCAGCCCCTCACCACTCGCCTTCCGAAGCAACCACCGAGCCTTCTTCTGAAGTGCCGCACCGGAGAGCGCCCCCACCCGAACGTCGAGGATCTCGCCATCATGAACGAAAAGGAGCGTGGGGACTGATCGGATTCGAAACGGGGCCGCGAGCTCCGGCGCCGAGCCCGTGTTGATTCGGACGAACCGGACCGGCTCAGACGCGAACTGTTCGGCCACCGCCTCGAAGTGGGGGGCCATGTGGCGACAAGGACCACATGTAGTCGACCAGAAATCGAGGATCGCCGTGCCTCCGTCGTGCATCAGCCCTTCGAGTTGTTCCATTGAATCGAAGTCTTCGACCATCGCCGTAAACCCAACCTAGCAGGCCGCCCGCGCATTGCCCGCCCCGGATCACCGAGAATCGACGCGTCAGGCGGGCCAGAGACGCTCAAAGACCCACACGATAGCGATCAGATCAAATGCGGTGAGCAACACGAAGAAGATCAACCAAGGGTAACCGTTCGGCACGACGCGAAGCATGCTTTGGATCACGCCACGCGAGTGTCCGTTGAGCACGGGGAACGACTCGTCGTAGTTGGTATGGTGTTCGTGGTGGATCTCGGGTTTGAGCAACACACGGTGCTCCTGCAGCCAGACCGCCGCCTTCGGGCGTTTCCGGGGTGCGGTATGCGCGAGCCGATGGGAGAACTGATTCGCGTACCCGAGCGCGTAGCCGACCCCGGCCACCGTGAACGCCGCGGGCGTGAACCCGCAAAGGCCGAACAGGAAGAGCGACTTCGCCAGAAGCAGCACGTTGAGGTCCCCCCACACATCGAGCAGTCGGCGCGTCGAGATGTCATAGGCGAACGTGTGGTGCCATTGAAACTCGACGCATGGGATTCCGATCAACGGAAGGTTCACGAACTTGGGGTTGTCTAGCACGACGTGAAGGACCCCACTGTAGAAGTCGATGTAGAAGTACATGAACACAAACGTCGCCAGTAGGGCCACGGGATTGGACGTCTGAAGGATCCCGTAGGCAATGACCCCCAGGACGACGAACACAAAGGGCTTGAACCTTCGCTGGTACACGTCGTGCTCGTGCTCCGCGACCCAGGCCATCTCCGCCGGAAGCGCCACGCCCGCTCGGTTCGAGTCCGCGATCTTCTTGCGGACTAGGGTGTTCAGCCAGTCGTTCATATTCGAGTAGGACTCCTTTCGGATGTCGAACTCGGGCGCGGCTGTCGTGATCTCCATGGCGTGACCTCTTGCGAGCGGCGAGTCGAAGGACGAGCTACGAACCCGCTTGGCAGAGGGCACTACAATCGTGTCGCCGAGCTCCCTGCGGGACACGCGAGCCGGAGTGTCAACGAAACAAGGCAATTCCGCAAGAAGTGTCATGGGCCACTGTCCAGGACAGTGGCCCTGTATCTCGCTACGCGTCCCGGTGCTATGCGTGTTCAAGCGATGACTACCGTGAATGCGCCAGTCCTCGTCGTCGGAGGACGCACGACCGGCCTGATGATGGCCTCGGAACTCGCCCGACGGGACATCCCCGTCCGCATCATCGACAGGTCGCCTGGCATCGACCCGCACGTCCGAGCAAACCTCCTGCACTCGCGAACGCTCGAAGTGTTTCAGTCACTCGGCATCGCAGACGCGGCAATCGAGGGGTCCTTCGAGGAGCATGGGGTCTACCTCTACGCCCAAGGCGAGCTCGTGGCGGTCGAGCGCCACGCGCCGGTCGACTCGGCCTTTCCGTACGGGATGTCGCAGTCGCAGGCGAGAACCGAATCGGTGCTCGAGGGACACCTGAACCGGCTCGGGGTGGAGGTCGAACGGAGCGTCGTCCTTCGAGACATCGACGACCAGGGTGATCGCATTATTGCAACGCTCGAGCACGCGGACGGGAGTACCGAAACGACCGAGGCACCCTGGCTGGTCGGATGCGATGGCGCACACAGCTCGGTCCGGCACCTCACGGGATGCGCGTTTCCCGGGGATCCGGATCCCTATCCGTATGTCTTGGCCGACGTGGTGGTCGATGGGGAGCTCGACGACAACTTCGGTTACTTCTTCCTGCACGAGGCGGGCGACCTTTTCCTCTTCAGCATGCTCCCGGGCCGTCGAAGACTCATCTGCGCGAACCTGCCGCCTGGCCACGAGCTCGACGAGTCACCGACTCTCGAACAGATGCAAGCGGTGGTTGACGAGCGTGGAATCCCTGGGCTGACGCTGTCGGATCCTCGCTGGCTCACCACCTTTCACATCCACTACCGGCTGGCTCCCCACTATCGGCAGGGGCGAACCTTCCTGGCGGGGGATGCCGCGCACGTGCACAGCCTCCTCGCGGGTCAGGGAATGAACACAGGCATCCAGGACGCCTACAACCTGGGCTGGAAGCTGGCCTCCGTGATCGACGGCACCGCGCCGGAGACATGGCTCGACAGCTACGAAAGCGAGCGTCGAGAGATTGGCGCGCAGGTCTTGGCAATGACGCGGCATGCGACCGAGAACGCAGAGCTTTTCGCAAACGTCTCCCCGGCCGAACGCGACCGGATCGTGGCCCACACCCTGCTCCCCGAAGCGCAGCGCTTGGAGGCCGCGCGGAGTCTCCAGGAGCTCGACATCGACTACCGCGGGAGCTTTTTGTGCGTCGAGGCCTCGGACTTCGAGGGTGGCCCACGCGCGGGCGCGCAAGCCCCGGATGCGTCTCCCATCCTCGTCGATGGGGTGGCCACGTCGCTCTTCCGGCAGTGGACAGGAACCCGCTACCGGCTCGTGCTGTTTGGCGGCAAGTCTATCGACCGGATACGAGAAGTAACCACCGAGTCCCTCGAAAACTACGGTGACTGGATCGACGTGTTCGTCGTCTCTCGAGAACTGGAGGAGGGTTGGGGCGGCGCTGTCGCGATCCACGATGCCGAGGGTGTCATGCACGATCGCTACGCCGCAGACGCAGCAAGTGTGTACTTGGTCCGGCCCGATGGGTACGTCGCCTACCGGGACCGGAAGTTGTCGAGCCCCAAGCCCTACTTCGACCGCGTCCTCTAGAGGCGCTCAGGCAACGTCGCGGTAGAGGAAGCGAGGGCGAACTGATAACGTCCGCGCGGGATGCCTCCCTGGAATCGACTCGTCGTCGTCGTCTGCCTAGGCATGGCCCTGCTCCTCGTCGCGCCATCCGCGAAAGCCGGGAATACCGACGAAGTACTGCTTGGGAACGAGGCGGCACTCCTTGGCGGGGCCGTCACGGCCATCGTCAGCCAGGGAAGCGCACTCTGGTACAACCCGGCCGGGTTACAGCACATCGACCACAACTCGATCGACCTGAGCCTCACCGCGTACTCACTCCGGCTCTACCGAATCCCTTCGGCGATCGTGTCTGCGTCTGGCGCGTCGGCCAACGGAAACGCGACGGAAGCGATCATCGTGCCCGCAGCGGCGGCCTACGTACGAACCACCAAGTCGGGGCTACGGCTTGGGTTCGGGGTCTTCACCACGTCTTCGGCGAGCTACAATCAGCGACCCTCGCTGAGTTTCCCGGACCAGTCGATGAGCAACCTCGACTGGGAATGGCTCATCGAGATCGATGACGAACTGGACATCTACCAGGTCATCGGAGGGATCGCGTGGGCGGTCAGCGACGAGTTGTATCTCGGAGCCACGCTCAACGGGTCGTTCGTGAGCGCCACCCAGTCAGGGCAGGTCGGGGGCGCACTCATCGCGGACCCGGAGACGAACGAAGCCGTGCTGATCACGACTTCATCATCGCGACTCGGACTGACCGGGCTTGGAATTCGGCTCGGTTTCGGGGTGATGTGGCGACCCACGGATGCGATCAGCGTGGGGGCCTCGTTTCAGACTGCGAGCTACCTGTTCTTTGAGAACACGTCGATCCAAAGCGTGCGGAGCGGGGGTGTGGTCCTCCCGGACGGGTCACTGAGCACGTTGAACCTCGAGAACGTCAACGAGTCGAGTTCTTCGTTCGAATGGAACCAGTTTGAGCCGTGGCGATTGCGCGCCGGGTTCGCATACGACTTCGGTCGGACCCTTCTTTCGATCGATGGCGACATCCAGGTGAACCAAGGCCCGACGAAAGTCATCGGAAATGGTCGCATCGGCGCTCTCGTCCGCCTGAACGAGAACCTGTCGTTCGGCGCCGGCGCGTTCACCGACCTCAACCCGTTCGCGGGGCCGCCCGAAAACTTCGGTGACCTTGATCTGAATTTCTACGGGTTCAGCTCGGGGATCGAGTTCAACAAGTTTGGGCGGCTCGGGTCCACACCCACGTATCGGGGCATCTCGTTCCGAACCGCGATCGCGTTTCGGTACGCGATCGGGATCGGCGACTTCGGCGGGGCTCGGGTCGCAGACGACATCAGCACGATCGACCCCGCCAATCCGGACTTGATCGAAAGCAACATCACGAACATCACCGTCCACGAACTCAGCATCTACGTGGGCGGCGGCATTCGTTTCTAGGGCATGGTCGCCCTAGTCGAGCAACTCCCCCAAGTTGATGAGGTTGGTTTCGCCGGAGTTGTCGTCCACGCCATCGTTGTCGTTGATGATGTAGACGTCTCCGTCTTCGGTCACAGCCGACCCCTCGATCTTCTCGGCGATGAGGCCGCCGGTCGCGGTGAGGTCGCCCTCGGCGACCAAGTCCCGAAGGAGCGTCTTGGTGACGGTGTCACCCGGGTTGAGGCCGTTCACGCCGAACGTGTAGAGACGCTTGATCGCGGCGTCAGGGCCGCCTTGGTTGTCGCGCTCCACGACGAGGAACTCGCCGTCACCAAGCGACGTCAGGTCCGAGAGTCCGACCCAGCCACCGTTCTGCGATTCCGGATCGTCGAGGGGGTAGAAGAGGAAGCTCCACTCACCAGCGGCAAGATCATAGATCCCGATCCGCGGCCCCGGGTCATTGCCACCGTCGGCGTCGGGCCATCGGCGTTGAAACGCGACGTATCCCGCGCCGTCGTACTCTGTGATGCCTTCGAAGCCGAAGCGGAGCTGGGCGGCATTGAGATCGTCGGGCAAGGTGACGACCGCTTCGATGACACCGTCGTCGTCGGTCTTGAAGATGAAGTTGAGGCTCGTGATCGGTCGGTCCTCGTCGCCGACGGTGCCCGCCCCTTCGGACGCGACCCAGAACCCGCCAGTGCTGGCGACGGCGACTCCCTCCGGGTCGATGTTGACCGTGTTGTCGGTGTTGATCAGCGCTCCTAGATCCGCCGAGCTGAACACGTCGTCGTCGTCTCCCTCGTCGTCGGTCGGGATGTTGGCGAACACGCCGTTCGAATCTTTGATCGTGATCTCGGTATCGAGCGTCGCCGGCGCCGTCGAAATGTCGATCCCGAAGATGCGGTTGGCGCCATAGAAGCTGTCCTCAACCGCATAGAGGGTGCTCGAGCCGGATGCGGCCAAGCCGGACATGGCCGCCCAGGGGATCGGCGACCCGTCCTCACGATCGGTGGACATGAGGGTCGGGTACGTCGCGGGAGCCTCGTCGTAGACGTAGATGTTGAGAACGGAGCGCAACTTGTCTCCTCGGCTGTCTTCTTCGCTGGCTGCGATGAGCAGGTCGCGCGAGGTGAGTGCGAGGACGCCCTCCGGGGCCGCGCCGGCCGGCAGGACCTGCTTGAGAGCGGGCGCCCCTGGCGTGCTCACGTCGTACACGAACAACACGCTCGAGCGTTCGGATGCGACGATCAGAATCTCGTCGTCGCCGTAGGTGCCGAAGTCGGCGTTCTCGGGCTCGTTCCCCTTGTTGCCGGACCGCGCGTCGGGGTAGTGGCCGAGTCGGGCAGTGAGTTGGTCGTTGGTGTTCCCGCTCGTGTACACGACCTCGCCGCCGGTGTTGAAGATCGTGAAACCGCGGCTACCGCCGTCGAGGTCGCCCTCATCAGCCGTGACGAGCAGCTCGGTGTCGATCCAAGTCACACCGTCGGGCTCGCGGGGGACCCCCATGACGGATTCCGTTTGAATGATCGACATGTTGTCGTTGATGTTTGGATCGTCTTCGGTGAGATCAACACCCGTGAGGTCCACGGTCCCCGCGGAGAAGTCACCGGTGACCATCCCTGTGGTCGCGTCGACCAGGATGATGTGGTTGTTCTCCTGGAGGGTGACCACGACGACATCGTCGGCGTTGATGTCCACGTACTCCGGCTCCGGGTCCTCCGGAAAAAGGTCAGTAATCCCAGTGAGGTCGACGTTGGTCGTGGTCCAGTCGGCCACGTCGCCCGAGAGGTTGACGATCACCAGAAAACCAGCCGGCAATTGTGGCGGCGCTCCGTCACCCAGATCCTCGTCACGCTCGTTCTCGATCGCGACGGCGGCGTAGGCTCCATCGGGACTGATCGCGACGGCGTCGGGCTGCCCGCCGAGCGGGATCGTACGAACCGAAGTCTGAGTGGCGATGTCGAAGACTTCGAGGTCGCCGGAGGTGTTGACGAAATCCTCCGAGGTGTTGACGCCGACCAACGCGTAAGGCCCCGCAACGGCGACCGATGTCGGCTCACCACCGAGTGCGACCGTACCGAGGCCGGCTGGCGCTGCTGGATCGGTGATGTCGACGAAGCCAACGACTTCCAACGGGCTGTCGGTGTAGATCAGGGTGTTGCCATCCTCGGTGGCAGTGACGATCTCAGCGGCGGTTTCGGTATCGTCGTTGCAGGTCGGGTCGATCTGCGAGCAGATCAAGAACGACGACACTCGATTGAAGGAGCGCTCGCCCGCCGGGTCGCCTTCACCACAAGTGACCGGCACCGTCCAGGTACCGAGACAGTACTCGAAGCCGTCGTCCGAAACCTCGATGGTGACCGACTGCTCACCTTCTTCGTCGCAGGTGTAGGTGGTGGTGGCCGCCGTGGCGTCGGCGATCGTCCCGCCGGTCGAAGTCCATCGGTACTCGATCGCGTCACCCTCGACATCGAAGCCCGCCGACGCGAGGTCGATGTCGTTGCCAACCGACGTCTGCAGGGGGGAGACGATGACTTTGGAGAGCTCGGCGCAGATGTTGAACTTGCCATTGGCCCGAACGCCGCCGAGGCGTGTCGGGAACTGGCAGTTGAGCATGACCATGATGTCGGTCGCCTCGCCAACCTCGACCCCAAAGTCGGCGGCGCCTTTGCAAGAGCCCCCCCCGTCGACCGAAGTGGCTTGAAGCGAGATCGTGTACTCGTCGCCCTCCGTCGGAGGAAGCCCAAAGACTTCGACCGAGGCCGTCGCACCAGGCGCGCTCACGTCGATCGTTCCCGACATCGGCTCCATCTCGCCGCCGGTGATCTCCCAGTCGACCGTGTCGATCTCGACGTCATCCCCTAGGACGAGATCGAGTGACAGGGATCCTGTTTCTTCAGCAGCCGACTCCTGCGGCGAAGAGGCGCAACCCGCACCCATGACAAGCGCACAAGCGAGAGCGAGGATTGAAGAGAAGCGAGAAGTCGACATGCAGGGCCTCCGAGTAGGAGCGCCTCTTCGCCGAAGCCCGACCGTCAGGCTGTCAGCGAATCAGCGCAGATGGACTTGGCCCTGGTACCAGCGCGGTTCGTGCGTTCCCAAGCGAGTTCCGCAGCGACACGGAGTTGTCACTGCGGTGAAACCGCGTTGTCAGCGCCGCGGGTCGGCACTTGTAGTCGCAGGTCGGACGCGCAACGATCCGGACGACCTCCGAAGGCGCGATTCGAGGACGCGAGCAACATGTGTCGGAGAGATATGACGGTCGGGAACGACCTTGCGCCCGAGCGCGTTCCCTGGGACTACTCGACGATCGCGAACCCGAACCAGGTCTGTCCCTGGGTGCTCGCGCCGAAGGTCGTCGATCCTTCCACGTCGGCTCCAGCGCCGAGGCTGAACGCGTACTGCCCGGGGGGGAGTTTCACAGTGGGGGCGACCTTGTAACAACCCTTGCTGATCTTGTTGAACTTCAGCGTGATCGAATCGTCCTTGGAACTCTTTTCCTTGGTACCACCGAAGTTGTTCATCCCACCGACCATGAGCTCTCGGTACTTCTTGGCGGTCTTGAAAGGGTAGAGCTTGATCTGTTGGTTCGGATTCACGTTGGCGTTCATCGGTTTGAACGCGAAGGTGGTCGTGTTGCGAACCGCGACCGAAGCCTTAGGCCCCTCGAGGCGAACGCTCTGGTCCCACCCGCGGTAAAGACCCTTCTTCTTCTGCTGGGCGCTGGCGTTTTCGAGACCGAGTTCTTTGCTCGCGCCTCCGCTCTTGCGCATCGCTGCGATAGAGTTGGCGAACTCAGGGCAAACACCACCGCCCGAGTCCTCGGCATGAGCAGATGATGAGACGAGTGTAAGGACCGACACGATGGCGATGACGTATCTCATGGAGCGTTACCTGACCTTTCTAACTCAGTGCGAGGATCCGTACTGCAGCTCCTCGCGCGATGTCAATACATCACCGAGGTGCGTCCGAGAATCTGAGTGTTTCCGCAAGACCTTAGAATCGCAGGTGAAAACATACGTATGCGCGCGCCCGTTTGGTGTGCGCTATTGCCTGGCAGTCTCGCCGATTGTCCTCTAGTCTTGGCCCCACCTAAGGGGAAGGAGCAGCTGGAAATGAAAGCTATTGGTGTTTTTGTGCTTGCGTTGACGATGGCAAGCCCCGCTCTTGCAGGTCCGACCAACTCGACGATCGGCGGCAAGAAGCTGACGGACAAGATGGTCCACAACGCGGGGGTCGGCGCGCCGGGCATCTTCTACTCGTGGTGGAACCGAGGTGAGGGCAACCTGGACTGGGCTCTCGAAGGCGAGTTTGTCTACCGCGACTGGCCGGCAGTCATTCCTTCAGTGCGTTCGTTCAGCACGTTCAGTTTCGATCTACTCAGGCTCGGGTTCGCCGTGAACGGGATCCTCCGCTGGAACCTGATGACCAAAGAACGGGCGAAGGTCACCAACGACCTCGCGATCCTGTTCAAGCCGGGCATCTTGATCGGCAGCAACAACATCGGCACGAGCAACAGCTTCACCTTCGGTTTGAAGGGCGAAGTGGGCGTCCCCGTTTCGATCGATGTGCACGACCGGGTCTCGGTCGTCACCGGCGGTTTCATCCCGCTCACCTGGTACATCAACCCGGACACGGCCAACGCTTTCTTGTTGCCATTCTTGGCGCGAATGGGCGTCGAAATCCGGGCCAACGAGAAACTAGCGCCGTGGTTCTACTTCGATCTCGGCTGGAACACGAGTTTCTCGAACGCGTTCTTCGGCGGTAACGCCAACACGACCTTCGCGTGGCGAATCGGAGCGGGCTTGGCGTTCTGGAACGTACGCGGCAAGAACCCGAGCCCGAGCTCTGGGGGCGGCGACGGCGGGGACGACTACGTCGAGCCAACCTACGACGACTCGGAGGTGTTCGAGTAACATCGTTGCCAAATCTGCGACCAAGGAACCGCCTCTTCACGAGGCGGTTTTTTTTTGCCGATCGCGTTCTCTCGGGATCCGTACGTATGTGTTCGTCCACAAGGTTGCCGGCGCCGTCGAAACCATCACCGCAGTATCGATCGACTGTAGACGGGGGTTGCGTTCGCGATTACCGTCGGCCTCGTCCGATCTCGCAACGGAGGAAGCATGCAACGGTTTGTGGCTTTGTGGTGGTTAGTGTGGGTCTTCTCCTCGGTAGGGTGCGGGGACGATGGGGGTTCGACGACGGCGGCCCTTTGTGAAGCGACGTGCGCGAGAGCGATCGAATGCGTCGACGAGACGACCGAGACGGTCGAATCGTGCACGGAGCAGTGCATCGCCGAGGTGGGCGTCGTGGTTTGCGACGCGGTGAACGAGCCGAACCTCGACATGTGCCTGTCCGATATCAGCGGGCTTTCGTGCCAGGCCCTGGCCGCAGGGCAAGTGCCCCCGATCTGCAACATGGTGTGCCTGGTCCGCGTGTCGTCGGTCGCGCTCGGGGTGGTTCAGTAGACCTCGCGCGAAGCGTCCCCGACGCTAGCCCTACTCGACGATGCGGATCACTCGGGTGGGCGCGGTCGTAAGATCGGTGGCGTCAATTGCGTCCAAGGACGCCCGGACATCACCCTCCCGCGCATCGTGCGTCAGCATCGCGATCGACGCGGTACCCGCCTCGCCGGGGTCGGCGTCTTGCACCATCTGCTCGATCGAGATGCCGGAATCTCCGAGTTTGCCCGAGAGCGCCGCGAGGACACCCGACTCGTCCCTGACCGAGAAACGAAGGTAGTAACGCGACGATAGGTTCGCGATCGGTTGGACGGGGGGTGAGGCACCGGGCGATGTCTGCCATGCTCTCGCCGGACCACTGGACAGCGCATTCTTGGCAATGTCGATGATGTCGCCGGCGACGGAAGTGGCCGTCGGACGGGCCCCAGCGCCCAAGCCCGAGAGGAAGCTAGGCCCGAGGTTCTCGCCTTGAATCGCCACGGCGTTGAGGGCGCCGTCGACGTGCGCAAGGGGATCGCTCGTTGGCACCAACGCCGGGTGAACCCTCAAGTCGAGCGCACCCGAGGTCGTCTTCTCGGCGACAGCCAGTGGGCGGATCACATAACCGAACTGCTTGGCGTACTCGATGTCTCGCGGGTCCACATGCTCGATGCCCTCGGTCGGGATCTCGTCGGGCATCACCTCAGCACCAAAGGCCAGCCCTGCCAGGATCGCGAGCTTGTGACCAGCATCCCCCCCGGTGATGTCGAGGGTCGGGTCTGCCTCCGCGAAGCCGGCGATCTGCGCGGCCTTGAGGGCGTCGGCAAACGCCGCACCTTCGTTGGCCATGCTCGACAGGATGTAGTTGCTCGTGCCGTTGATGATGCCCCGAACCGATCGAAGCTGATCAGACGCAAACGACTCGCGAATGACCCGGATCACAGGAATGGC
This sequence comes from Myxococcota bacterium, assembly GCA_039030295.1. Taxonomy (GTDB): domain Bacteria; phylum Myxococcota_A; class Polyangia; order Polyangiales; family Houyiibacteriaceae; genus SG8-38. Next base: position 12,144 of record JBCCEK010000046.1, on the reverse strand, counting down.
GCCTGCTACGGCGGCCTCGAAGTAGAGGTCCCGACCGTTCTCTCGTGCCAACGCGAAGAGACCGGCGCCGCGCTCAGCGAGCAGTGCCTTGTTCGCCGTAACGACGTGTTTCTTGGCGGTGAGGGCGGCGCGAACGAGCTTCTCCGCCACCTCGACCCCGCCGATGAGCTCGACGACGATATCGACATCGTCGCGTTCAGCGAGCTCGAAGGCGTCGTCGAGGCAAACGACATCGGCCGCAAGCGACCGAACGAGGTCGAGGCGCCTTGCATCCTTGTCGGCGACCGCCTGGAGCCGCACGGGAGCACCCGCGCGCGCAGCGATCACATCGGCGTGCTCCACGAGGGTGCGCGCGAGGCCCTCTCCGATGACCCCGCAGCCGCACAAACCAACCCGAACTTCACGGTTCACTCTTCCACCTCCGAGAGGGCGGCACGGTAGCAGACTCGCTGGCCCTGTCATTCGACCCCGAGTACCGAGCCGCCGCGTTTGCGAAACGAGGCGCCTCGACGCGTACGTTCAAAACTCGAGGCGAAACAGCGACACGCCCGGGGTGTTGCGGACCCGGAACGAACGCGGTCCCGGAATGTCGCGGTTATGGTTCCGTCCAGGCCCCTGGACGATCTCGTCAAGCACGATCCGCCGCCGAACGTTCGCCGGGATAGGCCGCGTCTTTCGGACCTCAGCGATGATCGCGCAGTAGCCGGGATCCTTTCGCGCCGCGGCCGATGCGTAGAAATGCTCGACGATCGAAGCCTGCTGCTCGGCCGTATAACTGTGAATCGATTTGCCAGGTTTGAGCTTGGAGGAGTACGCCGACTCGCGCCCTCCTGCCCAGATCGCCGCCTTCGCTTGATGAAAAACCGAGTCCGACACGTAGCCCATACCCTTCGTCTGGTACTGCCAAACGTGCGTCAGCTCGTGAACCATGACCCGAAGGGGAAGCTTGCCCGTCCGTGTTCGAATGTTGTTCCCGACTGTGAACGGGATCTTGGTGTAGCGCGACGCGATCACGCGTACAGCCGAGAGGTCGAGGGCGTTCTGAAAGATGAAATAGCCGGCGTCGAGCTCGGCCGGGAACAAGCGCCTCGTTCTCGCAGCAAGTGCACCCCCGGATCGCAAGGCAAAGATTTCGAGGGTTGGAAAGCGGATTCGGACCCGCGGTTCGTTCGGATCGCCCATGCTTCGAGGGATAAGGCAAGTCGCCGCGGAGATCCAGGCCGGTCTACCCGTGTGGGCGAAGTTACTTTTTGGTCGGCCTCCGGTTCCGGGGTAAAAAGTTAGTCATGACTTGGTTTGAATCGGTCGGGTGGAGTTCGTTGGGTCTCTCGGTCGCGCTCGCGCTGAGCACCGTGACGGGCTGCGCCAAGGTAGACCCAGGACCGGGACAACCCGGAGACGCCGAAGTGTGCGACGGAGTCGACAACGACGGCGACGACTCGATCGACGAGGACTGGCCGCTCCTCGGGACTCCGTGCGGCGAGCAAACCGGAGAGTGCAGCCAGGGTCTCTTCGCGTGCGCCGACTCGGGCACCGAACTGGAATGCCAAGGCGCTGTCGGGCCCGCGACTGAAGTCTGCGACGGCCTCGACAACGATTGTAACGGAACCGCAGACGACGGCCTTGGCACGGCGTGCGATGCGACCGAGAACGAAGAGGTCTGCGACGGCTCTGACAACGACGCCAACGGCCTGATCGACGACGGCGTGCTCGAGGTTCTGACGGTGCCGACGTTCAACAATCGAGCGGGGATCGCGCCCGTTCCCGGCGGCTTCTTGTTTGCGCGCATCGTTGGGGATCGGCTCGTCGTCGAGACCTACGACGTCACCGGTAGCCCTACCCGGCTCGACGACAGTGTCACCATCGCGGGGCTCACGGGCTCACGGCAGATCGAAGCGGATTCGGTCGGGGGCGACGTCCTCCTCGCGTTCGGCAACCCGCTGACCGTGGCCTACGTGTCGGTCCGCCCAGACCTCTCGCCGACGATCGAAGAAGTGAGTTCCGCGCAAGACGACTGGTTCAGCAGCTTTCAGTTTCAGGCGGTGTTCGACGATGACGACGCAGGGCGCCTGTTCGGTCGGGCCGACGGTGCTTATGGGATCACCAGTTTCTCAATCGCAAACGTGGCGGCGGTCGCGACGACAGCCCCCACGGCAATCACAGACCTCGATTTCGGCGACTTGGTCAGCATCGAGTGGCCGTACGTGACTTGGCGCTCGGGAACCGCCGTGTCGGTGGCCGAACTCGGGGAAGATGGTCAGGTTGCCCTCGAGCGCGACGTGGCAAGCGACTTTACCCCGAGCTTGCATCGCGCCTCCGACGACACGCTCGGGCTTTCGACGAGGAGCAACGACGGGTACTCAATCTACGAGCTCGACGACGACCTGACTTGCTCATCACAACGGTACTGTGGCGAGGAGTTCACATTCACCACCGACGCTCTCGAAGAGCGCGCAGTGACGTTGGGCTACGTGGCGCCCTCCGACACTTGGGTCGTCGCCGCCGGCCCGTGGATCGACGCGGTTGGGCGCGCCACGGATGCTCAGGGCGTGTCGATCCTTCGCGAACGGGTCGCCGACGCGATCGGGGCGGAGACGAAGGTGGTGATCAGCGGTTCGACGGCCGCCGTCATCATGTCGAGTCGCTTCTCTGCGCCCCCGGAAACGTTCCTGTCCTTTGTGGGCTGCCTGTCCGAGTGAGCGTGTGCGAGACGGCGGGCGAGCACGGGGCGACGTCACGAAGTACCGCAACGCGTGATTGGCCGCTAAGATGGCGGCATGACGCGCGTCTCCATCTGGTGCGCAGCGATGTCGCTGGTCCTCGGCTGTCACAGCGGTGAGGTCCCCGAACGCGGTCCAGAAGAAGGTGCCGAGCCCACGGCCCGCGGCCGCGAGGTCACGCGCCCGCCAAGGCCGATCGACGTCCCAGAACCCGAGCCCGCCTTCGATACTGGCGACTTGGCGGACGAGGACGAGCCAGAAGAGGAAGCGTCAGACCGAAACCTCGCGACAGAGTTGAACGCCGCGATCGGCGTGCCGAAGGACTGCGTTCGAGACTTCGAGGCCTCGAGCCCGAGGACCCTGTTCGTCAACGTGTCCGCGACCGTGCGGCCGACCGGGGTCGTGATCACGCCCCAGGCCTATGGTGTCGGACTCTCAGATTCCGCGCGTCGGTGCGTCGAGCGTCGGGTCGAGGGCCTCGCACTGGCGCCACTCGAAGGCGATGTGTCCGAGCGCGTGTCCACGACGATCCGGATCGAGTACGCGCCCGGAGAGGTCACGGCCTCGGCCTCCTCGGTGCCCGAGCCTCGTTTGCGCAACACGAAAGATCCGCTCCCCAAACGTCCCGAGGTCCAGCCGTCGGGAAAGCCGATCTCCGGCTCATCCAAGCAGAGATGGATCAGCGGCGGATTTGACGGAGGCGTTCAGCTGCCCGCCGAAGATCCCAAGGCGAGGAAGATTCGTGGCCCCAAGCCGCGCCCAATCGACGGCTACGACGTCGACGAGAACTCGCAAGAGTGGCGCTGAGGGACGACGGCGCGCCGCCGTTTACAACTCGGCTCTCGGTCCGCTTGGCGCATGAGAGCGCTTCATGCCGGATATGCGTCGCATGAGTTGGCCACATGCCTGAGCCGACACCAGATTCGCTCCTGCGATTCGCTTGGTGCGGATCGACAGACAAAGGACTCTCGATGCAACTCAACATCCTCAAGAACACGGTTCCCGGACGTACGGGAATGATAGTCGCGATCGGCGTCGCGGCCACCCTCACCGCGTGCGGCTCACCGGTCCGCCAAGTGACCACGGCGAAACCTGGCGCATTTCCGACGACATCTGCGGGTGTCGAAGTCCCTGCCGGCACATCGATTCCGGTGGTCGCTGTCGTCGACATCGCCTCTCGAGAAGGCGTCTCCGACCAGCCGACCGCCACGCCCCAGCACCCCTACTTTGCCGTTCTGGAAGACGTCACGAACGAGAGCGGCGCCGTCGTCGTACCGGCCGGAACGAAAGTGAACGCAAGCATCACCCGCCGGAGCAACCCCCGAATTGGCCGGCCTGGCTGGCTCGAAGTGTCTTTCAAGAGCACCAAAGGTATCGATGGTAGCGTGATTCGACTCGACGACGCGCCACAGCGCTTCGAAGGAAAGAGCCGAATCAAAGGATCGGTCACGCTCGCGGTGTTCACCTACGGCCTGGGGCTCCTTCGGTCGGGAGGCGACGTCACTCTTCCGGAAGGAACGGGCTTGACCGCGCAGGTCGTCAACTAGCGCCTGCCGCGGACGTCGATCCCGAAAACGCGGACCGCACCGTGGCGATGATGTCCGAGATCGCCACGGCCGCGCGCGGCAAGAGACTCATGGTGACGAAACCATGAGGGAGGTCCTCGTAGTAGAGCCGGGTCACCGGAACCCCCGCGGCAACGAGCGTGTCGGCGTACTCGAGGCCCTCGCCGCGTAAGATGTCGAAGTGGGCGAGGGCGACAATCGCACGGGGAAGGCCCGCGTGGGAGGCGAGCTCGAGAGGTGCCACCCTCGGGTCGCGACCCTCGTCGCCTTGCACATAGCAGTCCCAGAACCACTTCGTGGTCTTGGCGTCGAGACCGAAGCCCTCCTGAAGCGCTGGGTTGCGCCGGCCCCTGTGGTTGAAGCCTCCGACTCCCGGGTAGATGAGCACCTGCAAGTCGATCGCGGGCTCGCCGGCATCGCGCGCGAGGAACGAAACGGCGGCGGCGAGGTTGCCGCCCGCACTGTCGCCACCCACAGCAAGGCGGTTGCGGTCGATGCCAAGTTCCTCGGCGCGCCTCGAGATGGCGACGGTCGCGTCGTAGCTGTCGTCGATCGCGGCAGGAAACGGGTTCTCCGGTGCAAGGCGGTAGTCGACGGAGACGACCACGCAGCCAGCGCCCGCGCACAGCCTTCGACAGAACACGTCGTGCGTGTCGACGCTACCGATCGTGTGTCCACCGCCGTGGAAGTACACAAAACCAGGAAGCAGCGCGTCCCCGTTGGCTTCAGGGTAGTAGGCACGACAAGCTCGTGCCCCCGAACGCAGGGCAAGCGAGAGCTCCCTTGTCTCGGCGACGGCGGGAGGCGCGGCTTCAAGGATAGAGCTGATCCAAGCGTAGTAGCGGCGCGCCGGTTCAGGCCCCATGTCCGGTAGTGAGAGCCCACGCAAGTTCGAGATCGCGATTGCCAGCTGCGCCCCGCGGTCGAGTTTCTCGCCGTCGACCTCCCAGCGGCGAAACGTCAGGAGACGCAGGATGGGGTCCGGAGGCCGCAGCAACCGTTGGGCCAAGGTGGTGGTCAGTGGAACGGTCATGTCGCAGGAGACTGCTTACTCCCGAGGCCCGAGTCCAGTCCATCGGAAACAGGACTCGAAACCAGGTGATTGCGGCGTCGAGTCCCTGTAGGCTTCGGTCATGTCGCGAAACATACGCAGCCTGGTGATCTTCGTGCTCGTCCTGATCGCGTTGAACTTCGTACTCGGCGAGATGGGGTACGGAATCCACATCTCGATCATCGGAAGCCTCGTCCTGACCTTCATCGTCTCGTTGGTGATGAACGCCATTTCGAGCGGCCGCCGATGAATGGCACGCGCTGCCACAGGCGCGGACTCATGTAGCGACGCACCTCTGGCCGAGAGTGGCTTCCGGAGGAACTTCGTCCGGATCGGTGCAAGACAGATGTAAGACGCCTCACGTTAAGCGGGCCTCATGCGCGCCCAGCGGACGAGATGCGGATCTACGTTTGCGTGACATCGTGGCAGAGGACCGACCGCCGCGGTATGGTTCCGGACTCTGTTGAACGCGCCCCACCGTTCATTCCATGGGCCTACACGCACGCCACATCATCGTCACCATGACGCTCTCGGTCCTCGCGCTCGTCGCGACGGCGTGCGGCGATGCGGAGCTGTCGGCGGACGTTGAGACGGAGGCCGACGCGGTCGTACAGAAGGGAGGGCTCGACGGTCCCGCCGTTCCGGTCGGTGCGTTCCTCAATGGGGTCTTTCCACCGACTACCCCGAGTGCGATCGTCGATGGCGACTGGAGCACGACAATCGCGTTTCCGAACCTCGATCTGGGGAACGTGATCGCGATCTCCGCGAACCCTGGCGACGGTCGAGTCTATGCGAGCTCACTCGAAGGAATGGTGCTCGCCTTCGACAACAGCCCGAACGTCAGCACCGCACAAGAGTTCATCGATCTGACAGACCGCGTCGCACGCGTGTTTGAAGGCGGCCTTCTAGGGCTGGTGTTTCACCCAGAGTTTGGCCAGCCAGGATCACCACATCGGCGGAGCTTCTACGTCTACTACAGCTCACACTGCCCCATCGATGGCTCCGGAAACGCGCCAAACCTCAATGCATGCGACGACAGCTACCCCACCGGCGTAACGAACGGCTTCTATGATGTCTGGCTTCGTCTGTCCCGGTTCGAGGTGTTCGACGGGACGCTTGTGGGAGACCCTGGTTCTGAGCAGGTGTTGCTCAACTTCCGACTCGTGAACGGCGTGCATCGCGGCGGTGGCCTTGGGATCCGCAGCGACGGCTATCTCTATCTGTCGGTCGGTGACCAAGGGAACCGAAAGACTTCCCAGTCGATCGTCGAGAACTTCAATGGCTCGGTGCTTCGTTTCGCGGTGAATGTCACCGACAACGGCAACGGGACCTGGAACTGCCCGCCAGGCACCCACCAGCCGCGAAGGGTCTTCGACACGGCCGACGAGGTGTCGGGACGGTACTACTGCATCCCCGATGACAACGGCTGGATCGACCCCGCTGGAGGATTGCTCGAAGAGTACTGTGCGATTGGCTTTCGGAACCCTTTTCGCCTGAGCGTGGACCCGGCCAATGGGCGGGTCTGGGTTGGAGACGTAGGCCAGAGCACGCGCGAAGAAGTCGACGTTGTCGAGTGCGGCCGAAACTACGGCTGGCCCTTTCGAGAAGGGTTTGCCCCCGGAGTCGAAGGGGAGCCAGCGTCCTATCTAGGGACCTTGGCCGACCCAGTCGTCGACTTCACCCGAAGCGAAGCGGCGTCGATCATCGGCGGGTACGTCTACCGAGGGTCGCGATTCCCGGATCTGGTCGGTCGTTACGTGGTCGGAGACTACGTCACGAAGGGGATTTGGGCGGTCGATTTCGACGAGGGCACATCGACCGGCTCCAAGGAGTACCTCACGAACTTCGGGGGCTCGAACCTGGCCACCCTCGGACAGACCAACGACGGCGAGGTGTTCTTCGGGACGGTGTTCAGCGACGGTCGGTTGCACACGCTCGACCGCGACGGCAGTCCCCAGGCCGACGCACCCGCGCGCCTCTCGCAGACAGGGGCGTTCGCGAGCCTCGCCTCGTTGGAGCCAAGCAGCTACTGGGTTCCTTACGAACTCAACCAGCCGTTCTGGTCCGACGGTGCCGTGAAATCCCGATTCCTCGCACTACCCAACGATGGCTTTCGCAATAGCAGCGACGAGAAGGTGGGTTTCGTCGAGAACGGCGACTGGGCCTTCCCCTCCGGTACCGTCCTGATGAAGCACTTCGAGCTCGCCTTGGACGAGAGTCTTCCGGCGGTCCGAACGCGCCTCGAAACTCGCTTCATGGTTCGTGGCGAGGATGGAAACTGGTACGGGCTCACCTACCGGTGGCGCGCCAACCAAACCGATGCCGACCTTCTCACCACGGGGGAGACCGCCAACTACACGGTGACTGAACTGGACGGTGAGACGCGCACGCAAACCTGGCAGTTCCCCTCACGCGCAGAGTGTCTCACGTGCCACCGCCAAAACGCAGGAGGCGCGCTCGGGCCGAGCACGCACCAGTTGAATGGGAACGCTTTCTACGAAGCCACCGGTCGGACCGACAACCAGCTCGAGACCTGGAACGATCTCGGGATGTTCTCGCCTGCGCTGAACAACGCATCGATCCCCGCAATGATTCGTGCTCCTGGGCTCGACAACGTCGCTGCGCCTCTTCAGGACCGAGCGCGTGGATGGCTCGATTCGAACTGTGGCGGTTGTCATCGCCCGGGCGGGGTGGGTGCCGCGTTCGACTCACGCTTCACGACGCCGTTCGAGGATCAGTCCATGCTGAACGTCCCGGCTGGCGACAACCTCGGAATCCCGGGCCTCGAGCTGCTCGCCGCAGGCGATCCATGGGGCTCTTCGATTCTGATTCGGGTGGCGCTCGTGGGATCGGCGGCGATGCCGCCTCTGGCCAAAGCGCTGCCCGACATGGACGGGTTGGACATCCTGCGCGCTTGGGTGGAGCGTCTCCCGTCATCGCCAGGCAATCGCGCCCCGACGATCGACGGCGTTCCGCCCCAATCGAGTTCGGTCGATGAGTTCGTCGCCCTCACGCTCACGGCAAGCGACCTGGACGGCGACCTCTTGTACTACGATGCGTCGAACCTGCCGGGGGGCTTGTCCATCGACCACGACACGGGGCTGATCGTCGGCAACGTGACCGAATCGGGGACCTTTTCCGTCGTGATCAGCGCGTCGGACGGCCCAACTGTCTCGGTCGAAGCCTTCACGTGGACCGTCAACGCCCTTTGCGGCGACGGGGGCCCACCCCCTTGCTCGACGCAGGACTGCAGCGTTCGTTCAGGCCGGAGCCCGTTGAACGCACTCCTGCTCCTGTGCGCGCTCGTACTCGCCCTCAGGCGACGTCGAAGCTCGCAGCCAACGTCCTAGAAGACGAACTTGGATCGGTACGGGTCCCAACGGAACTTGGCGTCGCTCTGATAAGCGATCTTCTCGTCGAGGCGACGTAGCTTCCCCTTTCGTACGCCCAGCATGATGCCGGAGACGATGGCGCCCCAGAAGCCCACGATGAGGAACGGTGCCCCCGTGCCCAGCAACGCTTTGCCGGCCGTGTTGCACGTGAAGTTGTTCTCATCAAAGGGGTCTTCGACGCATCGATCGCCAGTGAACGCCGGTATGGTGAGCGCAAGCCCAACTGCAAGGGACGCCGAGGTCGCGATGAGGGCGGTCCGGGTACGCTTGACGCCGACCTTCAGCTCTTGGCGGCGGTGCTCCTCGTAGCTCCGAGGACCTGCGGGCGGAGGATAGCCGGCGGGCGTCGTGCTGACGACGCCTGGTGGCGGCGATTGGGCAGCGTCTTGCGCCTCGGCGACGCTCGAAAGGCTCACGAGGGTAGCCAACAGAACACCCATGTACTTCATCTTCGGTCCTCCCATTGTCGGCCGAGACTAGCTCGTTTTCGGTGCACCGCGAAACGCTCGGGGACAGCCTGCTCGACACACGGGGCTACGTCCATCATGAGTCGGGCTCCGAGTGAGCCCAGCCATGTCCGTCGAGATTGAAACCAGTCGCAGCCTCCGAGACGTCCGCTACGAGATCCGTGGTCAGCTCGCGCAGCGCGCACACGAGATGGAGCGCCAGGGGTACGAAATTATTTCGCTCAACATTGGCAACCCTGGCCTGTTCGGTTTTCGAACGCCGGAAACCATGCGGATGGCGATGATCGAGAACCTAACGAGCAGCGAGGCTTACTGCCACCAGAAGGGGATCTTTCCCGCACGCGAGGCTGTGGTGATGCAGCAACAGGAGCGCGGCGTCATGAACGTCACGGCCGAGCACGTGTTCATCGGGAACGGGGTGAGCGAACTGATCGACCTCACCTTGCGTGCGCTCCTCAACCACGGGGACGAGGTCCTGATCCCGAGCCCTGACTACCCGCTTTGGACGGCCTCGGTGACCCTCAACGGCGGCAAAGCCGTGCACTACCCGTGCCCGCCGGACCGAGGATTCCAACCAGACCTCGATGCCCTCGAAGCCGCCATCACCGAGCGGACGCGCGCGATCGTCATCATCAATCCCAACAACCCGACCGGCGCGGTCTACGGGCGCGACTCACTCGAAGCGATGGTCGCGCTCGCCGAGAAGCACAACTTGGTGATCTTCAGCGATGAGATCTACGACGGCATGGTCTACGACGACGCCGAGTTCATCCCTGTTGCGCCGCTCGTGAAGAACACCCTTTGCGGTACGTTCAGTGGCCTCTCGAAAGTGTACCGGGCATGCGGGTTCCGGGTGGGCTGGGTCTCGTTCAACGGGACGAACGACCTGGCCGGAGCGTACCTGCACGGCCTCGACCTTTTGGCGTCGCTCCGCCTCTGCAGCAACGTACCGGGCCAGTGGGGTGTGCAGACGGCCCTCGGGGGCTACCAAAGCCTCAAAGAGTTGATACGCCCCGGAGGTCGATTGTACGAATCGCGAGCCGCTGTCATCCGAGGCGTCGCCGCCAGCGATTACCTGAACGTCGTCGTGCCCGGCGGTTCCATGTACGCGTTCGTTGGCGCCGACACGAGCAAACTCCCGGACTTCGACGACCAGGCTTTCGCGATGGAGCTGCTCGAAAAGCAACACGTCCTCGTCGCCCCCGGCTCGAGCTTCAACGTCGACTACCGAAACTACTTCCGGGTCACCATCCTCCCAGAAGCCCAAGTCATCGACGACGTCTTCACCCGCATCGACGCCGTCCTCCGGGGTCACTCCAGCCCTTGAAAACCCAAGTACTTCTAAACACTTCGAGCACGCACCGCGAAAACCCAACTCCAGCCCACCATGTGCGAACTATTCGGCATCTCGAGCGCCACTCCAACGAGGGTCCACTACTCGCTCGAAGAGTTCTCGAAGCACGGAGGGCTCACCCACATGAACAAGTCGGGTTGGGGCATCAGCTACTATCAGGACCGAGACGCCCTGTCGTTCAGGGAAGCGGCACCCGCCAGCGACAGCCGCCTCGTCCAGTTCATCGCCGACCAAGAACTGTCGAGCCGCTGCGTGATCGCCCACGTTCGCCGGGCCTCGATCGGCAAGAACAAGCTCGAGAACACTCACCCGTTTCACCGCGAGGTCGGTGGATACGTCCACGTTTTCGCGCACAACGGTAGCCTTCCCGATCTCGATGAAGCGCTGCCTCTCGACGGGCGCTTCACGCCCGTGGGGGAGACCGATTCAGAGCACGCGTTCTGTGCGCTGCTGGACCGTCTCGTTCGAGAGAACCCCGACACTTCGCAGCTTCCTATCGGAGCGCGTCTATCCGTCGTGGCGGAGTTCGCGCAAGCGCTCAGGAGCATCGGCACGGCCAACTTCCTCTACTTCGACGGGGACACGCTCTTCGCCCATGCGCACAAGAGATCTTATGACGACGGCGGGGTGCTCAGCGAACCGCGTGCCCCTGGACTCAGCATAGCCAACCGATCGGAGATCCTGACTTCCGGCCTGCGTGTGACCGCGACCGACCGAGACACCCGGAGCGTCATGCTGGCCAGCGTTCCGCTGACCCCCGAAGGTTGGTCACCGCTAGAGGAGGGGGCGGTGGTCGCGCTTCGAGCCGGGTGCCTGGTCGACCAAGTCATACCGTCGTAGCTAGCGGTCTATTCGTAAGAGCCGTCGTACTCGGAGGCTTCGACGTCGAACGTCGCCGACACGGAGCGATCGAGGCGGCAGTGAAGCAGCCCTGGCACTGCGATCTCACCAAACACTGGCACGTCGGTGATCAGGCCACTGGCATCGACGAGCTGGAAGTCGACCTCCGTCGCCGCAGCGCCAGGAGTGACCACCTGGGTGAAGTCTCCGCTGTCGATGACGTTCTCCTGACGGTCGCCATTCTCGTCGGCGAACTCGATCACCGTCGGGAGGCCTTGGAAGGTCTGGTACACGGTCTCTTCATGGGTCCCGGCCGCACCGATCTCTGCGAGCGCCGCGCCGAGCGTGACCGTCGCCTCGGTGTGGTGGTGGGCCTTGATGGCGAGCTTCGCGATCCACTCGGTGAGCGTGGCGCTGACCGAGGTGGTGACTCGGGTCGGTTCGCCCGCCACGAACGGGGCCTCGGGTGCGACAGTGAGCGTCATCGGCACCTTGATCGGTAGGAGACCGAGCTTGCAATAGAGCTCCTGCTCGATCGTCGTCGGGTCGGGCGCAACCGGAACGGCACACTCACCTTGCTGGCAAGTGCCGCCGTCACCACAGACCTCTCCATCTTCGACTGGCGTGAACACGCAAGCGTCGTCTTCGCAGCCTCCAACCGTGCACTCGTTCTCGTCGTCGCAATCTTCGTCTAGGCAAAGAGGGTCGTCTGGGTCATCGCCGTCGTTCGGGTCGTCGGGATCATCCCCATCGTT
>JBCCEK010000045.1:0-24482 GCA_039030295.1 Myxococcota bacterium | reverse complement strand
GCTGGACGAAGGGGCCTGGGAACCTTTCAACGTCGGCGCCTGCCAGGTCACTGGCGCACCGCTCGATGATGTTTTCGCGGAACTGTACGCACTCGGCCTGACGGCAAGCGACATCGGTTCCCTCGAGCGCCTTGGCGACGCTGCCGTGCGGCGTCGGCTTGGGACGAGCACGAAGAAGTTCGCCCACCACGACCGAAGGAACGTTGTTGCCTACCTCCACGCGTGGGCCGACCTCCTCGAGGATCAGCTCGAAACGTCTCCCGCGTGGCACCAGTACCTCGACGCCGCAGAGTGATCGGGGGACGTATACGCGCGGCCGTCGACATGTCGTGAGGTGTGCGCATATCGATTGCGTGCGTCGCCATGCGAGCCAGCACACAGGCCGGATTCGCCGTTTGGGTGTCACGACTTATCGAATTTGGGCGTCCTTGGGGCTTCCGATATCTTGAGGGGGTGCATCAGGCACCCATGATCGACCCGGCTCCGGCGGATGCGAACATCCGCATCGACGTCGACATGTGGCCGATCGTGCTCGTGACGATCACCGAATGCCTGCGCGAGGACGACGTCGACTACCTCCACCTCGTCTGCGACCAGGTGTTCGCGGCCGCCGATCGGCACGTCTTCCTCGTCGACTGCACGGCGGTGCGGCAAGCGCCGGGTGCGGAGGTTCGAAAGAAGCTCAAGAGCTTCGAAGACAGTCGGCAGAACATCAGCGCGGCCAAGGGGATCGCCTGCGCCATCGTGTTCGAGAGCCGCGTCGTTCGCGGCGCCTACACGGCGCTCCGCTGGATCTCCGCCCAGCCGGTCCCGAACCGAGCCTTCGGAACGGTCAGTGAAGCGGCGCGCTGGTGCATCGATGCCATCGAGCGCGAGGGCCTGCCGGTCCCGTCCGAAGCGTATCTGCTCGCTGAGCTGCCCGCGCAGATCGCCTGAGGCGGCTCACGCCGCGTAGAGGCCACGACCGTCCCTCGAAATCGTTCGTGGGGCCGGGTCTCCTCGAGGAGCACCCGGATGCATTACTTAATTTGCCAACTACGGCGTCTTAGGTAATGCTTGGGCGACGATGGGGCGCCCGACCACGAAACAGGTCCTGCTCGAGCTGCTGCGGGTCTCTCCCCGACCGATGGCGGCACGACAGCTTGTCGGCGTTGGAAAGCTCCTCGGCTTCGAAGAGAACGCGACCCGCGTTGCGTTGGCTCGACTCGTTCAGAAGGGTCTTCTCGAGAACCACGACGGCCAGTACGCCCTGACCGACGAGGCCCGCTCGCTCGGTCGATGGGTCGAGGGTTGGCGACGAGGGGACCGCCGCCTGCGTCCCTGGAAGAGAGACTGGCTGTGTGTCCTCCATCCTCAAGGGGTCACGCGAACCCCGCGTCGAAGGAGTCATCGCGCTCTCGAACGTCTCGGTTTTCGGGAGGGGCTGCCCAAGCTGTGGGTGCGGCCAAACAACCTTCTTGCCGGCCGGGACGCGGTCGAGCTCGAACTGGTCGAGCTCGGGCTCGCGGAGGGTGCGGAACTCTTCGTCGCCGAGAGTTTCTCGGCTACGGTGACCGATCGCTGGGTCTCCGACCTGTGGCCGATCGCGACCCTTCGGGCGAACCTGACCGACGCTCTCGACGCCATTGCCAAGAGCAAGCCCCGACTCGAGACACTGCCGACGCTCGTGTCACTTGTGGAGAGCTTTCAAGTCGGCAGCGGCGCTCTCCGACAACTCGTTCGCGATCCTCTCTTGCCCGACGAGATCCACGACGGGAGCGTTCGTCGGGAGCTCACGAGGGCGCTCCAAGACTACGACCGGATCGGCAAGACCCTTTGGTCTCCTGACCGTGTGGCTTCGGCAATCGCCGAGGCATCCATCACCTCCAAGCCCAAGGCACGACTCCAATGACCGTCAGCTATGAAGATATGAACGAGGCCATCGGCCACAACTGGTACGCGATCGACCCAAACCTCGCGCAAGTGTTCGCGAGGCTCGCGGAGCCCGAAGATCTCACGTGGTGCGAGGAGAGACTCTCGATCATCGGCGCGCTGATCGGAGACCGCATCGCGCGCAATGCCGAGCGGATCGACAAGGAGCCAGCTCGACTCGTGCGATGGGACAGGGACGGAAACGAGATCAACCAGGTGGTGCATTCGGAGCACGCACTCGACAGCAAGCGTGCCCTTTGGAAGCACAACGTGATTCACCTCCAGACCTCTGACGAAGTCACGGGACGCGGGCGCCCCTGCCCGGCGCCCCTACCGGCCGCCTATTTGTACTTACTGTCGCAAGCGGACACCGGCATGCTTTGCTCGGTGGGGATGACGTCTAGCGTTCTGCGGCTGGTCGAGAGATTCGGCGACCAGAAGACGAAAGACATCTTCGTCCCGAAGCTCCGCGACAACGACTTCGACTCCGGGTGGCACGGCTCGATGTATCTCACCGAGAAGCAAGGGGGCTCGGATCTCGGCGTCACCGAAACCGTAGCGACGAAAACCGACCGCGGGTGGACGCTTCGCGGGTTCAAGTGGTTCTGCTCCAATGTCGATGGAGACGCGATCATTGCGCTCGCACGACCGGACGGGAACCCGGCCGGCATCAAGGGGTTGGGGCTCTTCATCGTCCCGCGGATCCTCGAAGATGGACGCCCGAACGGGATTCACATTCGTCGCATCAAAGACAAGCTCGGCACCCGATCCGTCCCAACAGGAGAGGTCGACTTCGTCGACGCCCTAGCCTACCCCCTGGCGAGCGACGGAAGCCCCGAAGACGGACGAGGGATCAACCGCATGATGGCGTTCGTCAACCAGAGCAGGCTTGGTGTCGCCGCCATGGGCGCGGGAATCATGCGACGCGTGTTTGTCGAAGCAGCCATCCGCACGCATCACCGGCAGGCGTTCGGCCAACCGCTTTGCGAACACCCGATGGTGCGCGAGCAGTTGATCGACCTCTTGTGCGAGAGCGAGGCAGCCGCGACCCTATTGTTCGAGTCGGCCTCGCGGACACCTGACGATCCGTTGAAGCCGATCGGCGAGGGAGACCCTCTCGCCAGGATCCTCGTTCCTCTGACGAAGATGCGATGCACGCGCGGCGGCGTCGTGTCGGCCTCGGAGGCCCTCGAGCTCTTTGGCGGCAACGGCTTCATCGAAAACTGGCCGATGGCACGTCAGTACCGAGACGCGCAGTGCCACACGCTGTGGGAGGGGACGGAGAACGTCGTCGCCCTCGATGTCCTTCGAACGCTATCGCGCGGGGAAGTTCGGGACGCGTTGTTCGATCGGCTTCAAGGCTGCATCTCGGGCGCGACGCACGAACTGCTATCGGGCACGCAGCGGACGGTCGCAGACGCCGTCGGTCGGCTCACGGAGGACATGCTTCGTGTCGCTGCTGGTGGCCACGACGCGGCGCTCCTCCATGCGCGTCATCTGGCGAACGATCTCGCCGACGTCGTGCAATGCGCCCTCACCCTCGAAGAGGCACAGTGGGAACTCGCGAACCGGGGGACCGCCCACAAGACGGTGGTGGCGAACTGGCTGGCTCGGTCCCACTTCGAACCGAGGGCGCGCTGGAATGAGGCCAACGCGTTCATCGTGCGGGAGCTCTTTCACCCCTTGGTCCGCTACGACGCGATGTCGCCCGCGGAGGTCGCCAACGCGGTTTAGTCGGTCGAGTCCCACCCACTTGTCGCGGGTAGACCGGACGATCGGGTTCCGATACGGTCCGAAGATGCAAGAGGACGAGCTCATCGTCGTGCTTTGCACTGCGCCGGACGCAGACACTGCTGACCGCCTCGCCAAGGGGTTGGTCACGGCCGAGCTGGCCGCGTGTGTCAACGTGGTCCCGGAGGTGCAATCCCACTATCGCTGGAAGGGCAAGCTCGAGGTCGAGCGTGAGGTTCAGTTGATCGTGAAGACGCGCTTCGGCCGCTTCGCCGAGGTCAAAGCGTGGCTCGAGGCCCAGCACCCCTACGACGTGCCCGAGGTGGTCGCGCTTCAAGCAGCAGCGGTGAATGAGGCGTACGGGGCCTGGGTTCGAGACGAAACCCCAACGCGCTAGTCGAGAACCGGCCGACTTTGGGATTCGCTCGGCCTCACTCGGCCGGGGGGCAAGCGATCTCGAGGGTCGCTTGCTTGTCGCACTCGACGTCTCCGTCCGTCGTGACCGCGGTGCATGTGACGACGTCGGGCACCGGTTCGCCGACCGCGCTCGCCGAGTCACAAGCCACGTAGAAGTTGGCGTTCAACGTCGGGGTCAGCGCCGAGAAGTCGCAGAACTCACCGACGCACGCTGCGCCTTCGACCCCGCAGTCGGCCGCGTCCACGCACGAGACGGGCCCATCGGGAAGGTCGGGCACGGAGGCGAGCATCTCGATGGTCATGGTGCAGCTGGCGTCGAGATTGCCATCGCCCGTGCAGTCGAGGAGGGCGCCGGGGCACTCGACCGTGGTCGATACACCTGGGTCCGGGCCCGGGGTGCACGCGAGGCCCTCCGGGCTCGGCGTGCAGATCTGAGGATCGCAACTCTGGGCGCAGGTGTTGTCGTCGTCCCGAAACCGAATCTCACACGACGTGGCGCCCGGTCGGGCGTCGGGTGGCACTCCGGGCGGCGCATCACTCGGATCAAACTCGGCGCAGCTGAGTAAGAGCAGGTCGGGGCAAACGTTGCTCTTGGTTCGGGGTGCCGCTGGCGACCCAGCCGAACCCCCGACCCCTGGCGAACCCCCAACACCGGCCTGGCTGTCAGGACCGGCTGCCGCACCGCTGCCACAGCCTGCGATCGAGATCGCAACCCAACAAGACAGCATCGTGATGAGACGGGCTTCGGGCACTTCGCTTCTGGTCTTCTTGCCCCGGCCGGAGAGTACGGGACCCCGCCGACGAGAGGCAAGGATGCATGTGCGGTTGGCGCCTAGGGGTCGAACCGAGAGACAGAAGCTCGGAACGAGCGCCCAGTCGGCGTGATCCAAGGCTCGATGAGCGAGGTCGACCCTTGTAAGGCTCGCCACATCGGGCGACGCTCATCCCGATCCGGTATGACCCTGGTCTTGATGATTGCGACGATCGTCGTCTCTTTCGCGCTCGCGGTGGGCTTCGTCGTGGCGACGATCCGAGCCAAGAAGGGCAAGAGCCGAATCCTTCGCGCGGTCATCGGCCTCGCTGTCGTCACGGCCACCGTGTTGGGCGGACTCACGGTGGCGATCGTCTCGGCCATGCGAGACGCCGAGGAGGCGCGCATCGTCGACGATTGCCGCGCGCCGCTCGAACCCGGCTACGTTTGCGGGGGCTACGACGATACGTGGATCGAATGCAACTTCGCCTTTCGAGCGGAGGGGCGCCCCGAGCAAGCGCTCTGCCGACAGTTCATGGCGCTCCGCCGGGGGGTTCAGGGTTCGGGAGAGCCGGCGGATTACGACGACGTGGAGGGCTTCAGCGAGACCGAGTGCGCGCCTTGGCGTATCCCTCAGCGTTTCCGTTGCTTCATCGGCACCCGGAGCGAGCACGAGGCAACGAACCGTTATCTCCAGGCCTTCGCCCGAGACTGCACAGAAGCGCTCATCTTTCGAAGCTGCAATGCGCCTCTCGAGGCCGCTATCGATCAGGAGATCGTCAGGAAGAAATGAGTCTCTCGATCACATCGCGCGGATGAGGCTCGGTGCCGGTCCGCAAGAAGAGCGCGCGAGCTGGAGGAGCTTCCTCGCGAGGGTCGGGGTGATGTCTAGCGCAGCGCGGAGCTGACAAAGCGCGTCTACTTCGAGCGGGTCTTCATGGCCATCCACGTTGGCGATCCAGGCCGCCGTCAAGAACATCAAGTGACGCGCGTTCTCGTCGAGGGTTGCGGTGTCATTCATGGATTCTGATCCTTCCACACTTCTCTTAGTATCGAGCGCCGATGTATCGTTGACAATACAGATAAACTTTGCCATCCATGTAGAGAATCTCTACATGAGGGGGAACGATGGCCGACTGGCTAAACTACCATCATTTCATGTACTTCTGGCTCACGGTTCGCGAAGGGGGCATTCAGGCGGCAAGCAAGAAGCTGAGTCTCGCGCACCCAACCGTCAGCGTTCAGATCAAGCAACTCGAGGAGAGCCTCGGGTATCCGCTCTTCGATCGCAGTCGTCGGAAACTCGAACTGACCGAGGCCGGTGAGCTCGCTTACCGATACGCGGATGAGATCTTCTCACTCGGAAACGAGTTTCTCGATGCTCTCGCAGGTCGTCCCGCCGGCCGGCCGATTCGGCTCGCCGTCGGCACCAGTGACGTCATGCCGAAGTTGATCGTACGCACCCTCCTCGATCCGGCCTTGCAGCTCGACACCCCGGTTCGGCTCACCTGCTCCGAGGGTCGGTTCGACCGCCTCCTCGGTGCGCTCGCGACCCATCAGCTGGATGTCCTGCTGGCCGATACGCCCTGCCCTCCTGGTAGCGGGGTCAAAGCATTCAACCATCTTCTTGGCGAATGCGGCGTTTCCTTCTTCGCCGCGCCGAAACTCGCGTCGCGGTTCCGAGGCAGGCCCTTTCCTGAGGCGCTCGACGGCGCACCGTTCTTGAGACCCGCGGGCGACACCGCGCTCGGTCGGGGGGTTCAGCAGTGGTGCGAGAGCACTGGCGTTCGGCCGGAGGTGGTTGCCGAGTTCGACGACAGTGCACTCATGAAGGCCTTCGGTCAGAACGGGCTCGGCGTCTTTCCCCTCCCCTCGGTGACGGAAGCGGACGTCAAGCGTCAGTATGGAGCGCGAGTGGTCGGTCGGACCGACGAGATTCGAGCGAGATTCTACGCCATATCGCCCGAACGCCGACTGAAGAACCCGGCGGTCGTAGCGATTTGCGAAGCCGCAAGAGAAGAGTTGTTCGCCTGAACGCCCTCTCGGTGAACCCTACGGTTTAGAAGGCAGCCCGCAGCAATGTGGCGGTATGCTCGCCCGTAAGCGAGATCGGAGACCCTGCCGAGTCCCTGGTGACAGGCCAACGCAGTCGCATATCTTCGCCAGATGATTCCCTTGTGGAGAAATGAAGGACCGTGAGTGCTGGGGAAGCGCTCGTGGCCGCGGGAGGTACTGCACCTCCAGCAGAAGAAAAGGCCACGGAGCTCGGAAGCCCCGCGGCCGAGGGGTTGGATCGCAATGAGTGCCGGTGGATGGATGAGCTGGGCTCTGTGAGGGTGCCCTGAAGCAACCGAACCCCGAAGTCTTCGAAGGACGAGAAGGAACTGACCTCGACCGCGTGGTCGAACTCGGCGCCAGCCTCATTCAACACCGCGCTCTGGACAAAAACAGCAGTGGCGACGGCTCCGAGAGCCAATAGGCGGCGGGCGGCTTCCGAGTTGATCATGATCGTGGTCCTCTCATCACGAATCAGAGTATTGGGCAGAAGCGATATGTTGACTACCCAGATAATTGTGCGGAGTCATGTAGATAGAATCTACACGTGATACGGATCCAAGTTGAGGTCTCAGACCACGTCTTTCGGGGGCCGGCACCGCTCGGGACGTTCGCGCGTCAAGGTCGCCAATCGCGAGCGCTGCGATGCCGGGCGTGCCCTGAATCGGACCGCATTCGGCGCGATCAGGGCCCAGGGAAGCCACCGGTGTCAGATGGAGCGGGAGATGGGATTCGAACCCACGACTTGTACCTTGGCAAGGTACCACTCTACCACTGAGTTACTCCCGCAAAGGGCCGTCTTCCTAATCGTTTCGCGCTGGGGCGTCAAGTGAAGGGCGCTCTGTCAGGGGCCGTTCCCCCCACGGGGATCGCCTGGCCCTCGTCCTGCGTCCCTGCCTGTCTCGGATGTGGGCGCTGTGGCCCTGAGGCCGCGTGCGCTGGCATACAATTGCGTATTGACCGACACCCCATTCGGCCCTGATGATGTCACCCAATGTGCGAGAAAATCCGGTTCAAGCGAGCCATGGTGCAGGGCCCTGGAGGGCGGGCCGAAGCTATAGTCGCCGCCCGCGCGAACGTGTAGTCTCTGATACGGTCAATGCCTCAGCCTGACCCCAGATCGCCATGGCTGCACATGCGAGCAGTCGTGACGGCCATCTCGGCCGGGCTCCAACGTGGGCGGTTCATCGAGGACGCACTCGACACGCTTTGCCGGGCGCTTGGGGCGGCTTCGGCATGGAGCACGCTCGAGTCGAAGCGTGGAGGGCCGGTTCAGCGGGCGCGAACGAGCAATTTTTACGGCGCATCACCCGCTCTGGTGGCCGAGCACGTGACGCGAGTCTTGGGAGAGGTTCCGAAGAAGCGGCGAACGATCTCCGCCGCGGTGCCATACGCCGCCAGTGGTTCGTTCGTCGCCGTGCCGCTCTGGTCGGAGCCACCGGGCCCCCGCAGGCACGCGAACCTCGTCGGCGCACTCTACCTCGACTTCCCGGGTGAGGAGGGTCTCCAGGCACCCATCATCGAGTTCCTCGAGTGCACCGCCGGCCTGATCGGCGCCGTCATCGCGCAGCAAGAACTGGTCGAGAAGGCGCGCGAGACCCTACGAGAGCGCAGCGCAAAGCAGGACCATCCCCAAGTGCTCGAACTCGACGATCTCTTGAGCTCCCCGAGCATGAGGACGATCCGGGACGAAGTCCGGGCCGCCATTCGGAGTCGAGCCTCGATCTTGATCTTGGGCGAATCAGGGACGGGCAAGACCCAACTTGCGTCTGCAATCGCACGCGCGAGCAACCAAACACCGATCGTCCGGGCGACCTTGGGTTTCAGCGACGACCTCAACACGATCACGTCGGAACTCTTCGGGCACGAGCGCGGATCGTTTTCGGGAGCCGTGTCAAAGCGCACCGGCCTCGTCGAGTACGCCGACAAAGGTACGTTGATCTTGGACGAGGTGCTGAACCTACCTCCTCACGGCCAGCAGCTCCTCCTCGACTTTACGCAGTTCGGAACGTACCGCCCGCTCGGCTACCAAGGCCGCGAGCCCAAGAAGGCTGAGGTCCGTCTGATCTCAGTCACCAATGGAGACATGGATCGCGCGATCGCGGACACGCGGTTTCGGCAGGACCTGTACTTTCGACTGGCGACGGTACCGCTCGTCCTGCCACCGCTGCGTCACCGCCGACGGGACATCCCCGAGATCGCACTCCGGTACCTGAAGAAGGCCGACCCTGGCCGCAACTGGCAAATCGCCGAAGACGCGCTTCAATCCCTGAGTTCCGCAGCACTCGAGTGGACGGGGAACATCCGCGAGCTCGAAGCCGTCCTGGAACGGGCACGCAACCGGGCGAGCGCAAGTGATGAGAACGCCAACCGCATCGAAGCGCGACACCTGGACCTGGAGAAGGCATCTCGTGCAAAGGCCGGGGGCCCGACTGCCGGCACCGCACTGCCGCGGGCTTCGGAGGCCCCCGAAGGCGCGAGGGATCGTTGGATTCGATTGGCCGAACAGCGGGCGGAGCTCGACGCCCTCGAGCGCACGATCATTCAAGACGCCCTGGCCGAGTGCAAGGGTGTCGTGGCGAAAACAGCACGCGAGCTGTCGGTCGCCCGGACGAGCTTGATCAGCCGTATGGATGCACTCGAGATCAAAGCCCATGAGGAGTCCGCAGATCGGACCGAACGGACGGAGCGAACGCGATGAGCCAGCGTTTCTTGTGCAGGCTCGGGAGCGACGAGCGCGAAGTCGACGAATGGCAGTCGATCGCCGAACACCTTCAAACACTCCTGAATTCGAGGGAGGGAGTGTCTGCCACGACGCCAGACTTCGGCCTGCCCGATCTCACCGACATCGTCCACATGCTCCCCGATGGGGTCCACGCCATTCAGGACGCGATTCGCGATGTCTTGCTCAAGTACGAACCGCGACTTGCCAAAGTGAAGGTGCGTTTCGCGCCTTCGGAGGACGCCTTCGTCCTCTATTTCGATGTGTCGGCGCGTCGCAGCGACGGCGACAAAGCCCCGTTTCGCGTGCGCACCTCGATGCACCCAGGCAACCGTTTTCGGGTGAGCCGCTGACATGTTTAGCAAGTACTACCAAAGCGAGTTGACCTATCTGCGAGAGCTCGGGCGTGAGTTTGCCCGAGCAAACCCGACGCTGACGCGGGCCCTCGCCGACCGCGAAGGAGACCCGGAGGTCGAACGACTGCTCGAAGGCTTTGCCTTCCTCACGGCTCGTATTCGGGAACGCATCGACGACGCACTCCCCGAGGTGATCGACTCGCTTGGCCAGCTCACCGTGCCACAGCTGTTCCGGCAGACGCCCGCTTGTTCGATCGTCCAGTTCACTCCAAACACGACCGCGATTCGAGGCCACTACCGGGTCGAGCAGGGGACCGAGCTGGCCAGCCGCGCGGTCGCCGGAACCAAGTGCACCTTTCGGACGACTGGTCCTGTCGATCTGCTGCCCATCCGGCTCGAAGGCGCCGCGATGGACCCCTCGACTGAAAGCCGGCCAAAGGTGCGCCTTCGGTTTCGGGCCGACAACAGTCCCAACTGGCCGGAGCACGGCAGCGTCCGCCTATTCTTGGACGGGCCATTGGGGCTCGCGTCGACGACGTTTCTGTGGCTCATGGAGCACCTCAGCGGGGTCGAAGTCGAGTCGCGGGGCCAGACGTTCTCGCTGATCGGGCGCGTGAGTGCGCCGGGCCTCGATCCGAGCCTTCGACTGTTGCCTTGGCCCGAAACCGTCCCCGAAGGACTCAGTCTGCTTCAGGAGTACTTCACACTTCCGGCGAAGCTCCGGTTCGTAGACGTCGCCGGTTTTGGCGCGCTTCCCGAGGAGGCGCTTGGCGACAACTTCGATCTGGTGTTCCATTTTCGCGACCCCCCGAAGCTCCCAGAGCGGCTCACCGCCGATCTCTTCCAGCTTCACTGTGTGCCGGTGGTCAACCTGTTCGAGGCCGACGGTGCCCCGATCAAACAGGACTCGCGCGTACAAGAGCATCTGCTGCGGGCGCTCAATCGGGACCCACACCATACCGAAATCTACAGCGTGAACTCGGTCACCGGGATCGACCAACGCGGGTCGAAGCGAGTCGCGTACGAGCCCTTTTTCGCGTTTGCGCACCTCAGCGAGGTCAACGAAGAGCAGCGCTACTACAGCGTCCGCCGAAATCGTTCTCCGATCGACAACGCGGTGGATACGTATCTGTCGGTGTTGACGCCCGCGGACGTGCCACCTGACCTCGAAGAGCGCGTGTTGTCGCTCGAGTTGAGCTGCACAAACCGCCATCTTCCCGCGGAGCTCCGACCCGGTGACATCTGCGAGCCCACGGCAGGATCGCCCACCGTCGCTGGGTTCCGAAACATCACGAACGTCACCCGACCTACGCGGCCTCCGATTGGGGCGGAGAAGCACTGGCGGCTCGTCTCTCATCTCGCGCTCAACACACGGAGCCTGACCGACGCCGAGGTGCTTGGGTCGCTCTTGGCCCTCTACAACGCGCACGAAGAAACCGACCAACCGCTCTACGAAGCCAACCGGCTGCGAATCAGGTCGATTCGCACGGTGAAGGCCGCCAGAGAGCGCCGTGTCTTTGAACGGGTTCCGATGGTCGGTTTGCACACCGAAGTCGAGCTCGACGAGAGCGGGTTCACCGGGTTGGGAGATGCCTATCTCTTCGGCTGCGCGCTTCAGCGACTCTTCGTGTCAGAGAGCCCGATCAACTGCTTTCAGCGTCTCACCGTGCATTTGTACCCTTCAAACCAAAAGCTCACATGGAAACCAGAGACAGGGACTCAGCCGCTTCTCTGAGCTGGGAACGATACCGCGCGGCAGCCCCGAGGTCGTTCTTTGGGTTGGTGTCGTTTCTCGAGCGCGTCGCAGGGGACGCAAGCCCGATCGGCGGCGATGGGCCGCCGGATCGCGAAGCGATTCGTTTCCGCAACGACCCCGACCTTGGTTTCCATGCGGCAGACGTCCGAAGCGTGAACCTCGTCGACGACCCCAAGAGGTTCGAGGTTGTCACGACTTTCCTTGGGCTGAGCGGAACCGTATCGCCTCTGCCGACCTACATCTCCGAGGGCGTACTGCTCGACACCTTCGAGAAGGGTACGCAGCGCGACTTCCTCGATGTATTTCATCACCGCGCAATCTCTCTTTTGTATCGTGCGGTGGTTCGTCTCCAGCCAGCGCGGCAGCACCGCTCCGACGCCTCCGACCCATGGCTCCTTCGCCTTCTCGGCCTCGCAGGAGTGCACGGCGATCCAACCTTGGCCCTTCAAGCGCGACACTTGATGGTTTTGATCCCGATCCTGTCGAAGCGATCAAGGGGAAGTGACGCCCTCCGTGTCGCGGTAGGCGCGGTACTTCGAGACGAGCTGCCCGAGCTTCGCGTGCGGATCCGGGAGCTCGTGGGACGCTGGCTCGACGTTGACGCGGACCAACACACGCGGCTCGGACAAGCGAACCACAGACTCGGCGAGCTGACCGTCCTCGGGCGCCGGGTCTACGACCGAAGGGGGCGGTTTGCCATTCGGATCGGCGTCTTGAGCCGAGCGCAGGCGGAGATGTTTGGCGAAGGGCAACTGCTACGCGATCGTCTGAGAGCCACCGTGAGCCTCATCTTGCGTGACCCGCTCGAGTACGACCTCGAGATCGAGCTCGACCAAGACTCGGTCCAGCACATGCGGGTCGGGTTCTCGCATCTAGGTACCGCTCGCCTCGCAGGGTTTCGCGGGAATGAAGTGCTGACCATGCGAAACATCGGAAAGAACCTGGGGATCAATCGATCTCTCGTCTGAACAACAAGCGGAGGCCGTCGTGCGCACAGATCCAGCCAGACTCGTCCAGATCCTCACACCCACCGCCCAGCGTCACCTGAACGGCGCTGTGGGTCGCGCGGCATCGTCTCAACACGCGGAAGCGACGGTCGAGCACATGCTCGAACAGATGGTGTCTGACCCCGAAGGGGAAGTGTCTGGGATCTTGCATCAGTACGCGCAGAATCGAGAGTCTCTCCTCCAACGCCTGGTGGACGCACTCGGACGCGCCCCGACAGGCTCCACTGCACGCCCGGTGTTTTCGCCGAATCTCTTCCGATGGATCGAAGACACCTGGGTCACGGCAAGCGTCGAGCATGGCGAGACTTCGATCCGAACGGGGATGCTGCTGTACCAGCTGATCCGCGAACCGGACCGATACCTTGCGGTGAAGGTCCCCGAGTTGCGTGCGATCTCAGCCGAAGCTCTGGGCAAGGAGATCCTCGAGCTGCTGTCGCTCTCGAAGGAAGCCCCGGAAGCAGAACCGATCACGCAGAGCAAACCCGGGGGAGCTGCTCGTCCGGGACCTACCGGGGGAGGAGCGATCGATCGGTTCTGTGAGAACTTCACCGAGAAAGCGCGCGCCGGAAAGATCGACCCCATCTTCGGGAGGCACCGCGAGATTCGGCAGGCGATCGACATTCTGTGCCGGAGGCGGAAGAACAACCCGATCATCGTCGGTGAGCCAGGCGTCGGGAAGACGGCCCTGGTCGAGGGCCTCGCGTTGCAGATCGTCGGTGGCGGTGTGCCAGAGAGCCTTCGAAATACCGAGATCTACGGCCTGGACCTGGGCCTCCTACAGGCGGGTGCCAGCGTACGCGGCGAGTTCGAGAACCGTCTCAAGGGGGTGCTCGAAGAGATCAAGGGCTCCGAGAAACCGACCATCCTGTTCATCGACGAAGCGCACACACTGATCGGCGCCGGCGGACAAGCTGGCGGCTCAGATGCGGCGAACCTGCTGAAGCCGGCGCTCGCCCGCGGCGAGCTCCGGACCGTCGCCGCCACGACCTGGTCGGAGTACAAGCAGTACTTCGAGAAAGACGCCGCGCTCGAACGAAGGTTTCAACCGGTCAAGGTTGACGAACCATCGAACGACGACACGACCGTGATGCTCCGTGGGCTGAAAGGCATCTACGAGAAGGCACATGGCGTTCGAATCCTAGACGAGGCCGTCGTTGCCGCAGCCGAGCTCTCCGACAGATACATCTCCGGCCGGCAGCTACCGGACAAGGCGGTAGACCTACTCGATACGACATCGGCTCGTGTCCGGGTCGAGTACGAAGCGCGCCCTGAAGAGCTCGTGGAGCTAGACGAGGAGGCCGCCGCGCTCGAGCGCGAGCTCGCTGCCGTCAACCGAGACCACAGCCACGGGTACTCGGACCTGGAGTCGCGAGTCAGCGGGATCGAAGAGAAACTCGCGGACGTGCGAGCGAAGAGAGATGCGCTTGCCGAGCGTTGGACCAAGGAACGCGAAGAAGTGAGCGCCCTGCTCCAAGCGCGGAAGGACGCCGAAGACGGGAAGGGCACCCAAGACAACGGCGCCCAACCACCGGCGCACGATCCCGGCGAGGACTCGCTGATCAGCGTGGACGTCACGGCCGACGCCGTGGCGCGCACGGTGTCGTCTTGGACGGGCGTTCCCCTCGGCAAGATGCAGAAGAGCAACTTGCCGATCGTCGTCGAGCTCGAGGAGCGCCTCCGCGGACGGGTCAAGGGCCAAGACCATGCCTTGTCGGCGGTTTCCGAGGCGGTCCGGGCTTCCTATGCAGGAATTCGAGACCCGGACAGTCCGATCGGAGTGATGCTGTTCGTCGGGCCAAGCGGCGTCGGCAAGACAGAGACGGCGCTCGCCCTGACGGACTTCCTCTATGGTCACGAACGCTTCATCACGACGATCAACATGACCGAGTTCACCGAGAAGCACACCGTGTCTCGGCTTATCGGATCGCCACCTGGGTATGTCGGCTACGGCGAGGGCGGCTTGCTCACGGAGGCCGTCCGACAGCGTCCGTACTCAGTGGTGCTTCTGGACGAATGCGAGAAAGCGGATCCGCAGGTGATGAACCTGTTCTATCAGATCTTCGACAAGGGGTTCTGCAACGACGGTGAAGGGCGGCAGATCAACTTCCGAAACACGCTGATCATCATGACCAGCAATCTCGCCACCGATACGATCATGCAAGCGTTCGACAACGAAGAAGACGTGGACCCGGCAGACGTCGTCAAGACGATACGACCGGAACTCAACCACCATTTCAAGCCCGCTCTCGTCGGCCGCATGACGGTCGTTCCGTACCGACCCCTCGACCCCACGACGCTCCGGGCGATCACGACCCTCAAACTCAACAAGCTTGGCAGACGAATCGAAGAATCGCACGGGGTGCAGCCTGCTGTCGCCGACGCCGTGATCGAAGAGATCGCCAAGCGATGCACCGAGGTGGAAACGGGCGCGAGAAACGTCGATCACATCATGAGGAGCAGCCTGACCCCGCTGGTCGCCAAGGAGCTCTTGTCCGTGATGTCGACCGGCGCGAAGATCGGCGAGGTCAAGCTCGACCTCGCCGATGACGGTAGCTTTCGCGTCGATGTCGTCTCAGTGTAAGCTCCCGTCGCGACATGGCACTACTGGTTCGTTTTCGGGATGGCGCGCAAGGAGTCGAGGAAACCCGCGTGTTCCCGACAGCTCCGGTGCGGGTCGGCCGCAACTCGCTCAACGACCTGGCGCTCGACTACGGCTTCGTGTCGCAATGGCATGGGGTCCTCAAGTTCGACCGTAGCGAGATCATCTACGTCGACCTCGGTTCGACCAACGGTACGATGCTCGATGGGGTTCGGGTCCAAGACCGAACACCGGTCCGCATCGCAGGGCCGAACTCGACCCTATCGATCGGCGCACTCGAGTTTCGGGTGCAGTGGACCGACGGAGAAGAGGACGGAAGTGTCCAAAAGCCTCGTCTCAAGACGCAGTTCGCGACTAGCTTGCCTTCGATCGCTTACGACGGAATGACCGGGGAGCGCGTTCCAGCGCCCGAAAGCGCAGCCTCGAGCGCGCCGGTGGCCGCACCAACTCCAGAATCCCCAGCGTCGGCGGCGGATCCTGCGCCCGTCGCGTCTCAAAAAAGTGGAGCCCTCGACGCACCCCTCGAAGCCGTCCAACGCGTCCGAGCTGACTACGACGCCTACCGGCGAGGCTGGGAACAGTGTCTTGCAGCCCTTCGCCGAACCATCGAGGAATCACCGCCCGCGCTCCGCGAGATGACCGCGTTC
This sequence comes from Myxococcota bacterium, assembly GCA_039030295.1. Taxonomy (GTDB): domain Bacteria; phylum Myxococcota_A; class Polyangia; order Polyangiales; family Houyiibacteriaceae; genus SG8-38. Next base: position 8,530 of record JBCCEK010000045.1, on the reverse strand, counting down.
TTCATGGCAAGCGAACTGCCGCAGCTCACGAAGGAGCCAGAGTTTGCAGCGATGCTGGCCGAGCTCGGCGTCGACGCACGCATGGCCGGTTGCTTCGACATCGAGGAGTGGCTTCAGCGCCTGACGCACGACTCGAACATCTCCTCCGCCAAGAAGACCAGCCCGGCAGTCGCGATGGAGCACGTCGGTGCGATCATGGAAGTGTTTGCCGATTCGTTTTTGGAGCTCCGAAAAGGCTACGACCAGTTCGGACGGGAGATGGGTCTGCAGGTCCATTACGACCAATCCGCACTCGATCGGGCGGACGCACTTGACGAAGTGATCGGGCACTTGATGGACCCGGACGCCGACCAAACCCAGCGACTCAACGATTTGCGGAGAGCTTTTGCAGGCTTCGCCCTCCACCAGGTGGCATTGCTTGGGGCCGCGGTCGAAGGCGCGCGAGAATTGCTCGACGGTTTCGCGCCGGGCGCGATCAGCGCAGACATGACAAGCCAGTCGAGTTCAGGATCGATCGTCCCCCGTGGCCAGGCCGTACTCTCGGTGCTCTCGAGGGTTTGGCCTATCGCGCCGATCATATCGTGGGCCAAGTACCAGAAGCGCTACGAGTCGGTGACCGAGGAGGATCGGTTCACCCGGCAGCTCTTCGGACGCAAGTTCATTCGCGCGTATCTCGCACTCATGGGAAGCCAGGACGTCAAATGACCGGACTACGCCTCATTGGTGCGTTCTTCATCTTGAGCGCACTCTTGGCCACGGGTTGCAGCCGAAGCACGATCGACGGTAGGAAGGTGCTTTGCAGCCAAAGCGCGTCGATGAAGTTCGAACGGGTCGAACAGGTCCCGCGCGACGAGTGGTTGCGCCTGATCGTGGGCAAACCTGGACAGGGAGACGCGGGTCAGGGCGAAGACTGCACGGGCCATGCGTTCGAGCCCAGCGTGCTTCCGCTTCGGTGTGTCTCCAAGGCTCGCACTGGCGGCGTGAAGGATCTGTCGCTCGAGGTCGAATCACTCGAGGTGAGGGTCCTTTCAGACGCGTTCGCCCTCGTGTCGCTCCCCGTCGAAGAGTTCAGCAACGGAGACGTCACACTCCTGGTCGCGTTGGTTCACGCGTCGCGACGGTCCGTTTCGGTGGTGGCGATCGGCTCCCTGCAGCTCCACCCCGCCCAAGTCCAACTCGAGCTTCAGCCCATGGGTGGCGAAGAACTGCTCTTTGCTGAAGGCGCGGAGTGTTCCACGGGGAGTCAGGAGTCGAAGTGCGACACACAGCTCAAGATGATGCTGCTGCACCAGGGGCGATTCGTCCCGCTCGAGCTGCGCGACTCGGACAACCGGTGCATGGGTGAGGCCGAGATCTCGCTCTTCCGATCACAAGACGTGCGTCTGAAGTCTGGCTGGCGACGAACATTCGAGCTTGTTTCTACGTATGACGTTCAGGACGACGGTGTCGTCGTCAACGAGCAACTGGTTGCGATGGATCGTCCCCCGGACGGCAACCCAGACAACGCCCGTGAGTTTCGGCGATCCGATGCGATCCGCGAACTGAAGTTCAGCGGGGCGTACTTCACGTATGAGCGAGAGTCGCTATGGGATGGGATGCGCGAGGTACGGGGAGACCTCCAAACCAACAAGACCCAGAGTTATCGGGACTGACCAGGCGCTGACTCCGACGCCCGCTCGAGTTGCTTCTCGAGCTCGACCGAACGGGCTCTCTCGGCTTCGAGTTCGTCGGTCAGAACCTGCGCGTTGGCCGTGTCCACCGATTCTTCGATCATCTGTAGCCGCGCTCGTTGAACGTAGAGGGTGAAGGCGCCGAGAACGATCATGGCCCCGAGGATGGCCACGGGGATCATCAGCCGACGCTTCATCTTGCGGTCCCGTACCTCGGGCTTCGCGGCATCGAGGCCGCCAACGAAGGCCTCCGCGCTGGGTCGTGCCTCCGGATCGGGGGACAAGGCCGCTCGAAGCACGGGCGCAAACGGTTGGGCGGCCGTGCCGTCCCGCACCTCGATCGGTGGCCCCGTACGACGCGCCAGGAACTCTTGCCACGGAAGCTCGCGCTCACGACGGGCTTTGACGTCGGTCGCGTACCAAAGGGCAAGACCCAACGCGAAGACATCTTCGCTGGCTGCGCCGGCACCAGGCGAGGCCCCCTCGAGAACCCGCCGGGCGACCTCGGGGGCGAGCCACCTCGGTTCGTCTTCTACTGCAAGCTCACCGGTGAGCCAGGAGTCGAAGCCTGTCAGCGTCGGGAGCGCTTCACTACGGCTCGACGAGCCACCTTGAAGGACGAGAATGTTGTTCTCGTCTAAGTCTCGCAGGATGACACCGTGTTGGTGAAGCGCACCAAGTCCGCGCCCGAGAGGAGCGAACATCTCGATGACCTCTTCGGTCGATAGAGAACCACGCTCGACGAGCTGACCGAGTGTGTGACCCTCGTACCAAGGGGTCGCATACCAAAGGCGATCACCGTACCAGCCGGCGTCGAGGATACGACCGACCGATGGATGGGTGACCGAAGAGAGCAGGCGAAGCTTTCTGAGGATCCCGTTGCGAGCCGCCGTGGTCGGCGCCCTTCGGTGAATGAGGTGCAGAACCACCGACTGCCCTGGGACGCTTGCATCGGCTGCGATGTACACCGATGCAACACTCGTCGTGTGCGGAACGGACGAGACCTCGAATCGGCCGGCTACCACAGTGCCTTCCGAAAGGCGCGCAGGTCGCGCGGGGAGCAGACCCGTTGCCTTCGGATCGTGATCGGTCTGGGTCTGAAACGCGTCGTGTACGAGCTCGTCGGGTGAGGGCGCAGGCTCGAGCGTCGCGGCAACCGTCGTCAGGAACTCCACCCCTTCGGCGAGGGCTCGACCCACGGCGTCGGCGGATTCACCCACGACGTAAGCCGTGTCTGCTTCCGCCAGCCCCCTTGCCAGTGTCAGCTCAAGCGCCTCGGCAGACGTGCGCTCGAGTTCCTGCCTGACCCGATCGAGGGCCTCGGCGTAGCGGGGAGGTTTGCCATTCGGGGCCGGTAGCCAGGGGACCGCTGCCATCGCGGACGCACCACCATCCGACTTGGCCAACGAGACCCGGCGCGCGATCGCGTAGGCAAACGCCGGAAGACTCGGCGCCTTCTGGAGAGCGTCAGCGGAACCGTTCGTCAGCGCATTGCGAAACTGTTCGTACGCCTCTTCGAGGTGTTCCGTGCCGCCTAGCCGACACACCATGTACATCTTGAGGCGGCTCTCGTGCTGACGGAGGAGCTGGTCGATGACAGCAGTGGCGTCGTACTGCATGGAACGCGAGCAGTGTACTCTCAAAACCCGTCGGCCGCCCCGTTACCGGCGCCAAGGCGCTTGAGACGCGGTCGCGCGGTCGGTATGTTGCTCAAGTTGATTCGAAGAATAGAGACACGGTTCACCATCATGCGCCGGAAGCGCCGTCGCTTGCGCGTTCTGGTCATGGTGGGTGCATCGCTCACCCTCGTCGGCGGCTTCGTGGCGGTCAGTCACGCCCTCACGGTCGACATGGTGCGCGTCAACGACGTGCGCATCCCACGGGCGGGCCTCGAAGGCTGGGCGTCAACGCATCGCGAGCGATGGGAGTCGGAAGAGATCACTCTGATCTTCCAGGGCAAACCGTTTCGGTACACGCGTGCAGAACTGGGCGCTCAGCTTCCGTTGGAAGAGCTTGACGACGCAATCGCTCGAGTCGACCGAACCGAAGACGGCGATACGATTCCATCGGTCTATTGGTCCCCCGAGGTCGACCCCGAGACCCTCTTCGGTGCCGTGTACTCACTGCGAGAGCGCACAAGACCTGAAGCCGAAGGCGACGCGGCCCAGGGTCGAAGCCTCGACGTCCACGCGACGCTGAAGATGTTGAAGCAGGAAACGTTCCCGAGCGCTGCCGTCGTTGCGATTCTTCCTTCGAGCAAGCCCGTGCTTCGCGGTTCGGTGGCCGGCGCACGGCCGGGTACGTTCTCTCAGCAGCTCGCAGAGCACAGCTCGAACTACAAGAAGGTGGGAAGGTCGTGGAGCCGGGGCCACAACATCGAGCGTGCGGCCGAATCGCTTGACGGTGTGATCATCGAACCGCATGGCGAGCTTTCGTTCAACGAAGTGGTCGGGAACCGAAGCTTCCAGCGCGGCTTCATGCCCGCCAACGAGATCGCGCGCGGACGCGTCGTCGATGGGATCGGCGGTGGCGTATGCCAAGTGGCGACGGCACTTCACGCTGCAGCCCTGAAAGCGGGGTTCGACGTCCTCGAACACTACGTCCATTCGAAGCGCCCGCGGTACGCAGGGCGTGGGTTCGACACAGCGGTCGCCTGGGGCCACAAGGACTTGCGAATCCGAAACCCTTACCCCGACTACGTGCGGATTCGCGGAACGGCACGAGATACCAAACTCACCATCGAGCTCTGGTCCGGCCAACAAGCCCCAGAAGTCGACATCTCGACCTCCACCCTACAAGGAACCCTCGGCGCCAAACACAACGTCCTACGCATCGAACGCATCAGGACCGTCCACTGGTCCAACGGCCCAAAAACCGACTCAAAGACCCTCCACTACCCCGCAGAACCCCGCAACTAAGGCCCCTCGGTCGAGACGCGGAGCCCGGAAGGCCTGCGGCGGTGAGCCGGGGCCGAACGGCGAGCGCCCCCGCAGGGGCGTAGTGAGGAGTACATTAGTACTCCGCAGCGGAGCCGAGAGGAGGTAAGCCGCTGATCGACCCCGCCTCACCGCCGCAGGGAGCGTATCTCACGGACGGCGACCGAGGGCTTGGCGCGCGATGGTGTGAGACGCGCCGTCCGCGAACCGAGGAGATGCAGCGCATCTTCGAGCGTGAGGGGATGGGCGCAGATCGCCCGCGTGCGCCACGCGCCTGCTGCGGTGAGGCGGGGTCGAGCAGCGAGCGCCCCCACAGCGGCGTAGTGAGGAGTACATTCGTACTCCGCAGCGGAGCCGCGAGGAGGTAAGCCGCTGATCGACCCCGGATCGCCGCAGCAGGCCTAGTCTTTGTCGAGTTTGCCGACCAGCGACAGAGTAAAATCCGCCCCCATATACTTGAAGAAGGGCCTCACCTCGAGCTTGCACTTGTACCAACCTGGCTGCCCGTCGACGTTTTCGACGATGACACGAGCCTCCCGGAGTGGCTTGCGAGCACGGATCGCTGGCGCTGGGTTGTCCATCTCGGTGACGTACTGAGAGATCCACTTGTTGAGTTCGCGTTCGAGGTCCGCGCGCTCTTTCCAGCTACCAATGTGCTCCGTCTGGAGCACCTTCAGGTAGTGCGCCAGGCGTGAGATGATGAAGACATAAGGCAGCATGGTGCCGAGCCGGTAGTTCGTCTCCGCTTTCTTGCCCTCGGGCGTGTCGGGGAAGTTCTTCGGCTTCTGACATGAGTTGGCCGAGAAGAACGCCGCGTTGTCGCTGTCTTTTTTGTAGGTGAGCCCGATGAAACCTTGCTCGGACATCTCGAACTCGCGACGTAGCGTGAGCTGCACCTCGGTTGGGATCTTCGTCTGAAGCTCACCCATCGACTCGTACTGGTGCAACGGGAGGTTCTCGACCGCGCCACCCGAGTTCGGGCCGATGATGTTGGGGCACCACCGGTACTGGGCAAACGAGTCGGCGACGCGGGTCGCCATGGCGAACGCCGACCCGCCCCACAAGTAGGACTCGTGCTCCCCGATCACCTCTTCTTCGAAGTCGAACTCTTTGACCTTGATGTTGTCTTTCCCGTAGATCCGTCGAAGAAGAAAACGCGGACCAGTCAGCCCGACGTATCGCGAGTCTTCGCTCTCTCGGAACGAGTTCCACGCGGCGTACTTTGGGCTATCGAAAATCGCTTGAAGGTCCCGGAGTTTCGGCACTTCGAGCCAGCTGTCGCACCCAAAGAACTTCGGCGCTGCGTTGCCGATGAACGGCGCGTGCGACATGGCCGATACGGCAGCGATGTTGCGGAGAAGCTCGATGTCGCCCTGGTTGTGGTCGAAGTCGTAGTTGCCGACGATCATCCCCACCGGGGAGCCGCCGAACACACCGTACTCTCGCGCGTAGACCTTCTGATACAGGCCGGACTTGGGGATCTCTGGGGTGTCCTCGAAGTCGGCGGCGAGATCGTCCTTGGACACGTTGAGAAATTCGACCTTGTTGTTCTCGCGGAAGTCGGTGTTGTCTACGAGATACTTGAGGCCTCGCCACGACGATTCGAGTTTCTGAACCTTGGGATGGTGCAGCACCTCATTGACCTGTTTGCTCAACTGCTGGTCGATCTCGGCGATCATTCGGTCGACGGCTTTCTTGTCGACGCGCCCGCCCTTCTTGTCCGGGGCCAGCATCTCGCGCAGGAGTTGCTTGAGGCCTAGCGCGGTCGTTCCGTACGACTCATCGGAGGGCCGGACTTTGGCGTCCTCGAGCATCTGGTCGAGGAGAGAACCTTCCTCAACGGTCGCTTGTTGTCCCTTTTCCTGTTGTTCGGCCATGCTTGCTTACCATCTCTTTCTGATCACTTGTGCGGGATGCTGTCGGTCGCCCATCAGCCCTGCTGGGGGTCCTCATCAGACGGCTCACCGTCGCCCGCTGGCGCATCACCGCCGCCACCATCATCGGCGGCGGGAGGAGGCGCGGCTTCTGCGCTTGGCTCGGGCGCTGCCGCCGCCGGACTCTCGTCGCGGAGCTCGGCCATCAAGCGCTCGACTTTGTCCGGGTCTTTCAGGATCGCCTCGACAGCTCGGCGAAATTTGGGGAAGCCACCGAGCGGCCCACGAACTGCGACGAGCGCTTCGCGCATGGCGAGAAGGTCTTGGAGCTCGGGGATCTGCTTGGCGATCCCAGCGGGCTCGAAGTCTTTCAGCGATTCGAAACTGAGCGATACGCCGAGGTCCCCATCGCCGGTCAGCTTGTTGGGCACCGAGACTTCGGTCCCGAGCTTCTGCTCTGCCATGACCGCCTTGAAGTTGTCCTTATCGATGTTGATCGGGTCCCGGTCCTCGAGCTGCCGCTCATCCGTCTGGCCGGTGTAGTCCCCGATCGCCAGAATCTTCATCGGGAGCTCACGCTCCTCGGTGACGTCCCCGACCTTCGCCTTGTAGGTGATGTTGACCCGCTCCTTGGGGGCTACGGTTTGATCTTTCTTGGCCATCGTCTGCTCCTCATCAAAGTCGCGAATTCCTTGGTCAACCTCAAGACGGGGGCTTGCCGAGCTTCAGCGCCGCAGCGGGGGCCACGGCGCAGAGCTGCCTGTAGACATCCACGAGTTCTTCTCTCGCTTTCGCACTTTCGCTTGCCATGGCAGCCAGGGCTTCGTACCGCGAAAGGTAACATGCTTCGGCGATCTTGGGCTCCCATTCTTCGAGCCGAAACTCCCGAATTTCCTGGGTCAAACCAGCCAGGATCCCCTCCGCCATCGGCGCAGCGCCGGCCGACGCGCAGGCCTCGGCCATGGCGAGCTTGGCCCGAAAGCGGTCCCGACCGGAAGGAGCCTCCGAAAGGATTAACTCTTGAAGTTTGGCGACTGCCTCCTCGAGCTTCCCGCCGACGGCGAGCTTCCGGGCTTCGGCCATCGCATCGTCGAACTCCCCGGAGCCCTCGATCGACCCTCCGACGGCCGACGGACTCGACCCCTCGGCGGACATCGCTGTCCCTATCCACTCGCGGGTCGCGGCGCTCGCGAAGGGCTGGCCGTCGTTGAAGGCGAGGTCGAGTAGGCCTGGGACACGTTGAGCTAGCGACACGGTCTCGTGCAACACGGTGTCCCGCGCGGCGTCGTGACCGAGTCCGCCGAGCGCCAGGGCGACGAAGCGGTGGGCATCGAGCCAGAGCCGATGAGTCGAAAGGCCGGACTCCGCCTCGTCGAGAAGGACGTCCCAGTTCTGCCCGGAGAGGAGTCCGTTGAGCTGGGCTTCCCGGTTCGGCGGCGGCGGCGGCACGACGGTTTGGTTCCCGTTGGTCGTAGGCGGGGCGGCCTGCAATTGCATGTAGAGCCCCTGTCGACACAACCGGTAAGCCAAGGGGTCGCCTTTCGACACTTTGAAGAGCGCGCGGGACGCTTTGTAAAGCGACTCGCCCACCTGTTTCAGGAACTTGTTGACCTCGGCCGGGTCGGCCAGCTCAGCCGACGGCGCTACGAGTTGCACCTGAGCGACGGCGGGGGACGCTCCCCCTGGAGCTGGCGCCCCTGGCTGAGTGGGGGTTCCTGGTGACGTCTGGCCCCCTGGCTGCGGCGCAGGCCTCGCAGGGACTTCCTTCGCGAGGGACGACTCGATGCGTTGGAGCGTCTCGCGAAGCCCATAGATGTTTGGCGCTTGGTCTTGGAAGCGTTCGAGCACAAGAGCTTCGAGTTCCTTGCCAGCCTGCCCGATGAGACGCACGTCGTCTTGTGCGGCGGCTTTGGGCGCGAGCTCGCCAAGAGTCCCTACCTTGTCGACGAACCAGTCGATGGCGTTGACACGGGCTCGGATCCGCGCGACCGGGGGAAACCCATCGTCCCAGTAGTCTCGAAGAAGCGCCGAAAGGGCAGCCATTCCTTGG
>JBCCEK010000044.1:0-24548 GCA_039030295.1 Myxococcota bacterium | reverse complement strand
GAAAGGCAGCAGCACTTCCGGGGACAGCCCCGAGACAACCCCCTTCGTCATTCGGCTGGGCGGCACCGAGTCGGTCACCGAAGTGTACCTTTGGGTCGGCGGCGAGAACGGCGAATGCCAGCGCAACGAAGCGCGCAACGAGACCAACGGCACCTGCGGCGAGATCGCGGGGAACCCTCGCAGCGTCGGGACCGACCGCCAAGTCGGCCTCGGCTCGGGTGCGGACGCCCTCACCCTCCAAAACGTCATCGATGCGGCATCGGGTGCGACCAACATCGTCAGCTGCGAGACGTCCGGGCTCCAGGGGACCCCGTACGAGATCTTCGCCTTCCGCAACCAAGCGCCGGGCGCCATGGACGTCGACCCGTCCGGGTTTGGTGTGACGTCGTTCCGGGTCGACGTGCAGCCCCCGAACCTCCCGCTGATCAACACGACCCCGCAACGTCAAAGCACGTTTCGGCTGAGCTGGGGGGATCCGGATCCGGCCGACTTGATTCAGACCTGGCAGTTCTTTTTCTCGACCACCGACGACCCCGAGACCGCGACCCGCCTCGGCATCTCGGCCAACACCGCGGACCGAAGCCAATCGATCGCAGCCTCCACCCTGGGCCTCGCGGACGGCGAGACGGGGTACATCTTTATGACCGCCTTCGACCAGGCGTTCGTCTCCGAACGCACCACCGGCGGAAACGAGAGCGACCTGTCGCCCAGCGTTGAGGTCACCAACATCAGCACGGCAGGCTTCTGCGATCTCAGCGGTGAATGTGCGGGCTGCTCCGCGTCTCGCGTCACGATCGGCGAAGGGAGCCCAGGCCCCGTGTTGTGGATGCTCGGCTTGCTCATCGGGATGGCCTGTTTCCGGAGGCTTCGCGCGTGAGATCAGCCGCATCGCTGTTGCTGTTGGCCACGCTGATCGGCGCACTGCCGAACTCTGCCGGCGCAGAGCCGATCGGGGGGCAGGCCGAAGCGGGATGGAGCCCCGAGGGCTACTTGCTGTCGTTCGGGGTCGGCGCCTACCGTCCTGATCCAGGCGACCAGGCCTTCGATTTGATCTACCCGGGTGACAACGGCCCGTTGCTGTTGGTCGAGTTCGATTTCTTCCTGTACCGCATCCCGTTCGTCGGTCCGATCGGCCTCGGCATCGCCGGCGGGTGGGCTTCGTACAAGGGGTTCGCGTGCGAAGCCGATACGATCACGCCGGACGGTTGTACGCCCTCCACCCAGCGCTCGAAGCTCAACATCTTCCCGCTGAACGCGATGGCTGTGCTCCGCGTCGACGCGCTGGCGCGAAACACCCCGGTCCCGTTCGTCTTCACGGGCAAGGTCGGGTTCAACAGCCTCTTCTTCAACGAGTCGCTCGGCTCGAGCGGGCGCACCCACGGCTTCGGCTGGGCGGCCCAGTTCGCCATCGAGCTCAACTTCGTCAACGAGCGCCGCGCGAACGCGCTCGACGAAGACTGGGGCATCAACAGCTCGTTCTTCTTCTTCGAGCTCGCAGGCTCAGATACGAACAGCCGCGCCCCACTCGGAGACAGGCTGTACTTCACCGGCGGCCTCGGTCTCACGTTCTAGACCTAGCCAGCCGAAGGCGGAGGCTCAGCAACCTCGGGCACCAATCGCACGGGTGGCTCGGCCTGCGTGGGGCGGTCGAATGCGTCCGCCGGTCCGTCGAACCGAGCGAGCTCGATCTCAACCAGGGTCAAGCCGTGGGCCGGCGCAGTCTGTCCCGCATCGGCGCGGTCTGCGTCGGCGTTGAGCATGGCGTCGATCGCCTCGGGCGCGATTCTTTCCTGGCCGACCTCGACCAGGGTGCCCGCCATGATTCGGACCATGTTCTTGAGGAACGAGTCCCCGACGACCTCGATCGCCAAGAGGTCGTGACGACCGGCCCAGTTCTCGAGAACCGCGACCGAGCTCATGGTGCGCTCCGTGACCTCACGCTGGTCCCCGGACTGCCGAAACGCCTGAAACTCGTGCGTCCCCTCGAACCTCGCCGCCGCCGCTTTCATGGCAGCGACATCGAGGAAGTCTTCCACGCGATGACTCCCTACTGGCACCCGCGCCCGACCTTCCTTCGGGCCCAGCTGCCACACGCGTTTTCGGAGGAGCGGATCCCGAACCCAGCCGGTCCGAATCACGTAGCGGTACCGTTTGTGGGCCGCGTGAAACCGGGGGTTGTATCGTCGATAGCACGGCTTGGCGTCGTAGATCACCACATCTTCGGGAAGCCTCGCGTTCAGCCCGAGAACCCACCCGTCCTCTGGGACCTCGTGCGCGCAACTGAAGCTCGCAAGCTGGCCGAGCGCATGCACCCCGGCGTCCGTTCGGCTGCAGCCGCGGACGGCGGAGTGCGCGAGCCCAAGGGCGTCAATTGCCTCTTCGATAGCCCCTTGCACCGTCCTTAGCCCGGGCTGGGCCTGCCACCCGTGAAAGCCCGTGCCCTCGTACCCGAGACACAAGCACATACCGTGCGGAAACTGAACCTTGCTGTCGCCCATCGAAACCGGGCGGACGCTAGCGCGGAACCGGATGGTTGCCTATCGTTCGGCCGTGAGCCGCTTTCTTTCCTTCTGTCTGTTCGCCCTGCTGACCGTCGCCTCCGGGCGCGTCTCAGCCGATGAGGCCCCCGAAGCACCCGGACCGACAGACACCCTACCCCCCAAAGTCGCGGTCGTGATCGCCGGCGACCCGGACGAACGAATTCGCGACATCGCTGGCAAGGTTCAGACCGAGTGTGTGGACGCCGGCCTCCGAACGCCCGCCGACCCCGCACTTCGGGCCGCGCTCATCGGGGGTCCCGGCACGGCAGACGACGGACTCAGTGGGGTCCGGTCGGTACGCCGAAGCCTGGGCGTGAACCCTCGAAAAGACCTCGGCTCCTACAAGCGGCTAGGCTCGATCACGGGGGCCGACGCGCTGGTGGTGCTGCGCCGCGAGGGCACGGTGAAGCTCGAGGTCTTCGATGTCAGCGCTGCCCAGTTCTACGAGGGGATGCTCGATACCGCGACCACGACCCCAACCGAGCGCGGCGAGTACATCGAGCTCCGTGCCAAGACGGCCCAAGCCCGATGGACGGAGCCCCCCATCGTGGTTGCCGAACCCCCCGAAGCTTCTGCCGTTTCGGTGGCGGTGGGCACCGCGGAGGTCACGCCAGTCGATGAACCGGCCAAGAAAAAGTGGATCAAGAAGGCCTGGCCCTACTTCATCGTCGGGGCCCTCCTCGTCGGAGGTGTAACCTACATCATAGTTGACCAGCGTCGCACTAACGACCCAGGGCCTCCCCTGCTAAGATTTAGGCCTGGTGACGAATAGACGTGAAAGGCCCATGCTCGGGGCTCTTCTGTGCTGTGTCGCGGTTGCCCTCGCTGCATCGACGGTCAGCGCACAGCTTTCCCCCGAGGCCCCGCTGCCGGAACCGCCGCAAGGCTACGAGACCGAGCAGGTCGGTGCGATCACCTGGACCTTTCCGCGGGCCGAAAAGGACCGCGTTACGCCGTTGATCGAAGGGGCCGCCGCGCACTGGCAGGCGGTCCAAGACGACTTCGGGGTACCGGTCGACGACACCCTCATCATTCGCGTCGCGCGAAATCCGCGCGAGATGGCCGCGATGGCGCCCACGGGCTACCCGCCCCCGGCGTACGCGACGGGCGTCGCGTACCCAGCCTGGGGAGTCATCTTGCTGACAATGTCGGCGCCCGATTCGTGGCACCCACCCGACCTCGAGGTCGTGCTGGTCCACGAGCTGTCGCACGTTGCGCTCTACCGCGCGGTCAACGGCCGCCAGGTGCCTCGCTGGTTCAGCGAAGGCGTCGCGATTCACCAGTCCGAAGTGCGTCTCCTTCCACGGATGGAGTCCCTGCTGCGGGCGGCGGCGCAACACTCGATGCTCCGTTTGTCTGAGCTGTCGAAGCGCTTTCCGGACAAGTCCCATGAGGTCAACGTGGCCTATGCGCAGAGCGCCGACATCGTCGGGTTCCTCCGCGGCACCGAGAACGACGAGCGTCGGTTCCATCGGTTGATCCAGTCGCTCCGAGGCGGCGACACGTTCGACGCGGCGCTCTCGAGCGCCTACGGATGGACCTCGATCGGGCTCGAACGCGAGTGGCGAGAGAGCCTTCGCACGCGCTACCGAATCCTCCCGGCGCTCTTCGGGGGCACGACCATCTGGGTGCTCGCCGCCATCCTGGTGGTCATCGCCTATCGGCGCCGACGTCGCTATCACAAGCTAAAGCTCGAAGAGATGGGGCACCGCGAGGAGCTCGAGGCGCTCACTACGCTACCGCCGCCGCCTCCCGAACCGCTGAGTGATGTCGTCGCAGACACGGGGGTGCCTCGCGTCGAGCACGACGGCGAGTCTCACACGCTGCACTAAGGCGCTTTGGCGGGCGCTGCCGTCGGGTCGATCGGGAACTTCGGGGTGGTCCCGAGCTTCTCGAGCTTCTTCTTGCGGTCTTGGCCCTGGGCGGCCTTTTTGCGGCGGCGTCGCGTCTTGGTCTTGCTGGTATCCGACATGAAAACGTCCTAGCGCGGGGCTTTAGTGTGTCGCTCGCAGCGGGTCAAACCGCCGCTTGGACGTGGGCTGCGACCGCCTGAAGATAGCCCTGACGGAGGCGTTTTGTGACCGGCCCTGGCCGCCCATCGCCGATCGCCTGGTCGTCGGCCCGGACCACGGGCATGACCTCACGGATGCTGCTGGTGATGAAGGCTTCGTCCGCCTGGTGGAGGTCATCCGGGTAGATCTCGGTCTCTTCGACCGGGACGCCGAGCGACGCGCAGACGTCGAGCACCGTGGCGCGCGTAATGCCGACGAGGATCCCGGGCTGCGGGGTGGGCGTTCGGACGACGCCATCTTTGACGATGAAGAGGTTGCTGGACGCGCCTTCGAGCAGCCGCCCGTCGGGCCCGAGGACGATCGCCTCGTGGGCACCGCGCTCTTTGGCCTCGTGCACCGCGAGCAGATTCGCCAGGTAGTTCGACGCTTTGGCGCCCGCGGCGCGTGCATCATCGGTTGGCCTCGAAGCCCGGAGCAAGATCACCGCTGCGCCCTCCGCGTACTGCGACTCCGGATAGGGCTTCACCGGCACGACGATGATCACCCGCATCGGAGAGACCGCCGTGGTCGGGTCATAGGTGAGTGGGCCGGTCCCTCGCGTGACCACCACACGCACGTACCAGTCGCCCTCACCCGCCGCGGCGAGCGTGGCGCGCACCTCCCCGGACAAGTCCGAAAGCGAAATCGGCATCGGGATCATCAACCGCGATGCCGAACGCGCCAGCCTCTCGAGGTGAGCCCTCTCCGCGAACGGGACGCCATCATAGGTGCGATACACCTCGAACACACTGTCGCCATACAAAAACCCGCGATCCAACACCGGAACACGCGCTTCTGCGCTGTCGACGATCTCGCCGTCGATGGAAACCTTGCCTGTCACCATGGCTACGCCTTGAGCTGCTTGAGTCGCTCTGAAGCCTGTGCGTGCGAGGCATCCTCGGCAAGCGCTCGCTCGAGCATCGTAATCGCCTTGCGCTTGTCGTCTTGACGCGCCGCAATGTCGCCGAGGTAGAAGTACACGTCGGCCTTCTGAATCCCAGAGCTCGGTTCGAGCTTCTGGAGCAGCAACGCCCGGAAGCTCTTTTGGGCGCGGTCGAGGTCGCCCTCCGCGTGCGTGAGTTTCCCGAGGTCGCGAAGGATGGCTACGTTCGTCAGGTCGATCTTGAACGCCGCGTCGTACGCCGAGAGTGCACCAGGCGCGTCACCCGACGCTTCGAGCGCTTGGCCGAGACGGTGGTGATGCATGGCAAGGTCTTTGCTGCGTTGCCGGCCATAGCTCTCGATGATCTGCTGGAGGATGGGAATCGCGTCTTGCTGGCGACCTGCGGCAATGTAGAGGTCGCACAGCGGAACCAATGCCGCCCGGTCCTCCCCATCGAGAGCAACTGCCTTCTCGAGATAGCTCGCCGCCGTCGAGGGATCCTCCAGGTGTTCGCGGTAGAGGTCGGAGATCGTGCGAAGGAGCGCCACGCGATCCGCCTCCGCCGAGACCGTGGCCAGCTCGTCGTCGAGGACGTTCGCGAGGGCCTGGTAGTCGTGACGCGCTTCCAGGTGCGCCTTGAGCCGGCCTCGCGTCTCGTTCCCTTCGGGGAACCGTGAGTAGGCTCGTTCGAGGCACTGCCCTGCCCGGTCGGCATCGCCCACCCGGTCGGACCAGAGCCCCGCCGCGCGGTGTAGGACCGAAACGGCCGCCTCGCCGTCGAGATGCTCCGCCAAGGTTTCGAGGGTCTCGGCAGTGGCCCCAGCGTTGCCTTGCCGTTCGTGGAGTGCCGACAACGCTTCGAGCGACCCCGCTGTGGGCCCGAGCGCATCGTGGATGCGTTCGTACGTCGCAATCGCGGAATCCGTGTCGTTCCGTTGGTCGGCGTGAATCTCAGCCATGCGCTCTTCGAGGCGACGACGCGTCGTTTCGTCGGCGTCCGTGGCTTGGGTCTCGAGCGACGCCACGAGGTCGTCCCACTGCCCGCGCGCGGCGAACAGCCTGTCGAGTTCCGGCACCGCCTTCGCGTGACCCGGATGGTCGCGCACGACCTCCCGGAGCATGGCAATCGCGGCCGCGTAGTCTCCGAACGCGCCTTCGTAGAGGCTTGCGAGTCGGAGCTGAAGCCCAGCCTGGTCTTGCTCCGACACAAGCTCACACCGGCGATGCAGGAGCGCGCGCAGCGCTTCGAGCCGGTCGTTCTCCTCGTAGAGGGTCTCGAGCGCATCCATCGACGCGTCGTGCCCTGAATCAAAACCGAGCGCCGCCTCAAACGCTTCGATCGCCGCACGCGGATCACGGAGATGGGTGCGGTACGCCTCGCCGACCTCGAACGCGAGCGAAGCCCGGTCCGCGTCGGTGGGTGCCACGTCCAACCGTCGCTCGAGAAGCCCGACGACTTCGTTCCATCGGGACTGGTCGCTCCGAATCTTACAGAGGGCCGCCAGTGCGTCGGCGTCACTCCGGTCGACCGCGAGGAGCTCCTGGTAGCACTCCGCAGCAAGCTCGGCTTCCTGGAGATCCGACGAAGCCAGGGTCGCCGCTTCTCGGAGCTGCTCGATCCGCGACTGCGGATCCGGCTCGACCTTGGCCCAACCCCGGAGCGCGGCCACCAGCTCCTTCGAACGGGACTGGGTACGAAGCAACGCTGAACGTTGGCGGTGCGCTTCGAGCGGCTCCGGATCGAGGCCAATCGCTTCCACCAAATCCCGCTCCGCGGCTTTGTCGTCCCCCAGTTGGTCACGGTGCCAGCTCGCAGAACGCAGCCTCAGCGCATAGAGCTCTTGACGATCCAAGTCTCCCGACGAAGCGACCTCGTCAGCGAGGCCACGAAGCGCCTCCCACTGGCCGGACACCTCGGCGAGGCGTTCGAGCTCTGCCACGAGGTTCGTCTGCCCGGGCTCGGTGAGCACGGCCTTGCGCATCACCGAGAGCGCCTGATCGGGCTTATCGAGGTCGTTCTCCCACAGGGCCGCCGCTTCGGTGAAGAGCGCCACGCGCTCTGCGTCGGTCGCCGCCATCGTCGCGCGTTGCTCGAACAACCCGACGACCTCTTCCATGTTGCCAGAGTCTCGGTGGTGGTCCTCGAGGACGTCGATCGCCTGGGCGGCGATTGCGGACTTGTGAGTCAGGCGCTGAATCGCGACCAACGCATCGGCGTTGTCCGGCGCCTCGACCATCACCTGCTGGTACGCCCTGAGCGCTCCTTCGAGGTCGTCGAGATAGGCGGCGCGCAGGCGACCTTGACGGAGCAATAGCGTCGGCCTGTCGGCGTCGTCCGCGTCGAGGCGTTTGGTCACCACGTCGTGAAGTCGACTCCACTGCTCGGTCTTGTCGAACAAGCGATCGAGGTTCTCGAGAACGGAAGGGTCATCGCCGAGAAGCGAGAGGGCCCGCTCGTTGGCTTCGATCGCCTTGGCATGGTCGCCGAGCTCTTCCTCGCTGATGCGGCCGACCCGCGCGAAGAGGCTCGCGCCTTGATCGGGCTCGAGGCTGGCGCTGCCCTCACCGAAGAGGGTGTCGACCACGTCGTTCCAACGTTGCAAGTCCCGCGCGATGGCTTCGGCGCGATCGATCACCTCGCCGTCTCTCGGGTTCTCGCCAATCGCCTGAAGCAACGCGTCGAGCGCCGCATTCGGATCTTGTCGTCCATCGGCCTGCACGTCCGCGAGCGCGACGAGCTGTGATGCCTTTTCGTGTGGGTCCGTCAACGCGTCCGCGCGTAGCCGAAGGAGGGTCGCGACGTCGTTCCAGCGCTCCTGTTCGCGGAGGTAGGGTTCCACCACCGCAGCGGCATCTTCGCGGTAGTCGGCAAGCTTGGTGATGCGGAGGAGGGCTTGGACCGAGGGTTCGTGGCGTTCGTCGATGCGAAGGATCTGCCCGTACACCGCGATCGCACTCATCTCATCGTCGAGCTCGCGCTCCATGATGTTGCCGAGTTGATGGGTGAGCTCGACCCGCTCGGTGTCGCTGAGCGCCGCGTCGGCGCGGCGACGGAGGGTGTCGACGAGGTCTTGCCAAAGGCCCTGCCGCTCGTATAGGCGGCTCAGCCCCTCGAGGGCGCCACGATGTTCGCGGTCGGCGTCGAGAACCGCATGAAGCGCGTCGCAGGCCGCCTCCGGGCGACCGAGTTGGGCCTCGTAGAGCTCCGCCAGACGCAAGCCCACCTCGACCTTGGACTCGGGATCCGACTCGAGCAGGACGCGCTGCTCGAGCACATCGGCGAGTCGCTCTCCATCGTTGGCTGCGGCGAAAAGGCGATCGAGCGCCACGTACGCATCCGGCTGTTCGGGCTGTTCGGCAGTCGCCTGCTGGTAGAACGCGACCGCGCGTTCCGGATCCCCGAGCTGCTCCTCGTAAAGGCCCGCGAGACGCCCGAGGAGCGCGGCTCGTTCTTCGGGCAGGTCAGCATGTTCGAGCTTTCGCTCGTAAACTATCGCAAGTCCTGACCAATCGCCGATCATCACTTGCAAACCTTCGAGTGGATCGAGGATGTCGACCGCCGTCGGATCGACCTCGAGGATGCGCGAGAGCGTCGCGATCGAAGCCCTTGGGTCGCCGAGATGACGGTCCTGCGCGTCGGCCACTTTCCGAAGGAGAGCGCCCTGGAGGATCGGGTCCTCGGCGACTTCGCACGCGGCCTCGTAGGCCGCGATGTAGCCCGGCCAATCGCCGAGGGCCTGCGCCAACCGGTCGACGGTCTCTTGCGAGCCGTCATCGGCGGGCTCGGCCACCAGTGCGTGCCCCCATGCCTCGAATGCGGCCTCGACGTCTTGACCGGGTTCCTCGTAGAGCGACCCTGCTTCGCGCCAGATCTCCGCCTGCTCGAACCGATCGGTGGCGTGCCCGGCCTTGGCCGCGAGAACGGTCACCAGGGCTGCCCAGTGGTCGGCTTCCCGGTGGATGGGCTCTAGGATCTGAACCGCGCGCTCGCCGTGTTCGTCGTCCTCGATCCACCGAGTCACGGCCTCGAGGGCGGGTGCATACGCGGAGT
Source organism: Myxococcota bacterium (assembly GCA_039030295.1). Taxonomy (GTDB): domain Bacteria; phylum Myxococcota_A; class Polyangia; order Polyangiales; family Houyiibacteriaceae; genus SG8-38. The sequence goes on along the minus strand of JBCCEK010000044.1, from coordinate 15,023 downwards.
CATCCGCCAGGATGTCCTCGTAGAGATCGAGGGCACGGCTCGCGTCAGCAAGCCGGGTCTCGGTCACGGCACCGAGTCGTTGTTGGAGCGCTTGCCGCTGCGTCGGCTCGGTCGCGTTGTCGACCTGGAACTCGAGGTGCGCCGCGAGGTCGTCCCATCGCTCGCCCGCCTCCAAGAGCGCGTCGAGCTTCTCCGTCGCCAGCACATTCGCGGGATCGATCTCGAGAATCCGTTGAAACGTGACGCAACCGCCTTCGGGCCGGTCAAGCTCTTCCACCTCGATCCGAGCGACCTCATGAAGAATCGTGACGCGCTCCGCATCGCTCTCCGAGAAGCTCTCTCGTTCGCGATCGAGTTCGAGGAGGTCTTCCCACTTGGCGCTTCTCGCAAACACATCCGCGAGTGCGGCGCCCGCCTCTTTGTGGCCTGGGTCGTACGCCAGGGCACGACGATAATAGACCGCCGCTTGGTCGAGCTCGCCGAGCCGCTCGTCATAGAGCTTGGCCGTGGTGAGCGCGAGCGATGCGGTATCGGCGTCGTCGACGTCAACGCCCCGAAGCGTCGTGTCGAAGATGGCAGCAAGCCGGTTCCAGCGGCCGAGCGATCGAGCCAGCCGCGTGAGCTTCTCTTGGCTTCCCTCGTCATGGGGATCTTCGGCGAAGAGGCGCCCGTACGTCTCAAGTGCCCCGTCGAGGTCTTCGAGATGCGACTCCTGCACGTCTCCCAAGTGCCGCAACAGGGCCAGCCGTTGGGTCGGGTCTTGTTCGCCGTCGAGTCGCGCCTCGACGATCGAGGTCACCTTCGCCCATTCCATCCGTCGGAGGTAGATCGGCTCCAGGAGCTCGGCCGCCGCGCTGCGGTAGTCTGGCTGCTCCACGAGCTCTTCGAGAACTTCAACCGTGGGCTCGTGCTCCGGATCGTTCCCGAGCGCCTCTCGGAACTGGTCGAGCGCGCGCCATGAGTCTTCGAGCTTTCGAAGGCACACCTCGCCGAGCGCATGACGAACGTCCGCGGGGTCACCGATCCTCTGGTCGATCTGGCGCTCGTACAGCGCCGCGAGGTCGTCCCACCGGCGCGTCTCTTTGTACAGCACCTCGAGGCCCTCGTAGGCGACAGGATGATCGCTCTCGCCGAGGGCTCGGTCGAACGCGTCGATGGCGGCGTCGTAGTCCTCGATGTCATCGCGGTAGAGGCAGGCCTGTTTCACCAAGAGCTCCGCCCGTTCGTCGCGCGCCTCAACCAACTCGGCCTTGCGGCCCAGGAGCTCGACCAGCTCACGGCTCTCGCCGGAGGCCTCGACCAGCCCGAGGAGCGCGTCGAGAGAGGGGCGATGGTCTGGCTGCTCCTCGAGGAGGCGTTGGTACTGCGACTTCGCGAACGCACTGTCCTCAAAATGGGCTTCGGCGATCTTGGCGGCGCGCATCCGAACGTCGGTCCGAAGGTCCCCGTCGAGCACCTCGGGCACGATCGCGTTCAGGGTCTCGACACAAACGGCGTACTCTTCGACTTCCTCGGCGTACCGCACGTAGTCATCGAGCACGCGAGGAAGTGCCTCCGTCTCGACGCCGTGTCGAAGGGCGCGACCGGTCAGCACGAAAGCTGCCGCTTGGTCCTCGAGCCCGATCTCGCTGATCTCGGCCGCCCGCAGGAGGGCCGCAACGCTCTCGCTTGGGTCATCTCCGGACGCGATCACCTCGAGCATGCGCACTTGATCTCGGTACTGGTTGTTGGCGCGGTAGTGCTCGAGAAGACGGTTTGCGACCGCAGTGCGGAGCGATGGGTCGTCGCCTTCGAGCATCGCCTCGAGTGCCCCAACACTTGGGGCGTGCTCTTGATCGAGAAGGCGTTGGTAGGCCTCGAACGCTCGCTCGACCTCCCCTGTGCGGGTGCGCATGAGCTCGGCGGCCTCGAACCGGTACTGGATCGCGGCGTCGGGGTCCTCCGCCGTGTCCGCCCTCAGCTCGGTGACCTCGAGCAGCTCGTGATTGCGTTCCGCGCTCTCGTAGAGACGGGCGAGCGGGACGAGGATGTCTGCCGTCGGTTCGTAGCGCGACAACGCCTCGCGATAGGTCGCGATCGCGTCGTCCGGGCGGGAAAGGCGCGCCTCGAGGGTGGTCGCAATGCGAAGCGTCAACGCTTTTTGCTCGGCGGGATCGTCGGAAAGGTCGGTCCTTCGTTCCAGAACCTCGACCAAGTCCTCGAACCGTCCACGAAGCTCGTAGAGCCGCTCCAGGGTCAAGAGCACTTCGCCGTCGGCAGGTGCGAGCTCGAGTCGCTGACGGTGGACGTCGATCGCTTCATCGGGCTTGTTGAGCGGACCCTCGAGAAGCTCGCCGAGCTCCGGCAAAATCTCCTGTCGGCGCGCGGCATCTTCCTCGAACTCGAGCTGGCGGCGCAGATCTTCGACGAGGCGTTCGAACTCGCCGGCCTGTCGATGGATTCTCTCGAGCGCGCGCGACGCCTTGAGGACGATGTCCGGGTTGTCTTCGTCCTGCGCGAGGAGCCGCTGGTACGCGCGCTCGACCTGCTCGACGTCTGAATCGGCCTCCTCCCAAAGCTCCGCAAGCTCGAGGCTCAGCTCGGTCTTCACGTAGTCGTCAATCGCCTCCGTGAGCCCCGCCTCGAGGAGCGCAGCGCGTGCCTCGTGTCGTTGGAGCTCGGTCGAGAGACGGCGTAGGTCGGCTCGAGACGCCCCATCCGCGATGTCCTCTTGGACGGCACGCGAGTAGGCGGTGAACGCGAGCTCGGGATCCTTGAGTTTGGTCTCGGCAAGCTCGCCAATTCGCCCGAGGTGGCTCGCTCGAGACGCGGCATCAGTCAGATCCTCGAGGCGTACTTCGAGCACGTTCGCGAGTTCACCCCAAGCGCCCTGCGATTCGAAGATCGGCTCGAGGATGGCCGCCACTCGCTGGCGCTCCTCCGGTAGCTCCATGAGCCGTTCGAGGCCTTCCTGCGCGCGAAGGTGCGTTGGGCTCGACTCGAGCACCATCTGGTAGTGATCGATCGCGTCGGTCGCACGGTCGAGCCTCGTCTCGAAGAGCGTCGCCAACTCATACGCGAGGTCGATCGCTTCTTGGTCGGTCGCGTCGTCGAGGTCTCGTCGCAAGAGCTCCGCGAGTTCGGGCCATCGCTTCAATCTGCCGTAGAGGCGCTGCAACGCACGCCGCGACGGCGTGTGAGTCGGGTCGAGTTCCAGGGCTTGCTCGTAACTCGAGATGGCGTGTGTCGGTTCGTCGAGGATCTCCTCGAACAGGAAGCAGAGCTGCAGAAGCAGATCGAGCTTGGCCCCTGCGTCGGTCGTGGATTCGATGCGCCCCTGATACAGCGTTCGGAGGCCGTCCCAATGCTCGTGCTTGGTGTAGAGCTGCTTGAGGGCGGCAAACGCGTTCGAGTCGGTCGCGTCGTCCTCGAGAACACGCCGATGAAAGCGCGCGGCCTCCTCCGGCATGCCGAGCACTCCATCGTAGAGCTCGGCGGCCCGCTTGCTGAGGATGACCTCGACGTGGGGGTCCACCTCACCGGCGTCGATTGCCAGCACCAACGCGCGCACGAAAGACTCGTGCTGATTGGCAGCTTCGGCGACGCCCCCCAGACGGTCGAGCAAGGCAAGGTCGGCAGGGTTGTCGAGGAACGCAGACTCGAGTGGGCCGTAGGCTCCCGATGCATCGCCAAGCTCCGAGGCCGACAGTTCCGCGAGCTGCAGTCGAAGGGAGCGACGCTCGTCACCATCGGCGCGCTCTAGGCGGCGCTTGAGGAGCGACGCGAGTTTGTCGAAATCGCCACGTTTGCGGTAGGCCGGATCTAGAAGCGCCGCCGATCGATCGAACAGCACATCGCTCTCGCCCGAGATCGACTCGACGCCTCCGATCGCCACCGCGTTTCGGCCATCGAGCTCGAGCGCCTCGCGGTAGCACTCGAGCGCCCCAGGCGCGTCTTCGAGATGAATGCGCCTTAGGTCAGCAAGCTGAAGGTGCACCGCCAGCCTGTCGTCATCGGCCATGTTGGATTGGAGCCGCTTCTCGAGCGCAGCGTCGAGCCGGTCCCACTGCTTGAGCTGTTGGGAGAGGCGTTCGACCGCCCGAAGGGCATCGACATCGTGAGGGTTGTCCTCGAGGATCTGCCAGTGCCTCCCGGCGGCTGCTGGAAGGTCTCCGAGCTGTGCCTCTTCGACTTGGGCCACCTCGTTCAAGAGCACCCAGCGCGCTGCGGGGTCATCGACTGCAGTCAGGCGGCGCTCGTACAGGTTTCGCAGATCCGCGAAACGGCGCTCGGCCCGATACAGGCGGTCAAGCACCGCCATCGCCTCTTCGTCGTCCGGCTTCTCTTCGAGAATTGCCTCGAGCTGCCGGATCGAATCGTCGGAACGGCCCAACCGCTCGCCCGCGATCGCAGCGATCCGTCGCTGAAGATCGGTTCTCTCATCGTCAGAGACCGTCGCACCCTCGAGCCTCGCCACGAAGAGCGCCACCATGTCATCGTACGCCCCTGCCGCCTCGGCGGACTCCTCGAGCCCCGCAACCACGGTCGGTTCGGACGGGAAGAGCATGTAGGCGCGACTCGCCCAACCGAGCGATGACTCCGGGTCGCGAAGCCGCTCTAGGGTCACCGAGCGAAGCGCCATGAGGCGTTCGAGTCGGTCTTTGGGCTCCTCGTCATCGGGAAGCCGAGCCTCCACGATCTCGAGCATCTTCACGAACTGGGACCACTTCTGATCACGTTCGTAGAGGGGCGCCAAGCGACGAGCAGCCTCCACGTTGGACGCGTCGGCCCCCAAGACGCGCTCCAGGCTTCGGAGCGCACGTTGCGGCTCGCCAAGGCCATCGCGATACACGGTCGACGCGCGCAGGCTCAGGGACGCAATCTCGGCTGGATCTTCGGCGTTCTCGGCGGCTTGGTTCAGCACCTCGGCGAACCCGGCCAGGTCGTTCTTGTCCGAGAACAGTGCTTCAAGTGGATCCCAGGCCTTGGATGCGACGTAGGCTTCTCGAAGCATGCGTCGGACGCGCGTGTTGTCGGGGTCGAGCGCCATCGCCCGCTCCCACGCGACCGCCGCGGCTCCGGGAAGCTCGAGCCGCTCCATCAAGACGACCCCAAGCCGCTGCAAGAGCTCGAGCTCGGCACCGTGGCCCTCGGCAGCCGCCACCCGCGCCCGCAACACGTCGGCGTGGGTTTCCCAGTCCTTCTCACGCTCAGAGATCTTCTCGAGCGCGTCGAGCGCCTGCTCGCTCTCCGGCGACTCCTCGAGCACCTCTTTCCAAAGCCTTATCGCGACGTCGTGCTGGTGAAGCCGCTCGGTCGCGAGCTCCGCCATCTCGACCTTCTTGGCGCGCCGGTCGATCGGGTCGGTCGCCAGCTCGGTTTCCTTGGCCAAGACGTTGAACAGCGAAGGCCACTTCCGCTTCTTCGTGTAGATGTCTTTGAGTCGCCCAAGGGCGTCGAGGTGGTCGCCTTGGAGGCTCACAACCTTCTCGAGCGGGGTGGTGGCCTGGTTGAGGTTCCCGAAACGCTCGACCCAGAGGTCCGCCACCTCCAGAAGGAGCGCAACCTGAGTTTGTCGATCCCGTGCGACCTCCGCCTTCCGATCGAGAACTTGGATGAGTTCGTTCCACCGCCCCACGGACTGATAGAGCGAGGCCAGCGCGTCGAGCGCCTCTGGATCGTATGGGGAGAGTGTGAGGATCTCTGCGTAGACCTGAATCAGCATCGTATCGAGGCCGAGCGCGTCCCGATAGATCGGAACGAGATCCCGGAGGAGCCGGACCTTCTCGTCCTTGTCGTCGATCGGCAGCGCGTCGATCTCGCCGCGGATCGACTCAGACAGGGCGTTCCACTTGCCGCCGCTCTCATAGAGTTTCTGGAGTGCCTCGCGGGCATCGAGATCCCCTGGCGCCAAACGCTCCACGATCTTCCACCCTTCGAGGGATCGTTCGGGCCTGCCGGCCGCGTCCGCGCGCTCCCCAAGCTCACGCGCCAGCGCAAGCTGACGATCGGCATCGGGTGCCGATCGAAGTGCGTCGCCGAGGATCGTCAGTAAGCGTCCGTCGGGGTCGTCGTCACCGATCTGCGCGCGGTAGAAGTCGAGCATCCCCGGGTGCGCTGCGTCGATCTTGCGAAGCCTCGCGAAGTACGGTTCGGCGTCCTCGACCGATTCGCGGAAACGCCAGTGGACCATCGCGAGCTGGAGCAGCATGCCTTTTTCGGCCTCGAGCTTCTGCCGCGAACGCAACGCGCTCTCGTACATCGCGGCCAACTCGTCCCACGCCTCCCGATCGGTGAAGTACTGGACCAATGCGCCCAGGGCTTCTTCATCGGTCGGTAGGAGTTCGAGCACCTTACGGTACGCGTCGGCGGCCGCTTCGACATCGCCGGTCGACCGTCGAAGAACGCGCGCGGCCTGAAGCCAAGCGCTCGCCTTCTCCTCGCGGGTGCGCGCGGCTTTGCCGGCCATGACGAAGACCGACACGACATCATCCCAGCGTTCACGTTCGCGGAGGCTGAGCGCATATTGGCGTGCGGTCCGAAGGTGCGATGGATCGGCGGCGAGAGCCTCGTCGAAGATCGCATCGGCCTGCTGCACGTCTTTCTCGCCCCCGTGCTGCCAGACGAGCGAAGCGGCGCGCGTGAGCAACGATGTCTTGAGACGTGGGTCGGCCGCCTCGCGCGCCTCCTCGACGAATCGATGTGCAATCTCCCGCCACTTCTCTTGGGCCTGCGTGATCTGCTCGACGGCTTGCGCGACCTCTGGGTCATCCGAGTTTTTGCCACCCAAGCGTTCGTAGGCGTCGAGTGCGCCGAGGTCGTCCATCAACTCGTCGCGACGAAGCCGCCCGAGCTCCTTGAGGAGGACGGACCGAAACTCCGGGTCCTCCTCGACCAGCTCGATTTCGAGTTCCATCAACGCGGCAGCAGCCATGAACTCGCCCCGCCGCTCGTGGCCTCCGCGTGCGGCCTCCAGCAACCGAAGCGGGTCCTGCCCGTCTTCCTCCCCGTTGCGATTGGCAGGCTCGCTGCTGATCTGTTCCCGCAGCGCTTTGATTAACGTCGTGTCGTACGGATCCTCGAGCAACATGCCCAAGTAGTTCGCCACCGTGAGCTCGGCCATCTCAGCTCCTATATCCCCTCCCCCGAGAGGAAAATTCACCCCTGGGTGATCTCACGAAAACCCGAAAAACAAAAGGATCCTGCGAACTAAGGTCCCCGAGCCGCAGGCCTCTAGATGTTAGCGGTCCGACAGACCCGGCGGCAACCCTGGAATTGGCGGATTTGCGGCGGAGTTCGGGCTTTGTGAGGCGCCTCTCAGAAGACCATGATCGCGCCCTGCCAGGTCAGCGCCCCCCAGGTGGCGAGGCCGATGGCAAGGTGCGTGGTCGCGAGCGCGCGCAACGTCCCGTAGTTGTTGGCGCGATCCATCCCGAACCACTCCGGGTTGGCGATCACCAGGCCGAGGCCGAACTGGGCCAGCATGCCCGCGAAAGTGACCCAGCGGAGGATCTTGTGCGTTCGAAGCTTCCGAGCGAAATCGCTGTTTCCTTCGCTCACGTTGAGTGGGTCGGGCATCGCGTACGATAGCCCGAACGTGGTGAAGAAGAGCGCGCCTGTCGTAGCCGCGAACGCGAGATGCGCGGTGGGCACGCCACTACACTGGCGCTGGCCGAACACTGCCGTTCCCCTCACGCAAGGGTTGTTGGCCTGGCTGTCCCACCATCCGTACTGGTTGTAGAACTGGATGAACCCGGAGATCACGGTGACGGTCGTCATGGCCCACGTGGCGATACCGAAGTTCTTGTGGATCTTCTTGATCTTGTTGCGTTTCCGGATCAGGTCGGCCGTCGTCGGCTCTGGCGGTTCGAGTTCGGCAGTCACCTCGACGGCCAGCATCAACGCTGGATCGATCACCACGGCCGGCGGGTCGTGGAGCGAGGTGTCCAGGTCGAGGGAAAAGCCAAACAACGGCGTAGCTAGGAGAAGCGCAGTCAGCGGGCCCATCGCGGCGGAGTATCTACCAGATCCATCGATCGGGCCAGGAGTCCGCAAGGAACCGAACCGTTTTTCCTCATCGGGCCACCGGCTTTTCACAAGCCTCGAGTCGCTGTACAGGACTAGTATGGTCCTTTCATCGACGCTCCCGGCGAAGGTCTCGGTCTACGAGGTCGCCGCACGAGACGGCTTACAGAACGAAAGCGCTCAGGTCGCGACCCATGCGAAGGTGCGCTTGATCGAGGCGCTGGTCGATGCGGGCGTGACACGACTCGAGGCCGGGAGTTTCGTGGCGCCCAAGTGGGTGCCGCAGATGGCAGACGCCGACGAAGTGTTTGGGATGATCGCCCGCCACCCGGGGGTGACCTACTCTGGGCTCTGCCCAAACGCACGGGGACTTTCGCGCGCCATGGCCGCCGAGGTCGATGAAATCGCCGTCTTTGTCAGTGCAAGCGAGACGCACAACCTGAAGAACGTCAACAAGACGATCGCGCAGACGCTGACCGCATTCGAGTCGGTGATCGGGCCCGCGACCCAACAAGGCCTTCGCGTGCGCGCGTACGTGTCCACCATGTGGGGTTGCCCTTACGAGGGAGACGTCGATCCGAAGCGAGGGCTCGAGCTCGCGAAAGACCTGGTCGGTGCGGGTTGCTACCAAATCTCGCTGGGGGACACGATCGGAGTCGGTACGCCAGTCCAGACGCAACAGATCGTCGATCTGTTTCTCACCGAGTTTCCCACAGAGCAAGTGGCGCTCCACCTCCACGACACCCGAGGCACGGCTCTCGCCAACGTGGTAGTAGGTCTGCAGATGGGCATCACGACGTTCGACGCGTCCGTAGCCGGCCTCGGGGGCTGCCCCTTCGCCCCTGGCGCCGCTGGCAACCTCGCCACTGAGGACTTGGTGTACACCCTACACGGGATGGGCATCGAGACCGGCATCGATCTCGAGAAGCTCTGGCAGGCCGGGCAGGTGGCAGAAGCAATCGTCGGACGCGAGCTCCCGGGCAAGGTTCACCGCGCCGGGGTCCGTTCGTTGGCGCGCTGAACGAGAAAGCGAACCCATGCCGACACAGACCCACGACCTACTCGCCTACATCGACGCTTCGCCGACCCCTTTCCACGCTGTCGCCGAGACCGAAGTGCGCTTGCGAAACGCGGGCTATCGAGAGCTCGTCGAGTCGGAACCGTGGGACCTCGCACCGGGCGACAAGGTCTACATCGTGCGCGGTGGTGGATCGCTCGCTGCGTTCCACCTCGGAAGTGAACCCGCGGCGGATGCAGGCTTCCGGTTGGTCGGGGCGCATACCGACTCGCCGAACCTGCGCATCAAGCCAAACCCGGAGCGTGTCCATTCGGGCTACGCACAGCTCGGCGTCGAACCGTATGGCGGGGTGCTACTCCACACCTGGCTAGATCGCGACCTCTCGCTCGCGGGTCGAGTATGCCTTCGCGACGGCAGCCACCAACTCATCGACGTGAAGAAGCCGGTGCTGCGAATCCCATCGCTCGCCATCCACTTGAACCGCGAAGTCAACAAGAAGGGCTTGCTGCTCAACGCGCAGAAGCATCTGTCGCCCCTCGCCGGGCTTGCTCCGAGTGGCGCCTTCGACTTCACCGCCCTCCTCGAGGCCGAACTCGACGGCGCGGGCGCCGACGATGTCGCCGCGTGGGACTTGATGACCTATGACACACAACCCTCGGCGCTCGGGGGAACCAACGACGAGCTCGTGCAGGCTCCCCGTCTCGACAACCTGGCGAGCTGCCATGCAGCATGTGCGGCACTCCTCGCTACGTCGGGCGCACTCGAGCCGACCCGCGGAATCGTGCTCTACGACCATGAGGAAGTCGGCAGCCGAAGCGCCCAGGGAGCCGCGTCGGATTTCGTACGAAGCGCTCTCACGAGGCTTTGCGGCTCGAACCTCGAAAGCTATCACCGCGCCATCGCGCAATCGTTTCTCGTATCGGCCGACATGGCACACGCCGTTCATCCGAACTACGCCGACGTGCACGAACCGCAACACCAACCTGTCCTTGGCGGCGGACCCGTCATCAAGATCAACGTGAACCAGTCCTACGCGACGGACGGGCAGAGCTGGGCTAGCTTCGAGGGGTGGGCGCGAGAAGCCGAAGTCCCGACCCAGCGCTACGTGGTCCGTTCTGACATGGGGTGTGGAAGCACGATCGGCCCCATCACCGCGGCAGAACTCGGCATCCGAACCGCCGACGTAGGCAACCCGATGCTATCGATGCACTCGTGTCGCGAAGTCGCTGCCGCCGCCGACGTCCCTCGCATGATCGCCGTCCTCGAACGGTTCTTTGCGTCGGCCTAGGTGGTAGCCGGTCTGTGGCGAAAGCCGGGAGCTACACGAGCTCGAAGTCTTTGCAGAACAGGAGGTCGGCATGCGGGTCGTCGTAGCGTGATTTGCGATGCCGGTGGGTGGGGAACCCATGCGCGCACCCGAGTGTCGGTTCGAACAGGACGCAGTCTTCGCAGTTCCAACGGAGCGAGAAGCGCTCCCGCTGCTCGCGAAACCGTTCGTCTTGCTCAACTTTCATCGCGGAGAGGGATCTTGTCGACACGCCGCTGGTGGCGCCCGCCCTCGAACGTCGATTCGAGGAACGCTCGGAGGATGCCCTCGGCAAGGCCGGGGCCGATCACCCGCGCCCCGAGACAGAGGACGTTGGCGTCGTTGTGTTGCCGGGCCATACCCGCACTGAAGATATCGCCGCAAAGAGCGGCCCGAACGCCCGCATGGCGGTTGGCCGTCATCGACATGCCGATCCCCGTGCCGCATACCAAGAGGCCAAGCCCATCGCCTTGTGCCACCGCGGCCGCGACCTGATGCGCGTAATCGGGATAATCGGTGGAGTCGCTCGTATGCGTGCCTACGTCTCTGATCTCGTAGCCTAGCTCGGCGGCGACGGATGCCAGTTGGCGCTTCAGATCAAGCCCCGCGTGGTCCGAACCGATGATGAGTACGTGTGCCATGCCGCTACGGGCGCCTTAGCACGATCGTGCAGTTAGTACCGCCGAAGCCAAACGAGTTGTTCATGATGGCGCCAAGCCTGCGCTCCTGCGCTTCGTTGGCGACGAGGTTGATCCCGGCGGCCGCTTCGTCTGGCGTTTCGACATTGGCGGTCGGAGGCATGAGCCCATCGCGCATGCCGAGGACGCACAAAACGGGTTCGAGCCCGCCTGCAGCGCCAAGAAGGTGCCCGGTCATGCTCTTCGTGCTTGAGACGGCGAGACGGTCGGTCGCGTGATCCCCGAAGACCGCGTGAATCGCCTTGAGCTCCTCGGCGTCACCGACCGGCGTCGAGGTCCCGTGCGCGTTCACGTAGTCGACTTCGTCCGGGTTCATTTTTGCGTCAGCCAGAGCGAGGGTCATGGCCCGCCGCGCGCCCTCGGCTTCCGGCGCGGGTTGCACCATGTGGTAGGCATCCGACGTCGCGCCATAGCCGACGATCTCGGCGAGGATGTTAGCGCCTCGCGCCATCGCCATCTCCCGCTCTTCAAGGACGCAAACGCCCGCCCCCTCGGCGATGACGAAGCCATCCCGACCGGAATCGAAGGGACGGCTCGCGGCAGTCGGGTCGTCGTTCCTGCGCGAAAGAGCGCGCATCGAAGCGAATGCAGCCACACCGACAGGCGTCACTGCACCTTCGGCACCCCCGGCAATGGCCGCGTCGATCTCGCCACGCTGAATCCAGCGAAATGCATCCCCGATGGCATGCGCCCCGGACGCGCAAGCGCTGGTGTGCGTGTAGCTCGGCCCCTTGAACCCGTACTGGATCGACACCTGCCCTGGGGCGAGGTTCGAGATCACCGACGGAATGAAATACGGGGATACGCGACGAGGCCCCTTCTCGAAGAGCGTCTTGCAAGTCGACTCGAACACCTCGAGCCCGCAAAAACCAACCCCGATGAAAGTCCCGACGCGCTCCTTTTCGGCGTCCGTCGGCTCGAAGTGAGCGTGCGCGATCGCTTGTGTCGATGCGCCGATCGCGAGGTGGATGAACCGGGCCGCTTCGCGGAGTTTCCGCTTTGGCATGTACTCGAGCGGATCGAAGTCGCTGCACTCGCCCGCGATCTGAGATGCGAACTCGGTCGGGTCGAATCCTTCGATCTGCGCGATACCGCTACGCCCCGACCTGATCGCATCCCACGTGGAATCGGTCGTGGCGCCACAGGGACTCACAGCCCCGACCCCAGTCACCACCACCCGGCGCATCGACGTATCGGCCATCAAAATTCCCGATCGGGCGTCAGCCCTTTCGCTCACTGATGTAGGTGATCGCGTCCTGAACGGTGCGGATCTTCTCGGTGTCCTCGTCGTCGATGTCGATCTCGAACTGCTCCTCAAACGCCAAGACCAGCTCGACGATCGCGAGGGAGTCGGCCTTGAGGTTGTCGATGAAGCTGTCGGTCTCTTTGATCTCGGCCTGATCGACATCGAGCTGCTGGGATACGATTTCCTTGACCTTCTCGGCGATGTCCATGTGCTCCTCCGTCACGTCGTTAGACGTGCATGCCTCCGTTGACCCGGACGACCTGTCCGGTGATATAGCTCGCTTCGTCGCTAGCCAAAAACACAACTGCCGCGGCAACCTCCTCGGGGCGCCCAATGCGGCCGAGCGGTGTCTGGTCGATGATTCCCTGATGGGCGACTTCAGGCAGCTCCGAGGTCATGTCGGTCTCGATGAAACCCGGTGCAACGGCGTTGACGGTGATCCCGCGAGACGCGTATTCGCGGGCGAGGGTCTTGGTGATCCCGAGGATCGCGGCTTTGGACCCCGAGTACACGACTTGTCCGGGGTTCCCGGACTCCCCGACCACACTCGAGAGGTTGATCACCCGACCATGCCGCTTCCGCATCATCGTCTTGATACACGCCTTCGCACAGAACACGGCTCCGTTGACGTTGGTGGCCCAAGTGGTCGCGAGATCCTCCGGTGTTACTCGTAACAACAGCTGATCGATCGAGATTCCCGCATTGTTGACGAGGATGTCGATCTTGGCGTGCGCCTCGATGACCTGCTTGATCGCGCGCTCGACCTCAGCGGGGTCCGCGACGTCGAATTGCGAGGCCTCCGCACTGCCCCCGGCCTGCTCGATGGCCGCCACGGTATCGTTGGCGGCACTCTCGTTCGAGCGATAGTTCACCACGACATGAGCGCCGGCTTCAGCCAACGCCAGGCAACTTGCGCGCCCAATCCCTCGCGACCCCCCGGTCACAATGGCGATTTTCCCCGCGAGGTCGAACACGACTACTCGAGCTCTTCAGCCTTGCCTTCGATGACCTGGCGACCTTTGTAATACCCGCAAGACGGGCAGGCACGGTGGGGTCGCATGACGTCACCGCAGTTCGGACAGGGAATGACATTGGGTGCCGCCACCTTGTCGTGATTGGCGCGCCGTTGGTCGCGCTTCATCGGGCTTGTTCTTCGTTTCGGAACGGCCACGGGTTACTCCTCTTTCTTGGTAAGCTCTTCTTTGAACTTCAGTAGTGGTGCGAACCGCGCATCGAGCGCTGAGTTTCCAAATGCTTCCTCGGGCGGCTGAACTTCGGCGGGAACCGCGATCCCGGCGCAATCGTCCGAGCACAGGGGTTTCATCGGGACCTCGAGCAAGATGTGCTCTCGGACCCAAGAGTCGAGGACGATCTCGCTTCCCCCGTAGTAGTCCCGTGTCGTCTCGTCGAGCCGAACCTCGATCTCCTCTTCCGAGGCGCCAGACGGCCTGGTGTGCTCTGGGCTGAAAAGCGCGGAAATCGGGAGGTCGAGCTTGAGCGGAACGTCTTCGAGGCACCGCGCACACATGGCGAGCAGACTGGCGCCGATGCGGCCTTGGACCAACACGTCGAGCCCGTTGCGCTGCGCTTGCACCGATAGCGTGCCTTCTTCATCATCGACAGCGCGAAGCTCGGTCTCGGCAAGCGCCGTCGACAGCCACGTGGTGCTGACCGGGAAGTGCCAGTCTCTTCCGGACTCATCGAGATCCTGAAGTGGTAGGACGAAAGTAGGCATGGAATTGCGTGAGGTTGGACGACCGTCCGCCGCGTCTCAGCGCGGCGAGGCGCGGAACTATTCAGTGGGCTCAGGTCGCTGTCAAGCAGGGTCATCGCGTCCAAGACGCGGCGTCCAACTGGCCGGAATGTGCCGGGTTTCGACTCCCGATAGATGACCGTCGGCGTCCTCTCCAATGGGGTCGGACGGGATGCCGGCCGAACCGGGGCGCGTGGAAGGCGGACTGCGTTCGGGAAACTGCACGCCTGCAGTAGATCCCTGCCTGCGGGGCGTCCCGGTCGCCATTCTGCAGGACCGTGATAGGTTTCGCCGCGATGACAGACGATTTTCGACGGTTTTCCGGCACCCCAACCTATCTGACGAGTGAGTCCCTCGAGTCTGCGGTCAACACGGCCATTGCACTCGAACGGCCGCTCCTCGTGCGAGGTGAGCCCGGCACCGGCAAGACACTACTCGCCGAAGCCGTCTCGGAAGCGCTCGGGATGAAGCTGATCCGCTGGAACATCCGCAGCACGACGCTCGCCCAGCACGGCCTGTATCTCTACGACACGGTTCAGCGTCTCTACGACTCCCGATTTGGAGACAAGGACGTCAACGACATTTCCCAGTACATCAAGCTCGGACCGATGGGTGAGGCGTTCGATGCCAACGAGCGGGTCGTCTTGCTGATCGACGAGATCGACAAGGCCGATGTGGAGTTCCCCAATGACCTCCTGAACGAGCTCGACCGGATGCAGTTCCACATCGACGAGACCCAACAGGACATCGTCGCCAAGCAGCGTCCCGTCGTCATCATCACCAGCAACGCCGAAAAGGAACTGCCCGACGCCTTCCTGCGTCGTTGTGTCTTCCACTTCATCGACTTCCCGACCCCAGAGCTGATGCAGGACATCGTTCGGGTCCATCACCCGAAGATCCACGAGGACCTCGTCGACCAGGCCCTCAAGACCTTCTACGAGATTCGGGGCATGCGCCGTTTGCGTAAGCGCCCCAGCACGAGCGAGCTCGTCGACTGG
>JBCCEK010000043.1:0-24676 GCA_039030295.1 Myxococcota bacterium | reverse complement strand
TTTCACAACATCGGAACGGGTTCCGCGGACCCGGCGCGGCCGGATGTCGGTCGGATCGCCGGGCTTCAGTCTGCCATCCTCGACGAGTTCAACTGCCTCGGGCGGTACTCCGATGATCGAGCGCACTGCAGCGAGCTCGATCACTTGGCGCCTGAAGCGCACCTCGCGGGCGCTTTCAAGGTGCCGAGCCTCCGCGGCCTCCACAAGACCGGCCCGTACATGCATGACGGCCGATTCGAAAGCCTCCGGGAGGTACTCGAGTTCTATCGGGCGCCACCAACCAAGTCCCCCGCCATGCCTCACGAACTCGTGGCTCTTCCGCACCTGACGGACGACGATCTCGATCACCTCGAAGCGTTCCTTCGAACCCTAGGTGGATGACGGAAGTCAGCGCCCCGCACGTTCGACTCGAAAGATCGGGCCTTGCGTGCCAGGTTGCACGCCAAAGGGGTTTAGAACGACATGATAAACACACTTCGCACATGGCTCTTGGGCGTTGCGTTCGCATCCTTGCTGGCGCTCGCACCCACACAGGCATCGGCCGCGAACTGCAACTTCTCGAAAGCGGAGAAGATCTCGATGGTGTCGTGGATCATCCCGATCGCGGGTGCGGTGATCACCCCGATGGCCTGCAAGCGAGACCTCTTCAACAAGAAGGGTAAGAGCAGCGCAGTCCGCCCGCCTGCCAGTCGCAGTCGAGCGCAGGGTGACTACATCGACCGACGGAAGCGTCTCGCCATCTGAGTTTCTGGGGAAAAGGCTGCCGCTCGATGAGCGCAGGGGCGGCGGGCCGGTGCGGTTCCTTGACGGGACTGCGATTAGCCCTACCAACGCAGAGATGAGGTTGGCCAAGACAGGAGCCGGTGACGTGCCGCCGATCAACGTGGTCGTCGTCGGGGCCGGCTACGCTGGCCTCCGTGCCGCGCTTGGCCTCGCCCGCGACTCGCGAGTCGTCGTCACACTCATCGATCGTGAACGGCGCCCGGTAGTCAAGACCAAGCTCCACGAGCTGAGGGAGTCGGCATCGACACTGGCAGTCGACCGGCTGCTCGACAGGACGAATGTGCGGTTCATCGAGGGAGAGGTGACCGCGATCGACCTCGAGCGTCAGGACGTGCAAGTCGGGACACAGCGGGTTGCCTACGATCGACTCGTCGTCGCGCTCGGAAGCCGGACCAGCGATTTCGGGATCCCCGGCGTCCGCGAGCACGCAATCATGCTGGATGGTGCAGCGGACGCGGATCAGCTCTCGCGCGCGATCGGCCGACTCGGCCAAACCGGCGGCCGTCTCGTCGTGGTCGGGGGCGGTCCCACGGGGGTCGAAGCGGCGGCAGAGGCGAGCCAACGGCTCCGGCGGGGGCGTGTCACGCTGATCGACGCAGAGGATCGAGTGCTCCGAAGCTTCTCCACGGCCCCCAGGACGTACGCGCGCGCGGCTTTGTGGTGGCGCGGCGTGAGGGTCGAGACGGGTGCCCAGGTGGTGTGCGTCGAGCCAAACTCGGTCCGACTGAGGACAGGTGAGTCGTTACCCTACGACTCGCTCCTATGGTCCGCCGGCGTCGAAGCGTACCCGATTTTGTCGGCATCTTCGCTCGCACCGCCACATGGTCGAGCACCGGTCGACCGCTTCTTGGTGTCGAAGGCAAACCCTCACGTCTACGTCGTCGGGGATTCCGCCGCGATCGACGATGGCGCCCCGAGCGCTCAGCTCGCCGTCCAACAGGGCGACTTCGCCGCGCGCGACATCCTCACTAGGCTCGATGGAAGGCAACGCTCGCCCTACGAGCCAAGTATCCTTGGCCAGTTCGTGAGCCTTGGGTGCGACGCGACAGGCGCGTTGAAGGTCGGCGCCGCCGAGATTCCCCTCTTCGGGCCGCCCGCCAGGCTCGCCAAGGCCGCCGGCGAGCTCCGGCACCGTGCCGTGGTCGCAGCCCGCGCGTTGGCTTCGTCGTAAGGCGCTTCCCGTGTTTCTGAACCACACCCCGCCACAACATGCCGAAACAGTGGCTCGCGCGGTCGTGGGCGCGTGCCGGGTCGACGGGTGGGCCGCGCCCACACAACCGAAGCTCCTCCGTACACTGTTTCATGACCTCATGGGGCATGATTTCGACTTCGAGACGCTCGAACCGAACACCCCGGGTGAGGCCGCAGCCGCGCTCCGATCGGCGGAAGAACGTCAAGAGCTGGTCCAACTCATGTGCGCGATCGAAGTGCTGAGTGAGTCGATGCTGGAGCGGACGGAGGAATCGGTGGCAACTTGGGCCCGCGCTCTCGACGTCCCCGAACGCGGTTTGGTGGTCTTGCGCGATCTCGCGGCGGGAGAGTTCCGCAAGATGCTCGAGGACTTCTACCGGCTGAACTGGATCGGTGACCTGTCGCGACGAGAGTCGGGCTTCGGCCGCTTGTTGGAGCTCGGCGGCGAGGAAGCGTACGCCCAGACGGTTGAGCCGGACCCGAAGAAGGCCGCGCGGTACCAGAACCTGGCGACGTGCCCCGAGGGAAGCCTTGGTCGTTACCTCTACGAGTTCTATCAGAAGCGTGGCTTCGGGTTCCCTGGAGAAGAAGGCGCCGCGAGCGAAGCGGTGGCGCATCACGACTGGATCCACCTGCTCTCAGACTACGGGACAACGCCGCTCGGCGAGATCGAGGTCGTGAGTTTCATGACGACGTGCACCCGAACCCCAGGGGCCATGCTCGGCCTCATTGGCGCGTTGGCCCTGTTCGAGTCAGGCGTCATGCGTGAAGGGTTTGTGACGGGGTCGACGCCCCACCAAGGCCTTTCGCGACCCGGCGGCATTGACCGAATGAGCGAGGCGATCGCCCGAGGCAAGGCCTGCAGCACGGATCTCTTGCTCGACGTCGACTACTTCACCATGGCCGACGAGCCGCTTGTCGATCTGCGAGAGCGTTTCGACATCCCAACGAAGTCTCCGACGGTGCAATCCCTCGATCCGTGGGGTGCGCTCGAGGTCGAGCCGGCAACCTGATCCGGCTGCGTGCGCCGAAGCGCGTCGAGGAGCGGGGTCGGGCCTCAGGCCCTATACTCTCGCGATGCGACGATTGATTCTGTTGGTGCTCATGGCGACTGCGAGCGCAGCGAGCGCGCAGGACGATGCGCCAACGGTCCAAGATACGCCGCCGACGGTGCAGGACGCCCCGCCCGGAACGCCGCGATCGTCTGACGAGATCCCGGAGGATATGCCCCCGCCCCCCGAGGACGCGCCACCAGCCGAAGCGCCGCCCACGGGAGGAACCGACGACCGTCCTCCGCATCCGGAGACGCCCCCACAGCTCCAAGAAGAACAACCCACCGCCGAGACCCTGGCCAAGACGAAGTACCACTGGCTACCGGGGCACTGGGTTTGGACAGGCGAGCAGTTCGAGTGGAAGGATGGCGAGTGGATCTACAAGGTGAAGGACATGGTCCTTGTTCCTCCGCGGTGGGAATGGGACGGAAAGCAGTGGGCGTTCCACAACGCAGGTTGGGCAAAGCCAGGAACCGACCAAGTCGTGTATCGGCCGACGCCCGCAGGCAGCGGTGACGCTGCCACGAATCCGCAACAGCCCCCGCCCGGTGGCGAGCAAGAGGTGAAGTCCCAGCCCGCAACGACGACGGTGTACGTGTACACTGGGGTCTACAGACCACCGCTCATCGTGTACCCCTTGTGGCACCCTTGGTATCACTACCACTGGTACTATCGGCACCCGTACTACCGGCGACCGCCGGCGTACCGCGCGCGTCGCTATCACTACGCGCGCCATCATCGCCCGCCGTACTACGGAAGCCGACCGCCACAAGCCCGACCGCCACAAGCCCGACCGCCACAAGCTCGGCCGCCACAGAGCCGACCGCCGCAAGGTGGCACGCGTCCGACGCGACCCACCACGAGACCCACGCAACCAAACACACGGCCCACACAACCAAGCACACGGCCCACGCAGCCAAGCACCAAGCCCTCACAGCCGAGCACCAGGCCCACGCAGCCAAGCACGCGACCCACGCAGCCAAGCAACAGGCCCACACAGCCGAGCACGCGCCAGACCCAGCCGTCTAGTAGAAGCCGCGGTAGCGGATCTCGGAGTAGCCGCCGGGGACGACGATGAGCCCGAGGCCGACTCGGTGACGACGCCCACGAGAACATCGCTCATCCAAGGAGCCAGCCGCGGGATCGGTCTCGAGATGGTCCGCCGAGTGTTGGATCTAGAACCGGACTCGCAGGTGATTGCCACCTGCCGAAACCCAGACTCCAGCGCCGAGCTCTCGAGCCTCGCGGCCGAGCATCCTCATCGGCTCCGCGTTCTCGCTATGGACGTGACCGAGGAGAACACAATCGCCCGGGCCGCGGAGCGCGTGGCGACACACACCGGAGAGCTAGTGAGGCTCGTCAACGTGGCCGGAGTTCTGCATGGCCCAACGTTCTCGCCCGAAAAGAAGCTAGGACATATCGATCCGGAAGCGCTCCGCCAAGTGTTCGCGGTCAACGCGTTCGGCCCTTTGCTCGTCGCGAAGCACTTTTTCGAGTTCCTGCGCCACGATCAGCGCTCGGTGTTCGCAAGCCTCTCGGCGCGCGTTGGAAGCATCTCCGACAATCGCCTGGGCGGCTGGTACGCCTATCGCGGCTCGAAAGCGGCGCAGAACATGTTCACGAAGACGCTGTCGATCGAGCTTGGGCGCGTGTGCCCGCGGGCAATCGTCATCGGACTCCATCCGGGTACGGTCGACACCGAGCTCTCGAAGCCTTTTCAACGCGGTGTGCCGGCCGCTCGACTGTTCGAACCCGCCCGCGCCGCGGCCGACTTGCTGGCCGTGATGGGCTCCGTGACACCCGATCAGACGGGCAAGGTCTTCGACTTTCGCGGCGACGAGATCGAACCGTGACCGCGCAGTGTCACGAACGTCCACGACGCGCGGCGTATCACGAGTGCCTCGGCCACGATCGGACATGCGCACCTTCCAAAACGTCCTAGGTCAGAAAACACCCCAACGCGTTGACGCCGAGCATCGAGTCGTGAGACGGTACCGCCTCGTTCCACATCACACTTCGCAAAGGAGTAATCCAATGATGCATTGTGAACCTTCGCGACTGAGGCTCGTGCTTCCAGCAACCGCACTCTTGCTGGGACTCAGCATGGCTTCGACAGTTTCGGCAGACGACAACCGGAGGATCCGACGATCGGTCGCGCTCGAAAGTGGCGAGACCATGGCGTACACGACCCAAGGCCTTCCGCCGCGACGCGGTGGCCAAGTGGTCCTGTTGGTTCATGGCTGGCCTATGAACGCCGACCTCTACGCCGGAATCTCGCAGTCCTTGTGCGGTCCGGAAGACACCGACTATTTCTGTATCACCCCGTCGATGGTCGCATTCGGGCGCTCCAGCTGTCCCGACGACCCACTGTCGATTACGCCGCCGTCTGAGGCGGCGTTCATGGCCGAGTTCATCGACGCGGTCTCCGAGAGATTTCAATTCTCGGAGCTCACGTTCGTGGGACACGACTGGGGCGGATCGATCGGACTCAAGGCAATCGCTGACAAGACGGCTGATGGGACCATCACGATGACGAGGTTCATCCCGCTAGACACTTTCGTGAACTTCGGCCACATCCCATTCGAGCGGCGTGTCCTGAACCGTATCGGGTCGTGGCTGCAGGGGCTCGCAGGCCCCGTGTCGGGTCCGGCGTTTGTCGACGCGGTGATTCGTCTGCTGACGGTTGAGGATCCTGGCTTCTTCGAACTCGTTCGGTTCTGGCTACCCTACTCGTCCTTCACGCGAGGTGGCATAGACGTCGGCGTTTGTCGGCAGATCGCGGACATCAATCTGTTCGCGACCGCAAAAGACAGCGAAACCATCAGCATGTACGATGACATTGCCGAATACATGCAAACAAGCTTCAAAGACGGACCGACCTGTTTCATCCTCGCCGAGGAAGACTGGGTGGAGGGTTCAGCGAGCAACTTCGGTTGCGCCGCACACTGCGGCGTTCAGGCGCTGGCGCCCCAAGGCAACGTTCGCAACCTTCCGGAGGCCTCGCACTACATGCAGCTAGACCAGCCTGAAGTGATCGCCGCCTGGATGAAGCAGTTTCTCGACGATCCGACGTCCCCAGAGACCTCGTGTCCGGCCGATCCTCCCCTCTGCGATTGTGAGAGCACCGAAGCCATCATCGCAAACCACCGCAACCAGTAGACGCTAACGGGCTCAACCGGAAGCGACATTTTCCGATCACAAGTTCGGCCTGGTCGCGTTGTACCATCGCCGGCGATGAAAACCGTTCTCTCCAAATTCGTCGACCTGGCGGAGCATGGCGACTTCTCGCGTCTTCGTCGCGCAGAGCAAGCGCGGACGTTCGGTCGAAACGTATTGATTGCCTGCGCGACCTTTATCGCGTTCGTCTCATGGGACATGATCGCCGTACCGGAGCGCGTCGACGAGGCGTTCGCAATCAGGCTCGGTGTCGCGGCTTTCTGCATCTCGATCTACCTGGCCACGCTCGTGCCGGGCTTCGAAAAAGCCTACTACGGCTTGTACGTCGCGTTGATCTCGGTGGCATCGATGTCTGTGGCCGCGATTCTATCGCTGTTCCCCCACGGATTTGAGGTCGGAATCGCGGGCGTCGTCTTGTGCATTGCGGCGTCGACGGCGCTGTTCCAGGCGAACGCCCTGGCGACCGCGCTCGCGGGAGGCGTCGCGACGCTCGGGACCATCGGCCTCATGGTCTACCTTGGTGTAGACGAGACGCTGATCCGGGGGCATGCGATATTCCTCGTGACAGCGGTTGGGTTCGCAGTGCTCAACAGCATCCAATCACGCCAAAGCGACCTGCTTGCGTACCAAGCGCAGCGACGGCTTGCGAGCGAGATGAAGCGAACCGAGAACCTGCTGCGCGAGATCACGGAGATGCGAGAACAAAGGCACGCCTGGCTCGAGAACCTGGCTGGGTTCCTGCGCCACGAGCTCAAGAACCAGTTGGTAGCGGTCGGGACTTCTTTGGACCTCGCGCGTGATACCGACTCCCCGGCCGCGCGCGAGACCTTCCTTGGTCGCGCTCGGCGCAGCCTGAATCGAATGCGAGCCTTGGTGTCATCCGCGACCGAGGCCACGAACCTGGAAGCTGCTCTTTCGTCGGAGGCGATCGGTGTGGTCGATTTGAGTGGCGTTGTCATCGACCGCGTCCGGGCGTTCGCATCCACACGAGAGGCACCAGGGTTTTGCCTGCGAATGAGCCCGGGAGTCGAGGTTCGCGGTTCCGAGGAGCGCCTCGCCCAGCTTACGGACAAGCTCCTCGAGAACGCCGCGCAACACACGCAGGGTTCCGCCGACATCCTCGTGGAGCTTCCGCGCCCCTCGAACGGAGTAGTCGAGTTGGTCGTCGAAAACCACGGAAGACCATTACCGAGTCACAAAGAGAAGATCTTCGAAGCGTTCGTCTCCTCACGCGGGGAACCCGGCAACCTCGGACTCGGCCTTTTTATCGCGCGCTCTATCGCTCGAAACCACGGAGGCGACATCTCTGCGGCAGATCCTGCTGACGCGCCTGGTGCGAGGTTTACCGTACGACTGCCCATCAGCGGGCCCGCGGCGACGATGGAGGAACCGCGCCGCAATCAGTCGGTCGCCCCGGGCCGGGCAACCCTTCGGCCAGTGGACGCCTAAGGATCGCTCGAGTCGTCCGCGTCGGGCAACCACCGGTAACCTCGGCCCCGCTCGGTTCGTATCGCGTCGAATGTGGGATCTTGGGCTCGAAAACGAGCCCGAATCGCGCGAATGTGAGCGGCAATGGTGTTGGGTGCGACGTGGATGCTCGCCGCATCCATGAGCTGCTGCGGGTTCTTCGCCTCGCTTGGGTCCGTCGCAAGCGCCGACACAATCCAGTAGTGGGTGAGCGACAAACCGACCTGCTGGCCCTTCCAAGCGACGGTCGCTCGACGGGAGTCGAGGGTCAGGGGCCCTACTTCGATCTCCGGTGGGCCCGGCGCGGCTCCCTCGAGGAGCGTGTCGTGGCGATGGAGCAAGGTCTCGATGCGCACTGCAAGGAACTCGAGACTGCTGTCCTTCGAAAGATAGTCGTCTCCGCCCACGCGGAGCCCTGAGATGCGGTCTGTATCGCCGTCGTACGACGTTAGGAAAATCACTGGCAGCTTTGGGCAGGACCTCCTCAACTCCGCGCACAGAACAAAGCCACCATCGCGCTCGTCTCCTAGGGCCACGTCCAAGACGGCGACGTCTGGCTGCTGCGCGGCGAACGACTTCGCTGCACTGTGGCGGTCCGCAAACTGCCGGACACTGAAGCCCCGCGAGGTCAGAAAGTCGGCGTAGTTCTCACGAATTACGTCATCGTCTTCGACTAGGCCGACAGTGCGGGTCATACGGGGTTGCCTCGGAAGAGGCTAGGGTATCCTCTCGATGCACGATCGGCTAGATCCTTCCTGTGGGCGCTAGCTCGTCCCAACGCCAACCAAGAGGAGAAGTTTCGCCATGGCTAGTCGCTCGTTCCAACGTCGCGCAGAGGCGACGGCTTTTGACACCACGCTTCGCATGGTCGCGGGTGCCGCGCGAGCCAAGTCTGGTGAGTGGGTTTCTGGACTATTGGCGTGGGTTGCCAAGGGTGTCCGGCGGTATCGTGGCGCGACGCCAGGCCGCCTGTCGGGTGCGGAACTCGGTCAGGAATGGCAGAGACTAATGCCGAACCCAAAGGTGATGCCGATCACACATGTCGACGGCGAGACCGCTTACGGCGAGATCCAGATTCGTTGCCCACTGCGTGGCACCGGCGATGTTCGCGCTTGTCATCGCTTGATGGCGTACGACCGCGCGCTCATGCGTCCAGCGGGCGCGCGTTTCGTCGTCCTTGAGAGCCAAGCCGAGCCCGGGGTCGAGCACTGTCGAATCGCGATTCGCCCCGCGGACTTGCCGAGCGACGATCTCGTGCCCGCCATCACGCGCGAGGGGTCGACCCAAGGATCCTAGTTCGCTTCCCACGGATGCCGGAAAAAAGGGTTCGAGTTGGGCATGCATACCGAGGTAGTCTCGGGGAGATGTCGACGAAACGGAGTTGGACCGTCGAACGCGCGGTCGAGGTGCGCGGCGCCCCGGTTGGCACCGAACGGATCCGGTGGACGCGAGGAAGAGGCTGATGTTTAAGACGGCAGAGCTTGGACGCACATTGTCGCCCGAGGAGTTCGCGAAGCGAGCCGACGATCTGCGACTCAAGCTCTTGGTTGCGCAGCATCAACTGGATCGCAGTGGCGCGTTCCAAGTGTTGGTCGACGTCGCCGGCGTAGATGGGGCAGGCAAGGGCGCGACAACCAACACGATGCACGCCTGGCTCGACACGCGTTTGCTGTTCACACGGTCGTACTCCGCAGCGTCCGAAGAGGAGCGTGAACGACCGGAGTACTGGCGCTACTGGCGCGACCTGCCGCAGCGAGGTCGGATAGGGCTTTACTTGCGTGGCCGCTATCGTCGGCCGATCATCGACCTCTTCGATGGTCGGATCAGCGAGGCGAAGTTCGAGTCCGAGCTGGACCGGATCACCGCGTTCGAAGGAGACCTCGCAGCGGGTGGCGCGCTGATCCTCAAGTTCTGGTTGCATCTCGGCCGCGACGCCCAAGCCGCGCGCCTGAAGAAACTAGAGTCCGACCCGGCCACGAGCTGGCGCGTGACCGACCTCGATTGGAAACACTGGGAGGAATACGACCGGTACACCGACATCGCGGAACGCTTGATCACCAAGACCAACACAGGAAACGCACCCTGGCACATCGTCGAAAGCGCGGATGCACGCTACCGCGACGTCACGGTGTCGGAGATCTTGGTCGGCGCGATCGCCGAGCGGTTGCGCGACGCCGGGATCGACCCCTTCGAAGGCGACAAACACACCCGCCCACCGAAGAAGGACCCGCTCCCCAAGCGACCAAGCGGGCCGCCGACGATCCTCTCCGATCTCAACAAGTCAGACGACGTCGACAAGAAGCACTACCACCGTCGCCTCAGGGAGCTCCAGGCGGAGCATCACGTGCTGCAGCGGTCGGCGCGGGGTCGCGGCATCTCGAGCATCTACGTGTTCGAAGGACCGGACGCCTCGGGCAAGGGTGGTGCTATTAGACGTTCGGTCGCCACGCTTGACGCTCGCAACTACGAGGTGATTCAGGTCTCCGCCCCAAACGAGGAAGAAGCCGCCCAACCGTATCTGTGGCGCTTCTGGCGACACTTGTCGCGCGCCGGCCGTCTCTCCGTGTTCGATCGGTCCTGGTACGGCCGGGTCCTCGTCGAACGCGTGGAAGGATTCGCCTCCCGTGACGAGTGGCGCCGGGCGTACTCGGAGATCAACGACTTCGAAGAGCAGCTGGTGGATCACGGGATCGTGCTCGTGAAATTCTATCTTCACATCAGTGCGGACGAGCAGTGGAAGCGCTTCGAAGCACGTCTCGAAACGCCCCACAAGCGGTGGAAGCTCACGGACGAAGACTGGCGCAATCGGGCACGTTGGTGGGACTACGAGCAGGCGGTTCACGACATGTTCGAAGCGACCGACACCCGTCACGCCCCCTGGACCCTGATCGCGGCCAACCACAAACGAAACGCACGATTGTCCGTCCTGGAAACCGCGTGTCAGGCACTTCGAAGCAGGCTGGACCAGGCCGACGACGCGACCGAATGACTATCGAGGGGCTCGCATTGCCACGGCTCTGAACCCACGCCATCGTCAGGACCCAAGCAACGCCCCCACTGCATGACTTCTTCGCACCGTTATGGAGGTGCCGGCGAGCTCGACGCGCACTCGCCAGCGACCCCGACTCGCACCCGCATCGGCCAACTGCGCCGGGCCTGGTACTTGCTGGTCGTCTTGCTTGTGGCTGCAAGCACGACCGCAAGGGCGGAGCCGTCAACCGCGGAGGAACCCGGCGACGAATCGCAGAGCCTGGAAGCACCACCGGTGGGACCGGCGCGTGACACGGCTTCGCCATCTGCACCGGCCGAACCGGAGGCACAAAGCAAGGCCGAGCGCCCACGTCGCCTCGACTGGCACTGGAGGCGCGCACACCCGGCGGAGGTTTCCGCGAGCGCCCTGATGGCGGTGAGCGCCATTGCGCTTTCGCGAGCGCGAACGCCCGATGCTCGCTGGCGGAAGGTGAACGGCTTCGACGACTGGTTCCGCAACGGGATCGGGCTCAACGGGCGACCCGAAGAGAGGATCGATCTCGCAAGCGACATCTTCGCGCTGTCTCTCATTGCGTACCCCGCCATCATCGACGCCGCCGGCGTTGCACTGATCCTCGACAGAAACCCTCAGGTGTTCGCGCAGCTCGCCGCAATCCAGTCCGAGGCGTTTGCCATGACGGCCGTCCTGACGAACGGGATCAAGGTCGCAGCAAGGCGTGAACGCCCTTTCGGTGAGGACCTGGACTGCCCCGATGGACCCCAATGCACGGGCGGGGTCAACCGGTCGTTCATTAGTGGGCATACGTCCTTCGCGTTCACCGGCGCAGGCCTCACCTGCGCCACGCATCGACACCTCCCGCTCTACGGTCGGGTGGGCGACCCGTTGGCGTGCGCCACCACGCTTACCCTCGCGTCCTTGACCGGCCTCTTCAGGGTTATGGCCAACCAGCACTGGATGACAGACGTACTCGCGGGAGCGGGCGTCGGGCTCTTCTCGGGCTGGCTG
Organism: Myxococcota bacterium; assembly: GCA_039030295.1. Taxonomy (GTDB): domain Bacteria; phylum Myxococcota_A; class Polyangia; order Polyangiales; family Houyiibacteriaceae; genus SG8-38. The sequence goes on along the minus strand of JBCCEK010000043.1, from coordinate 13,009 downwards.
ATGCCATGGCTCCTCCACTTCCGTCACGACACCCTCGTGCGCGATCCCGGCCGAGCCCGAGCGCTACGCTACCTGAGGCCGTACGGAACACGAGACGGGATCGGCCTTCGCGCGACGGGCCGCTTCTGATCTAGACTTCCATTGAGTTTGACGGACTCGGTACCCGCCTCACAATCCAGGAACGATGGATGCGATTCGTCATCCCCGACTGCCCGTCTGGGCACTTGCGGTCGCGATCGCGGCGACGTTCAGTTGCTCGAGCCCTGGTCCGAGGGGCGACGACACGCTGCCGGAGCGCGATGAGCCTGGTGGTCCTCAGACTGGAGGCACGGATCAACCAGGACCGGGCGTTGAAGGATCTGGAGGCGGGTCGACCGGGGGTACGGACTCGGCGCCGGACGAGCCGGAGCCCCCGGAGCAAGACGAGAACGTGGCGGACGTCGTGTCGGTGCAGGCGAGCGGTGCTTCCGGGGCCTACACGTTCTCGGTAACGGTGAGCAGTCCTGATACAGGGTGCGACCAGTACGCCGACTGGTGGGAGGTTCTGACGCCGGACGGCACGCTCCTCTACCGAAGGGTTCTTCAGCACAGCCACGTGGACGAGCAACCCTTCACGCGCAGCGGTGGGCCAGTGGATGCGGCGGCGTCCGACCAAGTCGTCGTGCGCGCCCACATGAACCCGACAGGCTACGGCGGCGTGGCCTTTTCAGGATCAGTCGACTCGGGCTTCAGCCAAGACCCATCGATCAGCGCCACGTTCGCGACGGAGCTTGCAGGGACCGCGCCGCTCCCCAGCGGATGCGCCTTCTAAGCGTTTAGGCCCCGGGCGTTGGCGTGGCATGGTGTCGTTTTGCTTCGTCGGCGCGGAGTCGCGAGTCGAGTTCCTCGTGAAGCCAGGCGATCGCATCGCGCTCCCCGCCGAACGTCTTGGTGGGGTAGTCCGACGTGCCCCGACGGAGCCAGGTGACGGCGGTGAACAGGCCACGCTGCCAGGACTTCGCAGCGACAATCGCGAGGCCGACCAGGTAATCGCCATCTGTCACCGCGGCCTCGAGGCGATCGGCATACGAGGCGGCAAGTTGGCGACCCTCGGCGTTCCCTGCGCGGATGGCCGTGATGTCGACCAGCATGGCAAACGGCCCGATCACGTTGCGGGTCGCCCGCACCAGCTCTTCATAGGCAGCCACCATCACGTCCCGGTCGAACTCCGCGGGAAACCTCATGATGTAGATCGGCTTGTAGGCGTTCTCGAAACAAGGCCCCTTCAGATCGATGTAGCGTTCGAGCGGAAGCTTGCTCTCAAACATGCGCCCCAATCCCCCTCTACAGCCTGCACGACGACCGGCGGGCACACCAAACCAGGGGTCTCTGCACTGTGTTTCGCGGGCGATCCGACATCGGAGCCTGCGATTCGCTCCATCGATAACCCCGTTATCATTGAACAATTCACTGCCTAATCCTTGACGCAGTGCGTCTATGGCCGCAAGTTCACCCACAAGGGGCAGGCGTGCCCTTTCGGCGATGCCGGAGCCACGCCAGCCCGGAATTGAGGTCACTCATGAACACCGCACTACTAGTCATCGTGATGTCGCTTGTGTCGCTCGTCGGCGCCACCATCGTCGGCGGCGCGATCGGCCTGGGGGTCATGCGCCTCGGGAGCTGGTTCAAGCGTCGCCCGAGAGCGAACGTGCTCCAGCCGCGCAATCGCGAATCGCTCCCCTGAAGCATCGCCACGACCGACTCGGTCGTACTCCACCGCGACGCGACGCCCGTAGGTGCTAGGGTCCGCCGGGTTGCCTCAGCGTGTTGTCATCGCAGGCCTCGGGGATACCGGCCTCCTCGCGGCGATTCACCTCGGGCAGGGCCTGGACGTAGTGGGCATCAGCACGAAGCCCTGCCTCGTGAGCGGCCAAGAGCTTGGAGTCCGCCTCACGCGACCGGAGGTCTGGAAGCGCGACTACCTCATGGCGTTCGGTCGCTACCGAAAACTCGACGGCGTCCGGGTCGTGCAGGGTCGCATCGAGGGGCTCGATCCAGACCGCCAGCGGGTGCGCCTCAGGCTGCCAAACGGCGACGAGCAGGTGGAGGCGTACGACGCAGTGGTGATCTCGTCGGGGGTGACCAATGGGTTCTGGCGAACCGACACAGTCGAAAGCGAGGCCGGAATCGAAGGGACGATCCGTTCCACCGCCAAAGAGATTGCGCAGGCGAATAGCCTTGCGGTCATCGGGGGAGGCGCGACCGGTGTCAGTGTCGCCGCCAACGTGAAAGAGACGTACGCCGACAAACCGGTGCATCTCTTCTACAGCGAATCTCAACCGTTGCCGGGATACCATCCGAAGGTGCGGAATCGAATCGAGCAGCACCTGCGACGGGTCGGTGTTGTTCTTCATCCGGAGCATCGTGCGGTGATTCCAGAAGGCTTCGCCTGTGACCGACTCACCACCGACGCGATCCGATGGTCGACGGGGCAGCCGCCGTTCGAGGGCTCACTGACCCTGTGGGCCGTGGGTCAGGTACGGCCCAACAATGGGTTCGTACCCGCAGATATGCTCGACGAACGAGGTTTCGTACGAACCGACGAGCACCTGCGAGTACCCGGCTACGACAACGTGTTTGCGGTGGGCGACATCGCGGCGTCCGATCCGAATCGAAGCTCGGCACGAAACTGGGGCTACCGACTCGTCGCGCACAACGTCCGCGCTACCCTGGAAGGAAGACCGGAGACCATGAAACGCTTCAAGGCCCCCTCGTATCGGTGGGGCTCGATTTTGGGCGTGCAGCGAAACGGCCTCCGCGTGTTCCAACCCAACGGGAGGAGCTTCCGTTTTCCCGCATGGGCGGTCCGACGGCTTCTGTTCCCGATCGCCGTCGGAAGAGTTATCTATCGAGGCATCCGCGGTTCGGAGTAGCCCCTGTCGCAAACGATCCTGCCGAAAGCGTAGACGAACAGCTAGGGCGTCACGCCCGACAGTTCGTCGAGGCTACTCGGGCCGCCGTATTGCAACGTCGAGAGCTTCACGGTCCCATCGGGTTCGCGGCTCAGGATGACGATGTCTTGATAGGCTTCGGCGAGAACTTCGTCGTTGACGGGAGCCCCGAGCGCTTGCAGCAGGGTCGTGTTGTAGCCGCTCGAGTGCCCAATCATGAGGTACGTCGTCCCGGCGACCTCGCGATCAAGCTGCCACGCCGCGACCTCGGTCGCGAACTCGGGCCACGTGGCCATCTCCGGGGGAGCGACGGAGATCGGGATGTCCGTGCGCTCCGCCAGGGGCTCGCCGGTCTGCTGTGTTCGCACGAAGAGGGTTGCGACGATCTCGTCGATGCCGGCTTGGTCGAGTGCATCTGCGAGGCGCTCGGCCCGGACCTCTCCCTCCTCGTTGATCGGCGGGTCCTCCCCGAGATTGCGCTCGGCGTGCCGTACAACGTAGTAGGTCGTGGTTTGGTCAGGTGGGGAGTCCGGGGCGCCCGCAGAAGCATCGCCCGAACAGGCGGTCGCCAAGGAAAGGAGAACGAAGGCCAAGAGTGGAAGTCCGATAAGTCTCATCGTCGGGCGACCATGAAACGTTCGGTCCGGGTCGTCGAGCCGACGCCGCGCTCTTGAAGTACGACTCGTGGGCGGTGCGCAGCGGTTGCCCGAGGGCGGGCGTCCACGTAGACCACAGCCTATGAGCACGGCGCGCCTGAGACCCCGCAAACCCCAGTTTTGGCAGCCGCTCACCTGGATGGCCGTGGCGGCTCTGGTCGCGTCGTGCGCCACCGCCGCCGGATCCGGACGCGGGATGAGCGAGGAGGCCGAGGTCGCACAGGGCGCGCAAGCCGCAACCGAAGTCGAGGCTTTCATCGGGTTTGCCGGCGACGAGGAGCTCAACGCGTACGTGACCGATCTCGGGAACCGACTCGTCCAGCACTCGAGCCGAAGCCATCTCGACTTCGAGTTTCACGTGGTCGACATGGAAGAGCCGAACGCGTTCGCACTTCCCGGGGGCTTCATCTACGTCTCACGGGGCCTGCTCGCCATCATGAACAGCGAAGACGAACTCGCCGCGGTGATCGGTCACGAGATCGGTCACGTCGCCGCACGGCACTCCGTTGCGCGGCAGAGGGCTCAGATGCCTTGGTTGCCACTGCAGATCCTGGCAGGTATCGGTGGGGCGGCGGCGTCTGTCGTATCGGAAGAGCTCGGAAGCACGGTCGCCGGTTTGGGGCAGGTTCCTGCCAGTCTCGCGCTCGCAAGCTACAGCCGCAAGCAAGAGGAGGAGGCGGACCGACTCGGCCAACAGTACATCGCCGCGGAAGGTTGGGACCCTGCGGCGCTGGCGCGCTCGATGGATGCGCTGACCCGGGAGCAAGAGCTCCACGGGGGGCGCGATCCAAACCAGCGAAGCTTTTTTGATTCGCACCCCACGACCCCAGATCGCGCTCGGGAAGCTCGTGCATACGCCGAGGCGCTGACTCGTGCGCCACCCTCCCCCATTGCAACGGACCGGTCGGGTTTCGTCACGCGCCTCGATGGCTTGGTCGTCGGTGCATCCGCTCGCGGTGGGGTTTTCATCGACGAGCGTTTCTTGCATCCCGAACTGGGTTTCGCGATGACCTTCCCACAGGAGTGGAATCACGCGAACGCGCCGGCGGCCGTGGTGGCCCAAGCGCCTGACAACTCCGCCGTCCTCGCCCTTCAAGTGGTCGCCGAGGGCGATGATCCGACGCCTGCCGCGGACGCGGTCGCTGCGGAGGTCCCTTTGCGGGAGCGGAGCCCGCTCACGAGGACCAACGGGATGTCTAGGATTACGGGGACCGCGCGCGTAGAAAGCCAGGCCGGGGAGCTTTCTCTCTACTTCGCGTGGACCGCCAAGGACGGACTCGTGTACGAGGTCGTAGGGGCGACACCCTCGCCGCACTGGGAACGGCACCGCCAAGCCTTCGCAACCACCGCCGAGAGCTTCCGGGCCCTGTCGAGCGAAGAGCTCGCAGAGATCGAAGAGGACCGACTACGGTTGGTCACCGCCCGGGCGGGCGAGACGGTCGATGAGGTTGCCGAGCGGAGCAACAGCCAATGGTCGATCGCGAAGGTTTCGGCTGCCAACGATATGCCGATGGGCGAAGCTGTTCAGCCCGGCGTCCTCGTCAAAGTCAGCAAGAAAGAACCCTACGAGCGGTGATTGGCACTTCAGGGCCTGGCCACGACGCCCGGTGGCAGGCTAAGGAGGGCACGTGGGTGCCAAACGGCGAAACCGTCTTCTCCTCGCGGTCGCGGCCACGGACGCCACGTTCGAGCAGAAAGCGCATCGGGGCCAAACTGTGTTCGAAGGGCGATGCATCCACTGCCAGCGAAAGCTCGTTCTCGCGGAAGATGGAACGCCCCACAACCAAGCCACCCTGGAACACATCGTGCCCAAGAACCACGGTGGCTCAGACGCGATCGAGAATCTGGCGATTGCGTGCGCTCGATGCAACGCGGAGAAGGGTCTCCGTCACGACCACAAGCGCCCCGACGACCCCAAGCTTCGAGCAGTAATCGAACGACTACAGGAGCGACGCCGAGCCCGGCTTCGCGAGCCCGCGTTTCGGAACTAGACCGCTCTCACCTGAGAGAGAGCGAGCGAGACGCAGGACTCGGAGTCGCTCGCAAGGCGGGAACCCGCAGGAATAGCAACGCTATTTCAAGCGGTGAGCAACGCCGCGAGCGGCTTCGAGGACAAGTCGCAGCCGATCAGTCTCAGGTGAGAGCGGCAAGGCGCTAGCGCCAGAACGATTCGGCGGGCTCGGCCTACCACCCAGAAGACGGGCCGTGGCACAGACTGAACGTCAGGGGTACGTGCCGCGAATCGGGTAGTTGTGTTCCCGAATCCACTTCAGGCCGGAGTACATCTGCTCGATGTCTGGACGGACGAACGGGTTATTCGAGATGTCGACAACCTGGACCTCCCCCTCGGTGTTGACCACGAACAAACCGGGCTCTGCGAAGGGGTGGTCGGTTTCCTTCTCGGAGCGCGGGTAGGAGATGTACAAGCCGAGTTGCTGCATCTGCTCGATGCTGAGCCCGTAGTAGAGTGGGAAGCTGACCTCGAGCTTCTCGAGGTGACTCTCGAGCTGTGCCCTGCTGTCGCCAGACACGGCCTCGAGGTCGATGCCGATCTCTCGGAGCGGGCCCTTGTACGCTTCGAGCTTGTTCAGGTACTTGGTGCAGAGTGGACAATGTCTCCCGCGGTAGACGACCACCATCTTCCAGTCTGCGCCATCGTTCGGCTTGCCGATGTCGGCGGTAGGGCCCGCGAGCCCATCGACGCCGATGGTGGGAAATGGCGAGCCGGCGAGGATCTTCTGTTGCTTCATGGGTATAGATATGCTGCTGTCGCCTCGAAGGGCAACCAGTATACTTTTGGTTACCAGACGCCTCCCATGACCTCCGTTCGCTCGACCGACCTACCCACCAGCATCGACGCCACGTGCGACGAGCCGTGCGCGATCGAGCGAGGCATGCGAATCATCGGAGGAAAATGGAAAGGGTCGATCCTCTGGCACCTGCGGGACAAGCCTATCCGCTTTGGGGAGCTCAGCCGGCAGCTCGGCGGCGCCAGCCGCAAGGTATTGAGTCAGCGCCTCAAGGAGATGGAGGCGCAGGGGCTCATCACCAGGACCGTGATCACCGAACGACCGCTCGCCGTCCTCTATGAGATCACCGAGTTCGGGCGCTCCTCGCTCCGAGTGCTCGACGAGCTACGATCTTGGGCCGAGGCCAACCAGCTCTGAGGCGGCAGTGAGCGATCGTGCGCCGGAGAGGGGTAGACTAGCTCGATGAACCTCGCGAACCTCCCGCCGACGGAGCGCATCGATTGAACAAGACCCGCATCGCGTTCTTGATCCTCGGTCTCGCCCTGGTCGTTGCGGCAGGTGGCCTTGGCGCAAAATACTATCGTCTCGGCCCGTTTGCGGTGCCGCAGCGCGATGCCCCAGTTGTGATCCTCGTCGTGCTCGACACCGTCCGCGCCGACCATACCTCGCTCTGCGGCTACGGCCGCGCAACGACGCCTACGCTCGAAGGGCTCGTCGCGGATGGCGCGACGTTTGCGTGTGACGCACACGCGCCGTCGACTTGGACGCTTCCAAGTCATGCCACGTTCTTCACGGGGGTGGGCCTCGACAGGCATCAAGCGGGGAACGGTGGCGCAGAGCGGATGAAGGGCGGAACCGTGACGCCCCTCGGCACGTCGCTCCCAACGCTCGCCGAGGAGCTCGCCGGGCGTGGCTACCAGACGTTGCTGTTGTCGGGCAACCCCGTGGTGTCGGAGCGCTTCGGGCTGACGCGGGGCTTTGAGCACGTCGCCATCGGGAGACGTTACCCGATGATGCACAACGGGCGTCTCGCCGCGAGGTTGCGGGGACTCCTCCGGGTCGCCCGCCTGGACAAAGCCAAGCCACTCTTTGCCTTCGTGAACATCGCAGACGCCCATTCGCCGTGGACCGCCATCCCCGACGATGCGGGCTTCTTGCCGCCCCGACCGCGCATGTCGATCAGTCCCGGGCGCGAACGGTTCGAATCAGGTGAGATGAGCGACACCGAGGCCGCCGGTTATCTGGCGCACCTGACCGACGTCTACGACTACGGCGTCTTCCGGGCGGATCGTTCGCTCGCGCTCGTGCTCGACGTCCTTCGTGACCAAGGTTGGCTCGACCGCGGCTACCGTCTGATCGTCACGTCAGACCACGGCGAGTACCTCGGCGAACACGACTTGGTCGAGCACGGCCGCGAGTTCATGTACGAACCGGTGACACGCGTCCCGTTCGTCTACCTCGACAGCGAGGGCGAGATCCCCCTTCCAAGCGACCTCCCGTCGATTGTCGCGCACGGGCTCGCACTCGAGGGCGCCCTCCCGGATCCCCTGCCCCCGAGGGTCGCCAGCGTGTTCCGGCAGCCCTATGAGGTCGAGGGGCCGCGCGGGCGCTGCACGTATGCAACGACGGCCACGTGGGACGGGACGGGCAAGACGTTCGCGGACTCCGGAAGCGCATGGCTCTTCGATCTCGAGCAAGACCCTGCCGAGATGTCTCCAAGGCCCGCCCCCGACGACGCGACGACTGCCACGGTGTTGGAACACTGCGCGGAACTCGACGCTGCGTATCTCAATCGGCCGGCCCTCGATGCCCAAGTCGAGGCACTGGCCGCCGAACAGCTACGGGCACTCGGGTACCTGCGCGAGGAGGAGGGCGAAGACGAGTGAAACGATCGGCCGCTCGTTACTCCACGTAGCCGAGGGCACGCAGCTGTTCGCGCAAGGCCTCGCCAGCCTCGAACGTGGAGACGCCGGCCGAGTTCCAGAAGGAAGCCTCGTCGAAGGGAGCGAAGAGGGCGCTCATTTGTTCGGTTGTTTCGGTCTCGACGGTAGAGAGATCGTTCTTCTCGTTGGGGTCGGAGTCCATGTCGAACAGCTGCAACCGGTCCTGGCCCGCGCGAATCAGTTTCCACGGGCCATCCATGGCAGCCAACCACTCGCCGCCGCCGCGACGGTGCGCGAACAGCACCCGGCGAGCAAGGTCGTCACGGAGCGGTTCGGTGGCCTCGCTCGGTCGGAGAAGCGGCACCAAGGATCGACCTTCGACCCTGGTGGGGACATCCGCACCGACGAGCTCGAGGAGCGTTGGAAGGATATCAATCTGGCTCACGTTGAGGTCGAAGCGTGCCGGTTCGATGCCGAGATCCGGCCCGTGAACCATCATCAGAATCCGGTTCAACTCAGAATGCAGGCCGCGCGCGTGCCCCATCCCGCCGTGGTCTCCGAACTCCTCGCCGTGATCGGACACGACGACCAACACGGTGTCATCGTCGTGGAGCCCCATGCGAACGATACGCTCGATCTGAGCATCCACGTATTCGATCTCGCTAAGGTACTTGGCGCGCAGGTCTTCGCGTCGCTGCTGACGCGCGTCGTCAACCGCGCGGGAGGGACGGACGTACGGGTATCGGCTGACGTAAGGTCGATGGGGATCGTTCAGATGGAGGTAGATGAAGTAGGGCTCGGCGGCTTCGAGATCCTCTTGCCAGCCCTCGAGCCGCGCACGAAAGTCGCTGGCGGATCCGATCGGACGACGGAGGCCGGACACACCCAACGACGAACGGACGCGATCATCGACCTGCTCGACCAAGGCGCCGAGGGCTCCCGCGGTTCCTGCCAAGACGTCAGCTCGCGCTCGGATGAACCGATCGAATCCGCGATCGAACCCGATCTCTGGACCCACGTTGATGTTCGAGGCGAGACCGATCGTCGAATAGCCGAGCGCCCGGAAGCGTTCGGCCAACGTCGGTTGATCCAAGGGAAGCCGGTTGATCGCCATGACAGGCGCACCGGCTACTTTCGCCTTTTCCATCTGGCGTTGGTGCCAATGAAACCCGTCGACAATTCCGTGCGTCCACGGATACTGACCCGTGAAGACCGAAGCGGTTGCCGGAGCCGTCCAGGAGGACACCGAGAACGCCCAATCGAACACGACACTCTCTTTGGCGAGCTCGGAGAGAAACGGAGTGGAGTCCGGCTCGTGACCGTAGACGCCCAAGTGGTCCGCGCGCGTCGTGTCGAGCAAGATCAAGATCACGTTCGGGCGTGGTTGGCCGTCACCCCGAAGCGGCTCGATCCTCTCGACCGCATGGGGATCGGTCGCCCCGCCATGCTGACCAAGCCAGTAGGCAGCCGCCCCGATACAGACGGTGGAAGCGAGAAGTGCTCCCAGCAACCAACGGCGGGCGCGCACTAGGCGCCCTCCGTATCGTGGTCAACGAGCGATTCCATCAGACGTCGAACAACGTATCACTGCTCGTGGCGGGATCCCATCCGCGGGGTGGACGGGTGTACGCGCCACCGATCGCGTCAAAGGCCTAGCGCGAGACGATCCCCTGCTCGATCATCGTCTCACCCATCGAAACCGCCATTTCTTCGAGGGAGTGCGGCTGCCAATCCAACACCCGACGGATGCGATCACTCGAGACCCGACGCTCACGCCCGAGGTCGGAGATAACCGTCTTCACCGAGGGATCGAACACGGCGACGAGACGTACGACGAAGTTCGGTAGTTTTCGTGTCGGGATCCTCCAACCCTCGGGCCCGAATCGCTTGGCGAGGATCTCCGCCACTTGATCGATCCACGAGAAACCGATCGCGCAGCAAAAGCGTTGACCGGCGGCGTCTGGAACGGTCATCGCGGCGATGTGCGCGCTTGCGACGTCACGCACATCCACCCAGGGGAAGCCGAGCTTGGCAGTGCCCGGCAAATCCTTGGCCATGAGCTTGCGCACGATCTCGCCCGAGGTGCTGTAGTGGCGATTGAGGACCGGGCCAAGAACCGCGCCAGGATTGATGACCGACAACTCCATTGGGGCATCGCCGTCGAGGCCAGCAACGAAGTCCCATGCGGCCCGCTCGGCCAGAGTCTTGCTCTTGGGGTACGGTGGGCATCGCTCGACGATCGACCAGTCATCTTCCGAGTAGACCCGGGAGTTGTCGACAGGGTGCCCGCCCGACACCGCCGCCAGAGATGACGTGATGACGACGCGGTTCACCCCCGCCTCCGCAGCTTCCCTCAGTACGCGGAGCGTGCCCTCTTTGGCCGGTTTCACGAGCTCGTCTTCGTCTTTGGGTACGCTGTTCGGGAACGGGGACGCGACGTGCAGTACGTACTTGCAGCCGCGGACCGCATCGGCCCACCCGTCGTCTCGCGTTAGGTCAGCTTCGACGAGCTCCAGCCTGTCGCCGGCGTCGACGTTCCGCGCCATCGTCTCGCGCGCCTCGTCGGCCCGCGACGCGCTCCGGACCGTGCCTCGGACGCGATAGCCCTGCTGAAGAAGCTGCAGAACGCAGTGGAGCCCTATGAAACCCGAGGCGCCAGTGACGAGCACCGTCGTGTTGGCATGATCCTGCGACATGTGTCCCTCCGTGCGCCTAGACTGTGGAGCGCGACGCTATTCGCGCAAGCGGGCTACACCTTGCGCAAGAGGACGGTCGGGAAAGCCCGGGCGGTGTCCCAGAGGGTCCGCTCGATCCGAAGGCCGGCCGCTTCGAAGATCGGGGCCAGCACAGCCTCTGTTCGATAGTTCATCCAAGCGGCGTCACAGATGTCGCCGAAGATCGAGGCTTGGAGTCGCAGCGCATCGAGGTTCACGGCTTCAAGATCCCAGGGGGACTCCGGCCCAAAGCTCGGCGGAGGCGTGAGGTAGGCACTGACGAGGAGCCCACCGGGCACGAGACCTGCCGCCAGTCGCTGGTAGAGTTCGGCCACCCTTCCGTCCGAGGGCTCGTAGATCGTGAGCCCGTTGGTGGTTATCATGTCGAACTCAGGGGCCAGCTGCATCGCCCACGCATCGGCACGCCTCAGTCGAACCTGACCTGCGAGGCCCTGCCTCTCGGCGAGATCGTGTGCAGACTGAAGCGCCTCTTGGTCGAGGTCGAGACCTAGGATCTCCGTGTCCTGGGAGTCGCCGTAGTCGAGCGTGAGGAGGTCGGCCATCCGTCCGCACGGGATGGAGGCGACTCGATGAACCCGGGGCAGCTCCGTCTGCATCGACTCTTGGTAGTGCCCGAAACGCTCGCGTGTGGCGAGCACCGTGGGTGCTTCATAAACGAGGAAGCGCTCGAGGTCGCACGAAAGCTGTTCCCGTGGGGGAGCGGAGGAGATCAAGTAGTCGGTCCACTTCGCATTGAGCCCTCCCCGGTTTCGGAGAAGCCACCGGCCAAGCGGGAATGAGTCGAGCTCCTCGACGAGGTGCACCTTCTCGGCGACAGTCCCGTTCGCGGAATCGCCCTGCGCTTTCAACCGCCTCAACGTCCGGCGGAGGACATCGCCGTCGATCGACCTGAAGCCGTGGGAAATGAGACCCATTTCGAATCCTCCGAGTGCAGACATTGGCCTTTGGTCGCACAACCCGTCAAGCCGCAGGAGTATTCCACGACGACGGCAGCATCATCGCTGGTTGGAGATTTGAGCTTTGCGGTAGGGGCCGTGTTCCCGCATCATCGCGCCGTGCTCGACGGGGTACTCCTTCTCTGGTTCGTGCTGACCGCAGGCTCGCTCGCGTTCGTCGTCTACGATTCTGCCACCAATACCCCTGTGAGTTGGGTCCAGAAGCTCGCCTGGATTCTAGTGGTGTTCTACACGGGGCCGATTGGGCTGTTCTTCTATCTCCTGGCGTGTCGCAGCCCAGGGTCCGGTATGCACGAAGCATTCACCTCAGCCTCGTGGAAACAAGCGCTCAACTCCGAGATGCACTGTCTGGCGGGTGACGCCACGGGCATCGTGCTCGCCGCAGTCGTCGTCTCGTTCTTCGACCTCCCCAACGGATGGGACGTCACCATCGAGTACCTGAGCGCGTTCGTGGTCGGGCTCCTGGTTTTTCAGGCGTTGATGATGCGATCCATGTACGGCGGAGACTACGGTGTCGCCGTCCGGAAGACGTTCTTCGCCGAGACGGTCTCGATGAACATGGTGATGGTCGGCATGATCCCCGTGATGGTGATTCTCAAACACTACATGCCCGACGCACGAAAGCCGACCGAGCCTGGGTTTTGGTGGGTCATGGGAATGGCCGCGATCGTGGGAGGCATCACCGCCTACCCGATCAACGCATGGTTGGTGAGGAACCACCTCAAACACGGTTGCATGACCCTCCCCGAGGGGAACGCCGAAACCGACGCAGCGAGCGATATGGACATGGGCGGCACGGAGATGGGCGACATGAAGATGGATGGCATGGACATGGGCGACATGAAGATGGGCGCAATCTCGATCGGGCGATCCACCGCAATCGTGCTAGCCACGTTCGCCGTGATGCTCGCCGCCGCGTGGATGACCTCCGAGTTCGTCGCCCCGATCGAGTTCACCCGCTAGACCGCTCTCACCTGAGAGTGAGCGAGCGAGACGCAGGACTCGGAGTCGCTCGCAAGGCGGGAACCCGCAGGAATAGCAACGCTATTTCAAGCGGTGAGCAACGCCGCGAGCGGCTTCGAGGACAAGTCGCAGCCGA
>JBCCEK010000042.1:0-24766 GCA_039030295.1 Myxococcota bacterium | reverse complement strand
TGTACATCCCCGGACGCTTGCGAACCGCCTCCAACCCCTCGAGCACTTGGATGGCGCTTTGGTCGTATCCTGGCGCGGCGCTCGTCGCGTCCGCGGTCGGTGCTTCGGCCATAGCGGTTTCTAGCCTCAAGGGGGGTCTGATGCAAGGACTGATCTCAGCTCTAAACCCTTGATCTGAAAGACAAATTTATCGAGCACTCGGGCCTACTCGCCGAGCACTCGTTTGCGGGTCAATCGGACCGCAAGGAGGGTGCTCGGAATCAGCAATAAGAGGGTGGATCCGAGGAGACCGACGAGGTGAGAACCGGGGTCTCCAAGCACCAACAACCCCCGCGCCGCTTCCGCCAGTTGGTAGACCGGGTTGAGTTGCCAGAGCACCCGCAACACGGGATGGCTGGGATCGATCGGGAAGAAAGTGTTGCTCACGAGACTGAGCGGCCACCCGATCAAGAAGACCGGGTAGTTCATGTGATCGATACCCGGAACGATCGCCGTGAAGATCAAAGCGAACGACGCAAACGCCAAGCCGGCCACGAAACCGAGGAACGGCATGCACAACAGGAACGGCAGCCGCACGTCGACGACGCCCAAGAGATCGAAGACTCCCACGACCAAAGAGACGATGGAGATGTTGACCATTCCTCGCAGCGATGCCCAGAGGATCTCTCCCCAGACGACGCTGGGTAACTCGACCTGGGTGGCAAGAATGCCGTCCCAAGTCTTCTGGTAGAACATGCGCACGTAGGCGGCGTAGAGCGCTTCGTAGTAGGGCGTGCCAAACCCCGTATACGCGATCAGCCCCGCGGCCACGTAGGTTGCGTAGTTGATCGACACCCCTTGATAGTCGAGGTTCTCGATGTAGCCGCTGAACCCGATTCCAAACGCCAAGAAGAAGATCACGGGCTCCATCGCGGGAGGGACGACCGCCGTCTTCCAGTTCCGAACGAAGACGAGCGCGTTGCGCCGGAGGACCGCCCACGACTGCCAGTGCCATGCCGCACCAAGGCTCTCGGCGGCGCTCATGGCTGCTTCCCCTGCTGGCGCGATAGCGCGATGAAGAGATCGTCGAGATTGGGCGGACGCACTTGCCACGTGGCTCCCTCGAACTCAGCGGAGAGCGCCACGAGATCATCTTTGCTGACCGGAACGCGAACCTCGCCGAGCACGCTTGCGACATGCTCGGCACCCCGGCCGCGGAGCCACGCGTCGATTCGATCTCGGCGAGGCTCGTCACGCGGGATCACGACTACGTGGTCACCAAGCAGGTCTCCGATCACTTCGTGGGGACGGCCATGGGCCACGTCTCGCCCCTCGTGAATGACGAGAAGTCGATCGCTGAGCCGCTCGGCCTCGTCCATGTAGTGAGTCGTGAGGACGATGGCCAGCCCGTCGGACCGCATCGCGTCGATCAGCTCCCATGCATCGAGCCGAGCACTTGGATCGAGGCCGGTGGTCGGTTCGTCGAGAAATAGCACATCAGGACGGTGGACGATCGAGCGCGCGATGAGCAGGCGACGGACAAACCCGCCCGATAGAACGTGGGGCGACTCATCGGCGTAAGGCGCAAGCGCAAACCGGTCCAGCAACTCTGCAACGCGAGCCGCTGGGTCTTCGATGCGAGGCCGAAAGTAGCTCGCATAGATGAACAGGTTTTGCGAGACCGTGAAGTCATAGTCGAGCGAGTCATCCTGGGTGCAAACCCCGATCATTCGCTTCGTCTCTGTTCGGTGCTCGAAGAAGTCTCGGCCCGCGTAGCGGATCGAACCAGCGTTGGGCGGCACGAACCCGTAGAGCATGCGCAGTGTCGTCGTCTTCCCAGCGCCGTTGGGTCCGAGAAGGCCAAGAACGGCGCCCGGGTAGCACTCGAGGTCGAGATCGTCGACGACGGTCCGACCGCCGTATCGTTTCGTTAGGCCCTTGGCCTCGAGAATGGGTGATGTCACGAGCTGAACCCCTCGGAAGGTGACGAACCATGACCGAGCATCCTACAATGGCAACGCGAACCATGGCGCCCAGTGAACCCAGCAGCGACCGTCAGTCGAGCTCTCGCCGAAGCGCGGGAAACGCCCTCGACAGCCGGTGGATGTTGGCCGCCTCGGTGCTGGCAGTTCTCGTCGCCATCGCTTGGGCGCTTCTTGACCGCGATCCCGGTCAGTCGCGTTCCGAAGTCGCCACGCCCCCAACGAACGCGACCGCCAGGGTCGAGCTCCTCGGGGTCCCTCCAGGCGCCGAAGTAACCCTCGACGGGAACGCAATCGAGAACACGATGTTCGGGGTCACGCCCGGGGTTCGGCACGCGCTCGAAGTTCGAGACCCGAGCGGACGCACGTGGAGCCAAGTTTTCCTCGCCGACGGGTCACTATCCCTCGTGGTGGAGCTTCAGGACGACTTCGTCGAGGTTCCCGTCGAAGCCCCTAAGGACTGACCGACTCGCCGTCGACGTTGTACCCACGGAGTCGCGCTCGAACCGACGCCGACCGATCAGAGACGTCTGATCGCATCGTCGAATCGACCGCGACCGGCCCGACGAACGGGCAATAGATGGTGCGTACTTCGAGCCCCAGCTTGCCGCCCGTCTCGACCACCTCGAGGCAACCATGAAAGCGCCCCGCTGCGGTCTCGATCGAAGCCACGGTGGACTCGATGCGTCCCGTACGCCCGCCTCGAGCGGGCCACGTCGCTCCTTCTTCGAGTGGCGAGCGAAAGAGCCATGCGTTGTCGGCGAGAACGAACACACCCTCGTCGCGGACCTCGTATCGGACTGCGGCATCGCCACTGCGCACCGTCACGATGGGACCATGGACCGTCTCGACCCGCTTGGTGGCCAGCGTCGTTGACGCGTCACCGGTATCGATGTCGTACGACCAGGCGTTCCCCTCCTTGAGCGGGTAGAGGTTCTCGGGCCCGATGACGAGCGGAGGCTCGGTCGCGGACGGCGCAGACGCTGCGCAACCCAAGACAGACAGGACAGACACGAACACCAGCACCACAACTCCGCAACGGAGACAATCAATCTTCACCGGGTGAGCGTAGCAGGTCCGATGTAGGCGATGACCCCATATTCGCGAACGCCGTCCGGCCTGATACCCTGGGAGCGTGACGACCAAAGGCACCGTTCTGGTTCTCGACGACGACCCATCACTCCGCCAGCTTCTCGCCGTGATGCTGAGGAAGGGCGGTTATCAAGCCGTCACTGCTGCGGATGTCGCGTCGGCGCTCGCGCAATGCGAGGTTCAGCTCCCGGACCTGATGGTGGTCGACTTGATGCTTCCGATCGATGATGGCGAGATGTTCCTCCTCGAGTTCCGGAGGCGCTGGCGTGACGTTCGCGTCCCGGTGATCCTCCTCAGTGCAAGCACGGCCAGGAACGAGATCGCACGCAAGCTCGGGGTGGAGGCAACGCTCGGGAAGCCGTTTATGACGGAAGATCTGCTCGAACTCGTGGCCAAGCACATCCCTGCGCAGAAGCCGGCCGCGACCGGCTGAAACTCACGTCGTCCGGTGTTGGGGCCCGTGGTATGAGCCGCCACATGGATCAGGTATTTACGGACGGACTCTTCCGCGACGAGGTTGTGCTGATCACGGGCGGCGGAACAGGGATTGGCTTTGCGGCTGCCACCGAGATGGGCAAGCTCGGCGCGAAGATCGCGATCTGCGGGAGGCGCCCCGGCCCCCTCGAAGAAGCGGTGGGCAAACTCGAAGCGGAAGGCATCGACGCGATGGGGCTCCCCTGCGACATACGTGAGCCCGAAGTGATCGACGCGTTCGTCGGCTCCGTAGTCGAGCGATTCGGCCGAATCGACGTGCTGGTGAACAACGCGGGCGGGCAGTTCCCAACCACGGCAGAAGCTCTGTCGGCCAAGGGGTTCAACGCCGTGGTGCGCAACAACCTCGTTGGGACCTGGGCGATGACCCACGCCGTCGCCAACAAGGCGATGATCCCCCAAAAGCGAGGCCGCATCGTCAACATCATCGCGATGGTGATCCGTGGGTTCCCTGGCATGGTTCACACGGGCGCAGCACGCGCGGGGGTCGACAACATGACCAAGACCCTCGCGGTGGAATGGGCGATGCACGGGATCCGCACCAACGCGGTTGCGCCCGGCGTCATCGTCACGAGTGGCACGAAGCAGTACCCGCCCGAGCTTCTCGACAGCGCAGAGCGTGCGAATCCACTCCACCGGCTCGGCACGGCCGAGGAAGTTGCGCACTTGATCACATACATGTGCTCCCGCTACGCAGACTTCATCACCGGCCAGACATTCTACATCGATGGCGGAGCCAGCGTGTGGGGAGACCAGTGGGAGATCCCCACCGACGTCCCGAAGTACCCGCCCTACCCGGTTCCTGAGCGCGGCTAGCGCCGATCGCGCGCTGAACGGCTCGACGAGCGAAACCCCGGGGGCCAAGGCCCCCTAGACGGTCCGCTTCCGCTGGGCGAGGCTGATCAAGTAGGCGAACAGAACCCCAACGTAGTAGAGCACGACGAGCGGGATCAGCATCATCACCATGGTGTACACGTCCTGGGGCGTGAGCAGCATCGAGATGAACGCCGCGACGACGATCCACCATCGCGAGAACTTGAGGAGCTGCTGCCATGTGACGATGCCGGCACCGGCCAAGAACGTGACGACGACCGGGACCTCGAACACGACGCCGAACGCGAGCAGCATCCGACGGAAAAACGGCATGTAGTCTTTGACGAACAAGGTGGCGACCAGTGTCTCGTCCCCGAAGCCCAGGAGTACCTTGAATGCTTCGGGGAACACCAACACATAGCCAAAGATCGCACCGCCGACGAAGAACAAAGTCGAACACAAGATGAAGGGGACCGCGAGGAGCTTCTCCTTCTTGTAGAGGCCCGGCGAAATGAACATCCAGATCTGCCAAAAGATCATCGGAGAGGCGAGAAGCACTCCTGCGATCAAGGAGTTCTTCATGTACATCACGAAAGCGTCGGCAGGCCCGGCGAATCTGAGAACGGCCTGACCCGGCAGGTCGAGTGACTCCCAGGCGGGCTGTAATGGCGCCACCAGGAAGTCCTTGATCTCTTTTTTGAAGACCCAACCGATCGCCACGGCGGGGACGAGCGCCAAGAGGCTCCGTAGCAACCTCGACCGAAGCTCTCCGAGGTGCTCGAAGAACGTCATCTCCCGATCGTTCTCCGGCGTCGCCGGTTCGGACACGGTCGCCCCGGCTGACTCGGTCATGGGCGATCCGTCCCGGTCGGTGCGTCCGGCTCACGCGTTGCCGCCGAATCGGGGGTGGCGGGGCTTTCCGAAGCGCTCCGCAAGGCGCGTGCGGCTTCGCTGGTCGGAGGGACGGGCGGTGGCGACGTCGGACTCGGCGGCGCAGGAACGTTCGCCGGCACCGTCGACTCGGTCGAGCTCGAAGACGCGGGCGCCGTGGACTCAGGCTCCGACTCGTCTCCTGCCGCGACGGGTGGCTGCTTGTCGACGGGCACCGGTCGCGCCCTTGGCGGACGTATCGGCGGACTCCGAAACGGGTCCCCCTCCCGCATCAGCTCGTCGAGCCCAATCGCCTCTTTGAACTCACGGCTCGCGTTTCGAACTTGGCGGAGGCCTTTGCCGACCGTTCGCATGAACGTCGGCAGCTTCTCGGGCCCGACCGCCAAGAGAACGATCACCAAGAAGAACGCGAGCTCAGTGGGGCCAATCCCGAACATCTTCCTTTAGGATGAAGCGTAGCGCCCCTAGGGGGCAACTAGAGGGCGACCAAGGCGCCCTCGGCCACGTTTCAGGCTTCAAAACGCATCTGGCGCAGTCGTTCTACCGCGTGATTCACGGAGCGAACGCGTCGTTCGTAGTCTCGGGTGAGCTCTTGGATCCGCGCAGCCGCCGCCAGGGTGTGCTCCGAGCTCTCCGAGTGCTTGCTGTGCGAGTCCTGTAGCTGCTGAACCATATCGGAGATGTGCTCGATGGCGCCCGTCATCTGGCGACCGCCTTCGGCCTGCTCTTGGCTGCTGCGCTCCATCTGCTGAGTGATCAAACGCATATTGTCTGCGCTCTTCATGATCAGCTCGGAACCGCGCGCCTGCTCGGCGGTCGCGGCTGCGATCTGTTGCACCGTCTCGGCAATGCGACCGATCGAGTCGGTGACTTGCCGCGAACCCTGGGCCTGCTCGACCGTCGCCCGCGCAATGCCCCGCACCATCGCTGTCGATTGCCGCGAAGACTCGAGGATCTTCTTGAGTGCGCGCTCGGCTTCGGCGCTGACGGTAACACCTCGATCGACGGTTCCCGCACCCCGCTCGACGGCCTCGATCGCGTTCTTGGTCTCTTCCTGAATCGCTTTGATCAGCTCGGCGATCTCCTTGGTAGACGCTCCTGCACGCTCAGCAAGGTCTTTGATCTCGTCGGCAACGACCGCGAAGCCCTTGCCGTGCTCGCCAGCCTGGGCGGCGATGATCGCTGCGTTGAGCGCCAACAGGTTGGTTTGCTCCGCGACGTCATCGATGACGTTCAGGATGTCCCCGATGGCCTCGATGCGATCCCCTAGGTTCGAGATCTTGTTGACCGCCTGGAGCGAAGTCGATTTGATGTGGTTGATCTCTTCGATGATCTTGACGATCGAGTCGGCGCCCGTTTCCGCATCGGTGGCTACTTCTTCGGAGAGCCTGGCGGTCTCGTTGGCGTTCGATTGGACCTGGTCGATCGAGACGTCCATCTCGTTCATGGACGAAGAGGTCTCTTCGGCGGTCAGAGCCAACGCGTCGACGTTTCGCGCGACCTCCTTGATGCTGTAGGTCATCTCCTCGATCGACGAGGCCGTCTCTCGGACACTCGACCCGAGGTTCGCCATGTTCTCCGCGACCGCGTTGTTGGTGGCGGTCATCTGCAAGATGCTCGACGAGCTTTCTTCAGTACTGGAAGACAGTGCCTCTACCCGGTCGCTGATCGCCTGAAGCGAGATGGCCATCGACTTTAGCGAGCGGGCGGTTTCCTCGACCGCCACCATCTGCTCGCCGAGACCCGTCGTGAGCTCCCGGACGTTCTCGCCGATCACCGTCTCGACTTCATGAACTTCCGCTTCGATACCTCGAAGACGTGCGTCGACCTGTTCGATCGAGAGCGAGGCAGGAAGACCCCAAACGATGAGCAACATGCCGAGGAACGCGAGTGACGCCGCGACGAGGCCCGCGCCAACCGGGGACAGCCCCGAGCCGAGCGGCCCTACAAGGAACGCAAGCGCGAAGCAGATGAGCCCCGGCAGAAGAAAACGGCTCTTGGAAATTGCCCCGAACATGACCCCCACTACCGCCCGTCAGGGTATCTGCCCGCGGGAGCCTGGCGCAAGTTCCACCCTGCGCAGCGGATCGTCCGTTCAGAGGGGGTTGGTCAGTAGTTGCATCGAGATCTGGAGCGCCATCGAGTAGTCGCCCTCCATCTTGAGCTTCCCACCCAGGAAAAGCTCCTGCACGGTCAGCTCGCCACGACGCGTGGCCTCTAGGTCCGCGAACTCGACCTCGGTTGTGAATCCTGGTGACGGGGGAACCTCAGGGACGTTGAACGCCACCCTCAGCTCGACATCGCCGAGCCCGGGGACGCCCTTGACGGTCGCGGTGAGGGTCATCGGTCGCCCTGCCAGGGCCTCCTCGAACCGCTTCGACGCCGTTTGGGCGGCGCCGACCGCGACCTCTTCGTCCTCGAGCGCCCCCGTCGAGAGGGCTTCACCCAAGAGGAGTTGAACCGCGTCCTCGGGAACCTGTGCGGCCACCTTCAGGGGGACCCCCGCCTCGGGGCTGTCTCCAGCTGTCAGCGTTCCGGCCGCGGCCGATAGGACGATCGGTGAGGCGTCGTCGAGCTCGATGCGAACCGCACCGGTCACCCCTGTGACGTCCGCGAGCACCCGCTGTGCCTGCTCATCGCCGGCGGCTGCGCGGGCTTCGAGAACCTTCACGCCGTGGTTGAAGAGTTTCGGAAAATCCTCTTGGAGGAACTCAATGGGTCGTTTGGTCATGAGCGGCGGAGTGTAGCCAACGCCGGAGCTCGCACCAAGCTGGCGAAATCCCGCAGAATCGGCCACCATCGCTCCAATGGCGGAGGAAGAGCACCGACCCACCGTTTTGCTCGTGGGCCAGGGCGAACCGATGCAGGCGGCGCTTGGGGAAGCGCTACGCCGTCACGGCGTTTCCGTAGCGGCGTCGTCGTCGGACGAACTCGAGAACGCGGTGCGCGTGTACGCACCTGACCTTGTGGTCCTCATCGGCGATGCGTCGGTTCGCGGCGGCTCCAACATCGTCCAGCGCATGGCAGCAAATCGAGCCACCGATGTGCTGCCGGTGGCGGTGGTGTCGAACGAGGCGGTGCTCAAACACGAGGGCCCGGACTTTCGAAGCGGCGCCGTTGCCATCGTTCCGAGAGGCGCCGGCGCCGACACGATCGCACGCCGCCTCGCAGAACTCGCGCGCGAAGTGCCAGACCGTCCAGGCGTGGCCCGGGGGGATCTGACCGAGGAAAACCTCAAAGACGTCGTCTCGTTGGTCGCGAGCGATCACAAAACGGGAATCCTCAGCATCCAATCCCGAAGCGGGGTCGTCGAGGGGATGCCGATGGTCGTCGAGACAGAGTCGCCAAGCGCCCACAACATGGAGGTCGTCCTCGATCGGCTCCGCGAAGCCATGGATCAGTCCGAAGAACTGCAGTACGAGTTCCACGAAGCGAGCGGCGGCCGCCTCTCGACACTGCCCGCGCCTCTCGAGTCGATCCGACCCGGCGAGCCAGCCGATCTTCGCACCATCGAAGGCGCCCGGATGGTGATTCTCGATTCGGACGAGCTCCGGGCCGAGAGGTTCGCCCACGTCCTGCACGCCAGGGGCGTGAAGGTCGCAGCGGCAGATTTCTCGACAGCGGTCATCCCGCGCATTCGCGAGGTCGACCCGCAGGTCATCGTTCTCGACTCGACGGCGGTCGGCGGCCGGGGCATCGAGTTCGTGCGGGCGATTCGCAAAGACCCCCAGCTTCGGTGGGCATCGATCCTCGTCGTGCGCTGGGAGGACTTCTGGCCCGATTCATCGTCTGAGGGCGAGCCGGACCTCGGCCAACTCGCGTCCCGCGTGGAGCCCCTGATCGAACAGGACGCTGACGTTCCACGCCGCGTTGCGGACGAGATCGACTTCGACACCCGCCTCGAGCTGATCGGGCCGGGACGGTTGCTTCGCGCGTTGGGGTCGGTCGCAGGAGTCCGGCACGTCGCGATCTCCAGCAACAAACGAAGCGTCGAGATCGACATCGCAGACAACTCGATCGTGGGCGCCTATGCCACGCTGCGAGAGGACACGGCGCAGAACCTGCAAGGCATTCCGGCGCTCACCGCGCTTTGGGGGATGAACTCCGGACGCGTGTCGGTCCGTGAACAAGACCTTCCATCAGTCGCCAACATCATGATGCCGGTCGACGAAGCCCTTGGGGTCGTCGCCCGCGAGTTGGGGATGGCCCAGGGGATCGGCGCGATCGTCGGCGACGCCCCAACGGTTCCGCCGGCGGCTCCCGAGGTGCAAGAACAAGCCACCGTGCCCCCAGGGGCCATCTCCAATGAAGAGCTCGACGAGCTTCGAACCATGGCCCCCCCTCGGTTCCGACATCTCCAAGCCGCGGCCGGCGCGGAGGGACACGCGTTCGCCGAGGACGAGGCCCCCACCAACAAGGTCCCGCGAATGCTCGCCCGGGTCGAAACCGAGCGGCGGGCTGTCGCCCCCAACAACGGCGGGATCCGCGAGAGCAACGGCCCCGAGCGTCATACCGATCACGGCGTGGGTCGACCCGGGCGCAAAGCAACACAGATGGGACTCGCACCGACCTTCGAAGCCCTTCCTGACGAAGGCGCGCCGCTAGCGAACGCGCCCGGATCGAACGCCGGATCCGGCTCCAAGACGCCACCCCCTCCACCTCTCGACAGCCGCAAGCCTTCTCGGGGGCCGCTCTTCGCTGACGAATCGTTCGAGCACGAGCTGGCTCCGATGCTCGAAGGGCCGGCCACGATCTTAGCGCCATCACAGCCGGGCTCGAATCAAGCCTGGATCCTCGTCCTGCTTCTGGTGGCAGTCGTGGGCGGCCTCGGGTTCGCCACGTGGCAGTTTTGGCTCCGGGCAGATTCAGGCGCGATCGCAGAAGCCGAAGTCGAACGCGACACATTGCCCGCCGCTCCGTTGCCTTCGAAAGAAGCTCCCGACGAGGCACCGGCGGAGGCCGGGGACACGCTCGATGCCGATCCAAGCGGACCTCCCGAGGCGGGCAACGCCATGCCGGCAGCTCCCCAAGAGGAGCGAAGCGAAGCCCAGAACGACGGTCGCGCGGGACAACACAACACCGCCGAACCACCGGCCCAACCCGACGATGGCATCGACGCCGAGGAAAACCCTGAGGCGGCGGCGCCGAGCGCTGAACCGGTAGAACCACCGAGCAAGCCCCTCGACGCAAGCACACGTGAACTCCTGATTCCGACGCAAAACCTGCCGAGGGATCCCAGCAAAGCCTCGGACGTGCTGGTCCATCGCGCACTCCCGTTGATCCGCAAGGGGCAGCTCCAGCGAGCGGAGGCGACCCTCGACCGCGCTTGGGAGCTCGACCCGAGGAACCCTCAGGCGATGGCGGGATATGCAACCCTCTACGTGGCCGCTGGCGATGGCGAGGCAGGCGAAAAATGGGCGAAGCGGGCGGTCGCCAAGCGCCCCCGGCGTGTCCAGTACCGCGTTCTCCTCGGAGATGCGCTGATGCTCCAAGACCGACCGAGAGAGGCCCGAAAAGCTTGGCGGAAGGCGCTCGAACAGGACCCGGAGAACCGCGCCGCGCGATCGCGACTGAAGCGCGGCGCGGGTGACCCCGGCCCAAGCGCGTCCGGCGACACGCCCTGACAGACGCCAATTAGTTGCCCTTGTCCCGACCGCGGGCCTAGCGTCGGGCCATGCTTCGAAAGTTCAGCCTTTTCACGTTGATCCTCGGCCTTAGTGGCTGCCTCCTTCAGAGCCTGAGCCCAGAGACTCGGCTCCGCGATGCGGTCATCGAGCTCAACGAAGGCGCGCGCTGGGGTCGGATGGACGTCGCCACCGGGCACGTGTCGCCCACATTCCAGAACCAGTTTCAGTTGTCGCATTTGAGGTGGGGCCGGGACATTCAGATCGCCGACAGTGAGATCCTCGCGGTGAGCGCGGAGACCGAAGAAGACGGGAGCGGCGCTTGGTCGCGAGTGGCGGTTCGTTGGTACGACCAGAACACCATGGTGATTTCGCAAACGGTCCTCCGACAGTCGTGGCAGAAGCACAAGCAGGCGTTCTTCCTGGCGAGCGAATCGGTCGAAAGCGGAAACCCAGAGCTCGTCTCGATCCCGCAAGGGCAGCAACCCTCGGACTCACCCGCACCGAAGCCCGTCGAAGAGTACGAAGACTTCGACGACGCTCAGTGGAGTAGCGTCTACTAGGCCGAGCTCACCCGAAGGTGAGCAGGATCGAGATCACCCGATCCCGATCGCGGCCCGAACGCGGTCGATGGTCGCGCGGGCGATTGCCCGAGCGCGATCCGCGCCCTCCCCAAGGATCGCGTCGATCTTCGCTTCGTCGGCGCGAATGTCGAGATAGGTTTCGCGCATCGGTCCGATCTCGGCTTCGATCGCCTCGAACAGGTCCTGCTTGGCGTGGCCCCAGCCGTAGCCCGGCCCTTTCAACTGCTGCGCCATCTCCGAGGCACGGCGCGGGGCAACCAGTTGGTAGAGGTCGTGAACGGTGGAACCTTCGGCGGTGGTGGCATCGTCGAGGGCGTCGGAGCTCGTCTTGATCCCCATCACCACCTTACGGAGCTTCTTCGGGGCTTCGAAGAGAGGAATGCTGTTCCCTCGGCTCTTGCTCATCTTCTCGCCGTCCGTTCCGGGAACCAACGGCGCTTCGCTGATCAGTGCTTCCGGGACGACCAACGTGTTCTCGCCGTAAAGATGGTTGATCCGCAATGCCACATCACGCGTGAGCTCGAGATGCTGCTTCTGATCCTTGCCGATCGGGACGACGTCGGTGTCGTAGAGGAGGATGTCGGCCGCCATCAAGACCGGATAGTTGAAGAGCCCTGCGCTGGGCGACTCCCCACGTGCGATCGCGTCTTTGAAGGCATGCCCGCGCTCGAGCTGCCCCGTCGCGAGAAAGCAACTCAGCACCCACGTCAGCTCGAACACTTCTGGCACGTCCGATTGCCGATAGAGCAACGTTCGTGTTGGATCGAGCCCCGACGCCAGCCATGCAGCCGCCACGTCTCGGACGTAAGCGCGGAGCTTCGCAGGATCGCGAACAGTCGTCAGAGCATGGTAGTCCGCGATGAAGTAGAGCGTTCGATACTGGTCGACCAGCGAGAGGGCAGGCCGAATCGCGCCGAGGTAATTGCCGAGATGCGGGAGGTTCGTCGGCTTGATGCCCGTCAACGACGTCTTCACGCGCGGAGATTGTCCCAAGTGGACAGCCACGGCAACCGGGGTATGAAACCGGGGCTATGACAGAGCGACCGTTCAAAGTCCTTGGAGTCCAACAGATCGCCGTCGGTGCAGCCGACAAGTCCCGGCTACGCCACCTGTGGGTGGACACGTTGGGGCTGACGCCGACTGGGAACTTCCGGAGCGAAAAAGAGAACGTCGACGAAGACATCGTGACCACCGGAGGCGGCGCGTTCACGATCGAGGTTGACCTCATGCAACCCATCGATCCCGAGAAGAAGCCGCGCGTCGACAGCCCGCCCCTCAACCACATCGGGCTGTGGGTTGACGACATCGACGCCGCAGTCGCTTGGCTCGGAAGCCAGGGTGTTCGCTTCACGCCAGGTGGGATCCGGCCCGGAGCTGCGGGGCACCGGGTCTGCTTCATCCACCCCAAAGGGAACGAGCAAGCCCCGATCGGCGGCGAGGGTGTCCTGATCGAGTTGGTCGAAGCGCCGACCGAGGTCCGCGATGCCTTCAACGCACTCTAGCCGGTCTCTAAAACGCGTCAGGTCGGCCGCCACGCGAGCTGGAGCTCGGACACGCGAATGTCGGCCTTCTTCGGCCGCACGATCACTTCGTCGATCTCGGGTTCGTGGCGGGCGGTGTCTTCCCGAAAGGCCTGGAGCTCCGCTTCGAACTCTTCTTCGAGGGCGCGTTGCTCATCCTCGAGCGCGCGAACGTCGCGCTCGGCTCGCTCCACGTCTTGCCGCTCGCGGGAGATGCGACTCGCCCCGCGCGCGGTGGTCGTAGCCCTGCCAAGCCCGCGGCTTCCGAAGATGGCCCCGAGCACGGTCGCGCCGACCGAGATCCCAGTCTGCAGTTTCTGATTGTCGTACTGGCTCTTCTCGCGTTCGACACGCGCGTGGCCACGCCTCACGCGGTCATCCATCCGGCGGAGCTTCTTGTCGAGCCTCGCACGAAGGACGTCGAGTTTGTCGTCTCGCTTCTCTCGATAGGCCAGCTGAGCGCGTGCCGCGAACTCGGATTTGCTCTCGTCGGGCTCGGAGCGCAGCTTGAGCGAACGGCACACCCAAAGCGACTCCGGATACTCTTTGTAGAGGTGTCGCTTGAGTGAGGCGGCATAGCTCCGAAAGCGCGCTTTCCCGACGGCACCTGCGGGCAACGACGCGTAGGTCGCCTCGCGAGGTTCATCCTCGAACAACTCTAGCGCGTCAGCCGCCGGCACCAGCTCGTGGGCATCCCAAGGGTCGTCGTCACCGAGCGGCGCCAAAGCAACATGCTCGCTCCAGCGATCGAGCCCGTGCGACGCCCGGGTGTAGTGGAGCGAGACCTTGGCCACGAGCGCGGGAACGTACCGGCCAGGACGGTCGTCGAGGAATACTTGGGTGATTCCAGCCGGGAGTGCCGGTAGGGAGTGCCCGGCGTCGACGGACGAGGGTGAGGCCGATGCGACCGGCGCGGGCGAAGGCTCGACCGGAACCTCCGGAGCCGGGCTCAACTCGGCGAGCTGTCGACGGGTGAGCGGTCCTCTCAAATACGACATCGCCCATCGCGTGTGAAAGAGCGCCGGACCCGCTTCGTGTGCGTTGTTGACCACGAACACCCTGCTCTTGAGGCCCGCCAGCCGCTTTCGGAGGTCCCCGCGGGCCAAGGTCTGACCGGCGGCCTCGGACGCGCCCGAAAGCCCATCGAGGACGCGATCGACGTCGCCTTCAGTCTGTAGCCTCCCGAGGAACCACGTCCCGCAGTTGGAAAGGGCTTTGTAGTCGAGGTCGACTGGGTTCTGGGTGGCGAGCACGACGCCAAGTCCGTACGCCCGAGCCTGCTTGAGCAAGGTGAGCAGCGGCGCCTTCGAAGGAGGCTCGGCTACCGGCGGCAAGAAACCAAACACCTCGTCCATGTAGACCAACGCGCGCAAGCTCGACGTTCCAGATTGCTGACGCACCCAACTCACGACGCGGCTCAACAGCACGCTCACAAAGAACATGCGCTCGGCGTCACTAAGGTGCGCGATCGACAGGATGCTGAGGCGCGGCTTCCCGTCCGCCGTCCAGAGGAGGCGTTGGATGTCCAGGGGCTCCCCTTCGAGCCAGGTCGAAAAACCGGGCGACGCGATCACGCCGTTGACTCGCATCGCGAACTTCTGACGGTCGGCGGCCGGATAGAACGTCTCGACGTCCATCACCCCAATGCGCTCGAAGGGCGGCGCACCGATGTACCGGACCAGGTCGGCAAGCGACACCGCCTGACCACGCCCCCAAGCGTGCGACAGAATGTTCGACAGAAGGATGTGCTCCCGGCTCGCGATCGGGTCGGCATCGATGTCCATCAACGCGAGCAGCCCCGACACCGCGCTCAGGATCGCGTCCCGGAGCTCGTCTCCCCCTGCGTCACCGGGCGGCGGGGTCAGCGCTTCGAGCACCCTGAGGGGCCTGCCAGCACTGCTCCCAGGCGTGTAGATCGCGATGTCCACGGCGTCTTGGAGCTTCTTGATTCGTGCTCCGTCTTGCCCCCATGCGGCGAGCCCATCTCGCCAACGGGTCGCTACCGTTTGCGCATACGCCTTCGGGCTCTCACCGGCGCGCTCGGCTTCGGCCGGGTCGATCCATGGCTCGAAGTCTCTCGCGGCGAGGTCCGGGAAGGTCAGCCGGAGGTTGCCGAGATCTCCTTTGGGGTCGATGCAAAGGGCTGGAATCCCATCGATCGCCGCCTCTTCGAGCAGGCTGATGCAGAGCCCCGTCTTCCCGCTCCCCGTCATCCCGACGCACACCGCGTGGGTCGTCAGGTCCTTCGCATCATAGAGAAGCGGAACATCCGTGACCTCGCCGGAGTCCGCGTCGAGCAACCGACCGAGGTAGAAGGCACCGAGCTTCTCGAAGCCGGTCACGGAGACGTTGCCCCGGGCTTCGACTGAGCGAGCAGAAGCTTCCGGGCCATCTCGAATTCGTAGAAGCTCACCATGTTCGTATCGAGGACGCGTTCGAACTGAGCGTTGGCACTGGCGGGATCGCCAGAGACGAAGAGACGGGTCCCCTCGTAGAACAGCGCCTCGGTTTCCTCCCCGAGGCTCGACGCGACGGTCAACAAGTCGTCGTAGCTCAGGTCTTGGGCACCGAAGCGGGCGAGTTTCCCCCACCAGTTCGAAGGCTTGCCCAGGCGCCGGAGGAGATCGGTGTGCTCGGCGCTCGGAGGCTGATTGGCACGCGCGGCGATGAACTGGATCCACAAGGTGAAGTAGACCTTCCACTCGGGGGGCAGATTGAGTTGGAGCTGAGCCCGCCGCCACACCGAAGAGGCAAACTCGAAATCGGGTTCGGCGACGACGAGATGCGAGAGGATCGTCGCGTACACTTCTCGCCACTGAGGCGCGAGCGCCATGGCGTTGCGAAACGACTCGAGCGCCTCGTCGTGACGACCGAGATGGTCGAGCAGCACACCGCGCCGGATCTGGACGAGCGCTGCCGTCGGTCCCTCGACGAGACCCACCGCCTCACTCCAGGAGTCGAGCGCCTGTTGATAGGCCTTCTTGGCTTCTTCGGTCCTGCCCTGCGCGTGGGCAACGTCCCCGAGGTGTTCGAGGATCTCGGCCCGGTGCAGCGAGTCGCTCAGCGTGTCGGAGGGAACCAGCGCAAGCGCTTGCTCATAGTACGGCGCTGCATCTTCGGGTCGTCCGGTTCGCTCGAGGAGCCGCCCAAGCTGAAGGAGGCCGTTCGAGCTCTCTCCACGCTCGATACTCGCTCGAAAGCGCCGCTCGGCCTCGTCGACGCGGCCGGCGTTCATTTCGAGCATCCCGATGAGAAGCTCGAGCTGGTCGGGGGCGATCGGCGGGGCAGACTCGGGCCAGCGCGCCAGCCTGTCGGCAAGGATCTGTTCGGCACCCCGCGCGAGCGCGTTCGAGCGTTCGGGGTGTGGGTCCATGAGGCGATTCTCGATGAACTCGTCGAGCTGACTCAGCGCCTCGTCGTAGAGTTCCATCATCTCGGGCGCCAACTCGATTGCGCTCACATACCAGGCGGTGGCGTCCGCGAATCGCTCCTCTGCCGCAGCCACGCGCGCCATGCATCGGCGGAACCTGTAGTCGTCCGGAAAGCGCGTCAGCGATGCGCGGCACATGCCGAACGCCACATCGGGCCGCGCTACCGAAAAGCCTTCGACCAACTCGTACGTCGCGTCTGCGCCTTGCTGCCCGGGGCTCCTCGCGGTTCGCAGGAGGTCGAGGAGACGGGCTTGCAACTCTCCCCCAGGGCCCATCGCTTCGACCTGCGCGATCGCCGAGTCGAGATCGCCTTCGACCAGATAGACGGCTGCGACGTCGAGGGGCGCGATACGCCAGATCCTCGTCGACACCGCGCCGTATCGTCCGCTCGACTCCACACCCTGGGCCGCGACCGCATCGCGTCGCGCAACGAAGATCGACGCCAGCGTATCGAGCACTTCGGGCGCTGGCGTCAGCTGGGCGTGTTCGGTCCAGACCGCGAGGAGCTGGCCATAGCGAGGCAAGGGGTCGTCCACCTCACTCCTGGCATCCCGACCCCAGAGGGCGACCTCGTCATACTCTCGCTGAAACGCCTCGTCGTTCGTGAGGCGAGCCAGGATGAAGTACGCGGCCAGCACCCGGCCCTCATCGCCGAGGTTCCCGCCACGATCCGCCATGAAAAGCGCGATGGGCTCGAGGTCCGGCGGCAACACGCCCGATGCGTAATCGGAGGGCTCGAGGATCCCGGTGAGCCTCTCGATCTGGGCCACCACACCTTCGTAGTCGCCGATGTCGGTCAGGCTCTGGGCTTCCGCCAAGATCGTGGCCACCAAGCGATCCCGAAGTGCCACACGACTCGGGTCGTCGGCCGGCATCATCATGTAGCGCCGAGACTCCGCCGGGTACTCGGCCCTCGGGATGGGCTCCGCATCGGTGGCTGGTGCACGCGCAGTGTGTGGCGCGCGCGAATGTCCGCAGGCCGCTCCGAGCGTAAGCAGGCCCACGACGAACAAAGACTGAAACCTCATGCCGCCCAGCCGCTATAGCAGGGTCGTCGTCGAGGGACAGGCCTATATCTTGCCTGATACCCCATCCTCCGTGTCAGGCTAACACGCATCGTGGGTACGTACCTCAAGGCTTCGGCGATCGCGATCTCGATCCCGTTCCTGAACTGGGTCTTTTTGGTGCTTGCGGGTTTCGTCCAGCTCAAGAGCGTATCCGTGGGGACGGCGGAAGCTGTCCAGGCTGCGACCGAGGCGCCCTTGAACATCGGGCTCGCGCAGGCTGCGGGCGTCGCCGTCCTCTTCTTGGTTGCCTTCCCTCACCGGTCCCGAAGCGAGGGGTTCCTCGACGCGGTCCACGTCAAACCCCTCGTCGGCGGCGTCGTCTTGGTCTGTTTCGTGGCGGGCTTACTGCTGCAGTTCCCGTTGGCCGAGCTCGGGAACATCACCCAGGCGATCTGGCCGATGAGCTTTGACGAGCTCGCGCGCCGCTACCAGCTCCTCACACCCCAGACCTGGTGGGCCGGCTTCTCGGCGTTGGTCGCGTTTGTCCTGATCGCACCGGTCACGGAAGAACTCGTGTTTCGGGGCTGGTTGATGCCGATGCTCGGCGGCCGATACGGCCCGACGGCCGGGCTGATCGGGAGTTCGGTGCTCTTCGGCCTGGTTCACATCGAACCCTCCGCCGTGGTCTACGCCACCGTGGCCGGGTTTGTCCTCGGCATCGTGGCCATGCGCGCGAAATCGACGCTCGCGAGCATCGCGCTCCACGCGGGCGTGAACGCGACCCCGCTCCTGCTCCCCGTCACCCTCGTCCGGATCCCTGGCTTCAACACGCTGACCGAGCGGGTCGATCACATCGCCCCATGGCTGGTGGTGGTCGCGGTGCTCGGGACGGGCGCGCTCCTGGCACTCTTCTGGCGGGCCACCGAGTAGCTGGGCCCCTTCAGACCCGCTCGACGTCGAGGACGCCTTGAAGCTTGGCGACGCCTCGCATGATCTCGCGAAGCCGGCTGAGGTCGCCCACTCGAAAGTGGAACATATTCTCGGCCCGCCCGTCCTTCGAGAGGCATGACGCCTCGCTGATGCTCACCCCGTTCGACGAGAACACCGAGGAGACCGAGGCGAGAATCCCAGATCGATCGTCGGTCATCACCCGTAGCGAAACAGGGAGGTCGACGCTGACGTCGTCGGCCCAAGTCACCTGCACGCGTCGCTCGGGATCGAGCTCGAGAACCCGGGGGCACCCGCGTCGGTGGACCGACACGCCGCGACCGCGCGTGATCCAGCCGGTGACCGGGTCGCCCGGGACAGGGCTACAGCACTGCGCGTAACGAACGAGCATGTTGTCGAGGCCCTGGATTCGAATCCCGGCGCCGTTGTCGCTCTTCTGTACCCGTTGGACCGTGCGCTCGATGATGCCGGGACGGAGGCTCTCGCGTTCGCCCTCTTCGCTCGGGACGATGGCCTCCATGACGGTCGGCAGCGCGAGCTTGCCAATCCCGATGCGGGCGTAGAGCTCGTCCTCACCGCCCGTCCGGAACCGGGACAGGACCGCTTTCGCGCGATCGCTCTTGAGAAAGCGAGAGAGCGAGAGCTTGTTCTTCCGCATCTCTTTGTCGAGCAGCTCGCGGCCGAGCTCGATCGCCTGCTTTCTCTCCTCGAGCCGGAGGTACGCTCGAATCCGCGATCGCGCTCGACTCGTGATCGCAAACTCGAGCCAGTCCTTGCTCGGGTGATGGTTCTTGCTCGTGAGAATATCGACGACGTCGCCGTTCTGGAGTTTGTGCCGCAACGGCACGATGGCGCCGTTGACCCGGGCCCCCGAACAGCGGTGGCCGACTTCGGAGTGAACGGCGTAGGCGAAGTCGACGGGCGTCGCCCCCCTCGGGAAGGTCTTGACGTCGCCTTTGGGCGTGAAGACGTAGACATCCTCGGGGAAAAGGTCGACCTTGACGCTTTCGTAGAATTCCTCCGGGTCCGCGACCTCTTTCTGGAACTCCATCAGCTGCCGGAGCCAGACGAAGCGGGCCGCATCTTTGGGATCGATGCCCCCGGTATGCTCCTTGTACTGCCAATGCGCCGCAATCCCGTACTCGGCGGTCCGGTGCATCTCGTGGGTGCGGATCTGGATTTCGACCCGGCGGTTGCCGGGGCCAATCACCGTGGTGTGCAGCGACTGGTACATGTTGGACTTCGGGAGGGCGACGTAGTCTTTGAAGCGGCCCGGAACCGGTGTCCATTCCGAATGGATCACGCCGAGGGTCGCGTAGCAGTCCGCGACACTCTCGGTGATGACGCGGAACGCCACAAAGTCGTGAACCTGCTCGAAACCGACCCCGGTCGACCGCATCTTGCGGTGAAGGGAGTAGAGGTGCTTGCGTCGACCGCTGATCTGCACCGGAAACCCGCGGGTCAGCAGCATCTTCTTGAGCTGGGCTGTCACATCCGCGATGTAACTGTCCGTGCTCTTCGCGACGCGGTTCACCTGCGTGGCAAGAACGTCGTAGGCCTCGGGTTCGAGGTACTTGTAGCTCAGGTCCTCGAGCTCAGCCTTGAGCCACTGGATTCCGAGGCGCCCTGCGAGTGGCGCGTAGATCTCTAGGGTCTCGCGGGCGATGCGCTCCTGCGAGGCGGGCGACATGTGCTCGAGGGTTCGCATGTTGTCGAGACGGTCGGCGAGCTTGACCAGCAAGACACGAATGTCGCGCGCCATCGCGACCAGCATCTTCCGGAAGCTCTCGGCTTGGCGGTCCTCTCGCGAGGCAAAGTTGACCTTGCCGAGCTTGGTGACGCCATCCACGAGGAACGCGACTTCCTCGCCGAAGACCGTTTCGATGTCCGGAACACTGGCATCGCAATCTTCAACGACATCATGCAGAAGGGCGGCGCACACGCTCGAGGCATCGAGACGCATGTCGGCGATGATGTCGGCCACCGACACCGGGTGGGTGAAATACGGATCCCCGGACTTTCGATTTTGACCATCGTGCATCCGGGCGGCGTACACGTAGGCCTTGTTGATCAGATCCGTATCCGCTCGGGGATGGTATCCCTTCACCTTCTCGAGAATGTTGGTGAGGCGGACCATAGGCGGCGCACTAAAGCTGAAGGTTCAATTTAACACCGACTCCAATTGGTGCCAAGGTAGCGACGTTTTCTCATCTGCCCAACCTAACCACGAATTCGATGGCGCGCGTCGATCTACCCCAAGAGCCCTCCCGCACCCGAAGGCGGCTCGCCACCGCGGTCGCGTTGGTGGGCATCGCGGTCGTGGGGGGCCAGCTGGCCAAGGCCTGGCCGCGAGAGGTCGAGGTGGCGTATCGACCCGACATCGGGGTACATCGACTCGACGTCGACATCGTCCTGGACGGCGAGGCCATCGCGAGCGCGCGCTTCCGGCGCCTGCCCGATGACACGACTGATGTCTTGCACACGGTGAGCCTCCCACCAGGTCAATACGAGGCCCGAATCACCGTGTATGGGCCTGATGGCGCCGGAACAGAGCACCTGCGGGCGCTGACGGTCCCCGCGGCTGGACTGGTCCGGGTCGATCTCCGAAGTCCCTGAACCGGCCGCATCGAGCGGGCTTTTCGCCGCCACGTCGATCAGCGCGGAGAGCCCCCTGCTATGCTCGCTGTGCCGTGCCGAGTGACCGCGCCCGAAGTCCGGCCTTCACCCGAGCCACCTTGGCGGTCGCCGTCAGCGCATCGGTCGGACTGGTGCTGTGGGCGGCGCACCGAGATCCGGGGTCGACCGGGATCCGGGTGGGGACCCTCCTCGCCCTCATCGCCGCCTTCGCTTGGACCCTCGTCGTGGTTCCAGCCTCGCCAGGGCCTTCGAGACCGATCGCAGACACGCCATGGGGGAAGCAGCCCGGCGAGTGGGGTTCGCCAGCCTTGTGCGTCGCGGCCGCACTCGCGGTCTTCGCGGTCGGTCTCCCCGTCGGCGGCTACGCCGCGTTGCCGTATGTGGTGCTCGGCGCCCTCCTCTGCGGTGTCCCCGCGGCTTTGCGTCGCCCCGGGCTTGCGATGATCCTGGCCGTCGCCGCGCTGTACGTTCCTCTCGCAGGAACCTACGGCCTGATGGATCCCTGGGAAAGCCACTACGGCGAAGTGTCGCGCGAGATCCTCGCACGCAACGACTGGATCAGCCTTTGGTGGGCGCAGGACAAGTGGTTCTGGTCGAAGCCGGCACTCCTGTTCTGGAGCGAGGCCTGGAGCATGGGGGTCGTCGGGGTCGACCCGAGCCCCGACGCGCATCCGTTGCACCCGGAATGGGCACTGCGGATGCCCATCGTCGTGATGGCCATGGTCGCCCTCGGCGCGGTCTACGTCACGGTCCGCCGCTTCTTCGGCCCGCGCGCGGGCGTCCTCGCGGGCCTCGCCGTCGCGACGATGCCGCAGTTTTTCCTCGTGGCTCACCAGGCGATCACCGACATCCCCCTCGTCGCATCGATCACCGTCGCCGCCTGCTGCCTCCTCCTGGCCATGCACGAGGACCCGGCCACAGAAGTGTCTCACTATCGGATCGGGCCCTTCGAGTGTTCGGCACAGCACCTCGTGGTGTTCGGACTCGTCTTGATGGTCCTTCCGCAGGCCACGTATCTCGTGTCGCGGAACCTCGCCTGGGTCGACTGGCACTTGGTGGCCCGACCGGACGTGTTCCTCTACGGCTCGGGGAGCAACGCGGGCATCCCTGGAAACCCCGATCCCCACAACGCCACGCCGGCGGTCCCGGGACTCTTGGGGCAACCCTTCGTTCAAGGGCTCGCGTGGCTCATCGCCCTCGGGTGGCTTCTTCGACTCCTTCGTCGTGAGCGCCGACGTCAGGCGCTCTTGATGGCCGTGTTCTACTTGGCCTGTGGCGTTGGGTTCCTCGCGAAGGGTCTGCTTGGCGTCGCGGTCCCGGGCCTGGTCGCACTCCTGTACTTGCTGTCGACGGGAAGATGGTCGCTCCTGACCGAGGGCCGACTCCGCGTCGCGATCGGCACCCTCCTCGTCGTTGCGGTCAGCCTGCCCTGGTACGTGGCGATGCTCGTCCGCCATGGGGTCGCGTTCACCAATCGGCTCCTGATCCACGACCACATCAATCGGCTCGCCGCCGGGGTCCATGGCGACGGCGGCACGATCGAGTACTTCCTCGCGCAGTTCGGCTACGCGACCTTCCCGTGGATCGGGTTCGTCCCGGTCGCCTGGGTCGTGCTCCTCGCCGGCCGAGCCACCTTGGGCACCGACGATCGCGGTCGACGCGACGCCGTTCTGTTCTTCGGGATCTGGTGGCTCTCGACTTTCGTCGTCTTCAGCGCGATGGCCACCAAGTTTCATCACTACATCTTGCCGTCGGTCGTCCCGGCGGGCGTCCTCGTTGGCGTCGCGGCGGCGGCTTGCTGGGGTGCGCGCGCCCCGCGAGTGACATGGCTCGCAGCAGGTAGCGCCATGCTTCTCATCGGCGGTGTGACGCTCGTCGCCGGCGATCCGCGAGGCATCGTTCCGGCCGAGGTCGTCGGGATCGCCAGGGACGACTGGGTCCTCGCGCAAGGAGACTCGATCCGCGGCGGGGTCCTCGTGGGCTTCGGCGTGTTGATGGCGTGGGTGGCGCGCGCGAACGCGCAGGCGGCGCGGACCGAGCTCAAAGCGCCGTCATGGAGTCGAGCCGTCAGCGTTTCGGCGGCCCTCGGCGCATGCCTCGTCGCGTTCGTCGGTCGAGACTTGAGCTGGGTGACGAATGCTCGGCCCCAAGGCAGCGAGCGCCTCTTGCATCTCTTCATCTACAACTACGGAAGGCTCTGGCCCTCGCACCTCGACTACCGGCCGATCCTGATCGGGTTCTCGGTCGTCGCCTGCTTGGCCACCGCCGTGGCGTTCTTCGAGAGTTGGCGCCCGGTCGCCGTGCGCGGCCTGACAGCGATCGCGATGGCGTTTTGTGCGTGGGGCCTCGTGGTCTACCTCCCGGACGCCGCGGACCACTGGACCTTTCGAAATCTCGCCAGCCGCTACTACGAGGACCGCCCCGACGACGAGACGCCGCTCCTCGCGTGGCAAATGAACTGGAAAGGCGAGAGCTTCTACACCGGCAACCGGGTCTTCGCCTTCCCCGAACTCGACAACGAGCGGATCGAGGCCTGGCTGGAGCGCAACCAGGGTCGCCTGGTGTACGTCGTCCTCGAGCACAAGCGCCTTCCCAAGTTCAGACGGCTCATCGGAGATCGGAGCCTTCGAACGCTGTCGAATGACCGAGAATCGAACAAGTTCTTGCTGGTCGCTCTTGAAATCTGAGGCCAAAAGCTTATAGAATTCGATCAGTTGTAGGTTTCGGACGTACTGAACACCAAAAACTGGACCGATTATCAGTAGTCGTTATGCTGGGCATCTGATGAACCGAAACGAAGAAGAAGAAACCGGCCTCCGCCTTCTCGAAACCCTGTACGAGCTCGCTCGTGGCGACATCGCCGCCAGCCCCAAGGTCCTCACCGAGTGGGTCGGGGGCGACGAACGAGAACTCCGGGTGCTCCTCACGCGGCTCGACGCGCAGGGCCTCGTCGACGCCGAGACCTGCAGGTTGACAATGCGCGGGCTCGTGCTGGCGGTATCGATGGCAGGGTCACGAAAGGTGGCGCGAGACGCGGCTTAGTCGGCTGCGCGGCCGCTGAGGTAACCGGAAGATTTGGGCCGACCGCGCCCAGCGCGCCCGATTTCGGGCTCCTTGACATGCCCGAAGCCACCGTTTACCTAAGGCGCCCTTGATCGAGGGACTGCCCGCGGAAGTGGCGGAATTGGCAGACGCGCATGATTCAGGTTCATGTGAGGTAACACTCGTGGAGGTTCGAGTCCTCTCTTCCGCACCACACGCCGCCCAAGGCGGCGTTCGTGCTCTCAGAGGCCTCTCACCTACGGTGTACTCGGCCGCAACGGCCTCCGTACTGCACCTGGAATCCTGCGGCTCCTCGGACTACGTCCGCTCCGCTCGCACCCTTCCAGGAACACACGAGTCCTCTCTTCCGCACCGTAACGCCGCTCAACGCGGCGTTCGTGCTCTCAGAGGCCTCTCTCCTACGGTGTACTCGGCCACAAGGGCCTCCGTGCAGCACCGCACTTTTTTCATAGATCCCGCAGGAACTGCAGGCCTCAGGGTAGTGAGCAACTGTCCTACAGCTTGTGATTTCAGCTAGTTAGCTGACTATGAAATTCGGTACGCCCGTTGCATTACCAGGGGTGTGCTTGGGGAATCTCGAGATCGCTCGCTTGGCTTCACACTTGTCGAGCTGATGGTCGTCTTGGCGGTGATGGGCGTGCTCGTCAGCGCCGCCTTGCCGAGCATCGGCCAAGGGTTCGCCGACCGGCGGGTGGCTATCGTC
>JBCCEK010000041.1:0-25278 GCA_039030295.1 Myxococcota bacterium | reverse complement strand
TGTCTATCGAAAACTTATTTAATCCTTTCGTCAGTAACTCTGTAGAATTTAAAATCACAGTCAAGGGGATTCTGAATCGATGGGCAATTGTTGTAATAAGATGTGTTTTTATTTGTTTTTCGGCAATCTCTTTCTGAATTAATCTTTTTAGACTTAGATTTACCTCTTTTAACTCAATTGTTCGTTCTTTGACTAATCTTTCTAATTCTTGGGTTTTAAAACGAAAAATCTCTGCTTCTTTTTTTGCAGAAATAATTTTGTGTGAGCTTTCTAGCTGCTGAAAACGTTCCTCGTTTTCTTGACTAAAAACCAACTCTTTGATGGCATGATAATGTTCATAATGGTGAAGAGATTTTTCAAAATCTCCTTGTGCTTTATACAGTTGGGAGAAAAGTTCATGACAGGCATATTGATGGGCTTTTAAATTTCTTTGGATACTGATATTGAGCGCTTCTTGAACATTTTTTTCGACTAAATGATATTGACCTAGTGCTAAATGACTTTTTCCTAAAAAGGTTAAGGCCTCTACTTTTTGCTGCCAATCGTCAAGCTTGTTGGCGAGGCGAATCTGTGACCCGAAACTATGAATGGCCTCTTCGAAGTTATTTAGAGATAAATAGCATTCTCCAATAATACGAAATACCCACCCTTTTAAATAGTGATTGTCTTGTTCATTTACTTTATATTGACACTCTTTTGCTATTGATAAGGCCTCTTCATAATTGCCAATTTGAGTGTGGCAAATTGCCATATTTAGACGCAATGAGAGCACTCGTACTTCATCGTTAGTTTGTAAAAAAATAGCAAGCGATTGTTTGTAGAAATTTAGAGCTTCTTTGGGTTTCTTTAGACGCGAGTAAATATTTCCAAGCTTCCCGAAAACCTCGAGTCGCACAAGCTTGATGACACCGCTGATACGCTGTTCGGTCGCGCGGCGTCGAGCTGGGCTGAGCGGAGTTCCGGTAGCAATGGTGCGTTGCGCCTCGATCTGGGCAGCGATGCGTTGGGTGTCCGGATTGCGATGCTGGAATACGCCGAACGCTGCGTCGATATCCAAAGCTACCTGATCAAGAACGATCTTAGCGGCAACCTCGTGGCGTTAAAGCTTGCGGAGGCGGCAGATCGCGGTGTACGCGTTCGATTGCTCATGGATGATGCGCTCACGCACGGTATCGATACGGGTCTCTTATCGCTCGACGATCATCCGAATATTGAGGTCAGAGTATTCAATCCGTTCCCACGTCGCCGCTCGCGATTTGTCAGCTTTATTGCCAACTTCAATATTCTCAATCGTCGCATGCACAACAAATCATTTACGGTCGACAACCAGTTGTCGATTGTCGGTGGTCGTAACCTTGCGGATGAGTATTTTCGCACCGACGGTGTCGAAGAATTCATCGACGAAGATCTGCTGTTGGTTGGCCCGGTTGTTGACAAGATTTCGGGCGGCTTCGACGAGTATTGGAACTCTCCCGATGCGTTTCCAATGGGGGCAATGTGGTTGATAGGTCCGCTTCACAGCAATGCTCCCAGGAAAATGACGCCGGAAGAAAGCACGCCGCCCTGAAGGTGTCAAGCCGGGGTAGTCGGCCGTCCGATCGCACTGAAGTACTCGATTTTGCTCAAGGACTCGGCCACAGACCCTCGTCTCTCAGGCTCGTGTAGCGGCCGTGACCGACGATCAGATGATCGAGGATGCGGATCTCGAGCAACTCGCCAGCGCGGCAGAGCCGCTCGGTCAGTGACAGATCGTCGGCGCTCGGCGCGGGATCGCCGCTCGGATGATTGTGTAGGACCACGGCATGGGCGGCCGAGTCTGCCACCAGGCACCGAAACACCTCGGCGGCATCGACCTGGCAGTTCGTACGGCCACCGCGGGCCACTTCCGTGGCGGCCTTGGGGCGGTTCTTGGCGTCGAGCGAGATGACCCAGAACCGTTCGGTCGGGGCATGCGCCAAGGCCCTGCCATAGCGCACGAAGACCGCCCGGCTGTCGAGAAGCGGTGCGCCGAGGTCGGCGGGCCGCAGTGCGCGAACACCAAGTTCGAAAGCCGCGCAGAGTCGAGCGGCCTTGGCGGGGCCGAGGCCGTCGAGCTGCACGAGCGCCCGAGTCGATCGTCTTGCGAGGCCGGGAAGGCCGTTTGACTGGCCTAGGAGCTGCGCCGCCACGTCCGTCACGCTCTGCCCTCGACGACCGGCACCGAGCAGGAGGGCCAACAGTTCGGTGTCGCTCAGCGCGTGGGCGCCAAGTGCCGCCAGCCTTTCGCGTGGGCGCTGCTCATGCACGTACATGCGGGACGCAACGTCCATGCCAGCGCATCCACACGCGATCTCGGCCTCTTGGCCGCGTAGGTGCGCCGGCTGGGTGAGTTTCGCCGCCGGCCGCCGGACGGCCGTGCCCGCTACTTCTTGAAGAACTTGCCGAAGATACCCGGCGCCTTGCTGCCGCCGCTGATGGCAGGGGGGGGCGCGCTCGAGCGGCCTCGAGACAACCGCATGGTGGCGACTCGTACCTCCCGCATCGCCTCCAGGTTCTTCGGATCGAGCTTGGCGACCTTCTTGAAGTGCTTTAGCGCCTTGTCGTGGTTGCCCATTCGCTTCAGGAAGTGCGCTCTCACGAAGTGCCCGTGAACGTGGTCGGTGTTGAGCTTGAACGTCGCCTTCAGCAGGGCCCGGATCTCGTCGGCGACCTCGTCTTCCTCGACGCCGTCCCGGAGCAGCAGGATCCAGGCCTTCATGGCCGGATAGTCCGCCTCTTTCCGAACGACCGCCATCGCTTCGTCGCAGATCTGGAGCGCTTCGTCGTAGCGGCGGCGTTTGACGAGAACGTCGACCTTTTGAAAGTTGATCGCCGCCTCGACCATCACGTTGAGCTTTCGCTCGGACTCGGGCGTGCCGCCGCCCTGCATTACGGTGCGCTGATAGTCGGAACGCGACTTGTCCTCGCCGAGTGTGTCCCTTGCCACGGTGAAGAGGTGAAAGATCTCGTCAACCCAGGGACGGAGCGCGTCGAGCTCCTGAGGCAGGCGGTCGGGATGCCACTTCTTGGCGAGCGTCATGTACTTGCTTCGAACGTCGTTTGCGCTCGCCGACTCCTTCACGCCAAGCATCTCGAAGTAGTTCTGCCGGTCCATCATCCCGATGACGCGACTCACCTCTTCCCATCGCTCGACGTGCTCGTCACTCAGTCCCTCAGGCGGAAGCGGCGGCATCTCTCGCGGTGCGACGATCTCGCCGGACATGCTCTTGGCTGGCGGCAAGTTGCTTAGTGACGTCGGCAAGACCGAGTCGCCGCCAGCCGGTCCCACCGAGTCGCGGCGACCTGGAGGCGAGGAGCGTCGGGCTCGTCCGGGCGCCATCGTCGATGACGAGTTCCGGCGCGCAGGCGACGAGGGACGCTGGCCAGGCGATGAGGGCGCTCGACCGGGCGACGAAGGCGATACGGCGCGGAGCTTCTGCTGTGACACAGGGCGATACGCCTCGAGGGTGTCGGTGATGGCCAACAGATAGAGCATCCGGGTGGCTACCTTCGGGTCACCGAACTGCTCGATCAGCGTCGACGGTGCTGCCGGCTCCGCGCGCATGAACTCGATGAACGCCTTCTCGTTGGACTGCAGCGCAAACCTTGCGACCGGTGCGCCCTTCTTGATGCGTTGACGCTCGGACCCGAGCTTTCGAATTACGCGCGTCATCGCGTCTTTTGGGGCACTTCCGCGAAGGGAGGTCGCGATCACCTCGAACACATCGACGGAGCCGCGCAATGTGCCCTCGCCTTCGCCCACGAGGTCTGCTTCGTAAAACGCGTACGGACCGCGTTCCCGTGTGAAGATCGTGAGAAGCCCTCGTTCGAGGCTCGCCGACGGCGCGATGAAGCGCCCGATCGCTGGGACGCCGCTCCGGAAGAGGATCCGGTCCTGGCCGGGCTCGTCGTCATCTGGCCAGACCGCGAGTGTTCCCGTCAGCCCCTTCTTCTGAATCGAGAGCAACACGTGTCCGAAAGGAGTGGCGCTCAGCGCCCCTTCGGCGAGTGGCTTCGGGACCGAGGATGGCAATGGTTGCTCCAAGGTCTTACAGGGTGACACACCGCGAGGCCGAACGACAGACCACAACCCCGGTGTGGTGTTGAAAAGCGTTCAATTTCAGGGTGACGCCAATGTGCCACCTGATATTTTCATCAGTCGCTGATGGTCCAACCGGTGCCTTCCGCGCTGTCGAGGAGCTCCACTCCGGCGGAAACGAGTTCGTCGCGTATACGGTCCG
The DNA here is from genome assembly GCA_039030295.1 of Myxococcota bacterium. Classification (GTDB taxonomy): domain Bacteria; phylum Myxococcota_A; class Polyangia; order Polyangiales; family Houyiibacteriaceae; genus SG8-38. The sequence continues at coordinate 21,019 of JBCCEK010000041.1, read as the reverse complement.
CTTCGGCGAAATCTTTGTTCTGTCTCGCGCGGCTTCGTGCGTCGATCTGGGCTTCGATCGTGGATGCGTCGAGCCCAAGCGCCGACGCTCGGCGATCCCGGATCCGGAGTAGGATCGTGTCGGGCGCCTCGGTGCCGAGCCCGAGTTCCGACTCGAGCGCAGCGAACCCCGCTTGCGCGGCGTCGACGCTCGCCCGCGTCGCCTTCCCCTTCTTGCGAAGCGCGTCATCGCAAAGTTCGTTCACGCTCTTCAGGAACTCCGCCAGCTTGGCGAGCGCGATCGGCATGTTGAGGTCGTCGTCCAACGCCGCCTTGAGCGCGTTGGGGAATCCGGCGACTTCTGCAGGCGGCTCGGCGTCGGTCTCTACGATCCTCTTGTCGGGTAAGCCGAACAAACGCTGTTTGGTCTTGTACAAGTAGCCAAGGCGGCGCTCGGCTTCTTCAAACTGAGGAAAGCCGGTGACATTGCCTGCCTCGTCGAGCGTCCAGTCGAGGTTGAGCGGTGCGCGGTAGTGCACCGTCATCATGAAGTAGCGGATCGCCTCAGGCTCGACGCGATCGAACAGATCCCGAGCCGTAAAGAAGTTGCCGAGGCTCTTGCTCATCTTCTCTTTGTCGACCTCGACAAAGCCGTTGTGCATCCAACAACGGGCGAAGGGCTTCCCGGTGGCCGCTTCGCTTTGCGCGATCTCGTTTTCGTGGTGCGGAAAGACCAGGTCGAGTCCCCCTCCATGCAAGTCGAGCGTGTCTCCGAGATGCTTCATCGACATGGCCGAGCACTCGATGTGCCAGCCCGGGCGGCCGCGGCCCCAGGGACTCGGCCAACCCCAGCTTTCTTCTTCACTGCTCTTCCACAGGGCAAAGTCCGCTGGGTGGCGTTTGCGAGCCGTCTGGGCTTCGTCCGTCCTCTCGCTTGCGCCGAGCTTCATCGCGTCGAGATCACGGTGGCTGAGCTTGCCGTACTCCTCGAACGACTCGACCGAGAAGTAAACGTCGCCGTCAGACGTGTACGCGTGGTCGTTATCGATCAAGCGTTGGACCAGATCGAAGATGTCCTGAAGGTGGGTACTGACTCTCGGCTCGACGTCGGGAGCCAGGTTCCCGAGGCGCTCCATGTCTTCGCCGTAGGCTTCGGCGAATCTTGCTGCGAGCTCCGTCGGTTCGGTGCCGGATTCCGAAGCCCGCTTGAGGATCTTGTCGTCGACGTCGGTGATGTTCCTGACGTACGTCACCTTCAGACCGTTGCTGCGCAGGTGCCTCACGAGCACGTCGTAAACGATATAACATCGCGCATGTCCCAGGTGCGCGTAGTCGTAGACCGTCGGCCCACAAACGTAGATCCGGGCATGGGTCGGATCGGCAGGTTCGAACGGCTCCTTTTGGCTCGTGAGTGTGTTGTAGAGGCGAACGCTCATGGTCGCGCAGTCTGACCATTTTCCACCCCAAAGAGCAAGGTCGCGCAGTTGACCCGGTCCGCGGGGCCGCTAGAACGACCAAATGCTCGCCATTCACGAACGAGGGCAAGCCGACTATCAAGAGGCCATCACCGCGTTGAGTCATCGAGGAGACGATGACCTGCAACGCGTGGAGGCGGACGTTCGCGCGATCCTCGAGGACGTGCGGCTCCGAGGGGACGCCGCCGTTCTCGACTATACGGAGCGGTTCGACAAGCGTCGTCCGGCCAAGCTCGTTCTCGATCTCGACACGTGGATGGCCGAGGCCGCCACAGTGTCCCCGTCGATCCGGGCTTCCTTGGCCCAGGCGGCTGACCGGATTCGCCGCTACCACGAGCGCCAGCGCGACCCGGGTTTTCGATACGAAGAAGACGGCGTTGAGCTCGGTCAACGCGTCCAACCGGTTTCTGCCGTCGCGGTCTACGCGCCCGGAGGCAAGGCCAGATACCCATCGACGGTCTTGATGACGGCAGTTCCAGCGACCGTGGCCGGGGTCAAGCGCATCGTGCTGGTCACCCCCAATCCAACGCCGGAGATTTTGGCGGCGGCGGAGGTCGCCGGGGTCACCGAAGTTGTCGATGCGGGCGGCGCCCAAGCCATCGGTTCGGTCGCCTACGGTACCGAGTCGATCGCCAAGGTCGACAAAGTCGTGGGTCCAGGCAACGTCTTCGTCGCGTGTGCCAAGCGGCTCGTGTTCGGCACCGTCGACATCGACTCGATTGCAGGGCCCAGCGAAATCCTAGTGGTTGCCGACGAGGGGGCAGATCCAGAAGTCGTGGCCGCCGACTTGCTCTCCCAGGCCGAGCACGACGAGGATGCCTACCCGTTGTTGGTCACCCTGTCGCGCGCCAAGGCCGATTCGATTGCCGAAGCTGTGAAACGACAGCTCGAAACCCTCCCACGGGCGTCGATCGCCCACCAGTCGATCGACAACAACGGGCACGCCTTCGTCACTGGCGACCTTCGAGAGGCCGGGCGCGTGGCGACCGAGTTGGCCGCTGAGCACCTCAGCCTGTCGGTGGAGGACCCAGACGCACTTCTTCCGCAGATCGGGCCCGCTGGGGCCGTGTTCCTCGGCTACCACACACCCGAAGCGGCGGGCGACTACGCCGCGGGTCCAAGTCACGTGCTCCCAACCGGCGGGGCCGTTCGGTTTTCGTCCCCGCTCGGGGTTTACGATTTCGTCGTTCGTTCATCCCTGATTCGGTACTCCCGAGCGGCGATCGACGATCAGGCGGAGCTCCTCGAGGGCTTGGCGCGCCTCGAAGGGCTTGAGGCCCACGCTCGGGCGGTCTCGATCCGGCGATCGAAGCAATAGCTTGCGGCTGGGTCACGCGGCGAGTACCCATCCGGCGTGACCTTCGAATCACTGCAAAGGCGACTCGCGCAGCAGCTCGGTCGCTGCATCGCCGACTTCGACCTCATCGAAGAGGGCGACCGGATCATGGTCGCTGTGAGTGGCGGTAAAGACAGCTACGCGCTGCTCCATCTGCTCGACCGTGCTCGGGCTCGCGCGCCGATCGGTTTCGAACTCATCGCGGTGCACCTCGACCAAGGACACCCGGGGTACGACGGTTCGCCTCTCGAGGCATGGATGGAGCACCACGGGTACGACTTTCGCGTCATCAGGAAGGATACCTACCAGCTGGTGACCGAACGCATCCCCGAGGGAAAAACGTACTGCAGTCTCTGCTCTCGTCTCCGTCGCGGGATCCTCTACAACGCCGCAGAGGACCTCGGGTGCACCAAGATCGCCCTTGGGCATCATCGGGACGACGCCATTGAAACCCTGATGCTCAACCTGATGTTCAACGGAACCCTGAGTGCGATGCCCGCCAAGCTGAGAAGCGACGACGGTCGGAACACGGTGATTCGCCCCCTTCTCTATGCTGCGGAGCGCGACCTGAGCGAGTACGCCACTGCACTCCAGTTTCCGATCTTGCCGTGCAATCTGTGCGGCTCTCAAGACAATCTGTGGCGTCAGCAGGTAAAACGGATGTTGGACGATCTCGAACAACAGGCACCACGAGTGCGCCAGAGCATGTTGGCCGCGCTCAAGAACGTTCACACCTCTCACCTCCTCGGACCCGTTTGATCCGCATGGCGCGTCTCGCTCTCGCGTCGGTGTTGGTCTTCGCTTCGGTCTTCGTCCACGACGCTAGCGCGCAGTCGATCAACATCGAGCGCTTTCGACCCTCGTTGGACCGCTTTGGATTCCTCGGGATACAGGGTTCCGCGACACCTGGGCACCTCCGCTGGAACCTTGCCCTCTGGTCTTGGTACTCCAATCGTCCGTTGAGGGTTCGGCTCGAGGACGGCACCACCCAAGACGCGATCAAGCATCAAGCCACGTCCGACATCCTGTTCCAGCTTGGCTTGTTCGGTCGATGGTCCCTGGCCCTCGAGATCCCGTTGGTTCTGTATCAGCAGGGAGGGACCACCGTTCCGCTCAACGGGCGCACTTCGTTCGACGGCTTCGCTCTGCAGGATCCTAGGTTCACCACGAAGGTTCGAGTCGTCGGCAAAAGGACCGAGAAGAGCCAAGACAAGCCAGACGGGCCAGGGCTCGCTTTGTTGGCGAGCATCCCCATCCCGATCGGGAACGAAGGGCTCTACGCCGGCGAGAGCCAATTCACGTTCGACCTGCACGCGCTCGGGGATTTCCACATTCTCGAGACCGGGGCTGGCGCCATGGTGGGTTGGCGATACCGTCCGAACCTCCGTCAGGTTGGGACCGCACAACTTCAGCAGGAGTTGCTCTACGGGTTTTCGATCAAGCCGCCGATTCCCAAGGTGCTCGATCTATACGGCCTGCTCGAGTTCCGGGGCTCGACCGCGTTCCGAGGAAGCCAAACAAACACACTCGAGGGAGACTTGGGCGTTCGCTACACCAAGAACGCGGTGACGCTGACAGCGGCCTTCGGCGGTGGCCTGGTGCGGGGTCTCGGCCAACCCGCCTTTCGAGCGTTCTTCGGGGTTTCCTACTCGCCCCAGACCCACGATCTCGACCAGGATGGGATTCCCGATTCCGAAGACGAGTGCCCACGGCTGCCCGAGGACATCGATGGCTTCGAAGATGAGGACGGGTGCATGGACCCCGACAACGACAACGACTTCATCCCCGACGCGGACGACAAGTGCCCGAACGTAGAAGCGCTCGAAGGGCAAGACGAGGACGAAGACGGCTGCACCGACCCGTGAGTCCCCTTAGAGGATGCAAAGGCCGACGAGCTCTCGGCAGTCCGATACGGTGCACGTCGCATTCTGATCGCCGCACATGCCCGCATTGGTGAGCGTTGCCTCGCCACAGCCCCACTCGTCGCCAAAGGCTTGGCAGCTTGCCTCGTCTGCGCTCGGCCCCACCGGGACTCCGTCGCGACACTCGGAGCACACCGCTCCGAACTCGTCTTCTCCGCAGGCGCTGGCGAGCAACAGGGTTGCCACGCACGCGGCCGCGGCAAGCGTCTTGGTGAATTGCATCATGAGCCGAGCCTAAGGTTCACCGTCGAATCGTGTCAACGGTTCAACGTGCTCGCGAGCGTCGGTCGCCTCGCCAACGGGCGGGCCAGCAACAACTGTGCAACGCCGCAGTGCCGTTCGACGAAAGCACCTTCACATGCCGACAGATAGAACTCCCACATCCTCTGAAACCGCGCCGAGTATCCAAGACTCGCGATATCGCCCCGACGCGCATCGAACCGCACGCGCCACTCTCGCAAGGTACGTGCGTAGTGGTCGCCGAAGTCCTCGTAGTGCAGGAGCCGGAGGTCGGTCATTCGATGCCATGCATCGGTCATGGCGTGCAGGCTTGGGAGTTGTCCGCCGGGAAAGATGTGGCGTTTGATGAAATCAACCCGGCCCACGCTCTCGGAGTAGCGATCGTCTGGAATCGTGATCGCCTGCACCAATCCGAGCCCCTCAGGCCGCAGGAGTCGTCCGATCTGTCCGAAGAACGAGTCGAGATACTCTGCGCCGACTGCCTCGATCATCTCGATGGTCACGAGCTTGTCGTACCGTCCACGCAAATCTCGGTAGTCATCGAGTAAGACGGTGACCCGGTCCTCGAGCCCGGCTTCCTTCACGCGCTCTCGAGTCAGGTCGTACTGGGCTTGCGAGATCGTCGTCGTGGTGACTCGACAGCCAGCGTGCTTGGCCGCGTAAATCGCGAGGGCGCCCCAGCCGCTGCCGATCTCGAGGAGATGGTCGTCCGGCTCGAGTCGGAGCTTGCCACAGATCCGCGCAAGTCTCGCCTTCTGCGCCTGCTCGAGCGACATGTCGTCGCGCTCCCAGATCGCCGACGAGTACATCATCGAGTCGTCGAGCCAGAGCCGGTAGAACGCGTTGCCGAGGTCGTAGTGTTCGCCGATGTTGCGGCGGCTTCCTGCCCGCGTGTTGCGTCGGACTCGGTGGTAGATTCCATCGAGGGCGCCGCGGAGCCTTCCCACCGAGCTTCCGTCTAGGTTGGTGAGCCTGGTCGAGCTTCGCAGCAAAACGCGCACCGTTGCTACCAGATCATCCGTCGACCAAAGGCCGTCCATGTAGCTCTCCCCGGCTCCGAGGCTTCCGCCGAGGGCGATCGCTGTCCACGCGCTGGGATCGTGAATGTGGATCGTGGCCCTCGGACCTTCGACTCCGCGACCCAAGCTGTGTGCGCCGTGCTCATCGACCACGGTCAGCTGACCGAAATCGATGTCGTCGAGTCGCTTGAGTACGAGCGTTCGCGCGAGCCTAGCCGGGAGGTCCACCGAGAGGTCGACGGGAAGATCGACGAGTCGTGGTAAGTCGACCCTCAGCCACGTTCGCTCGGTCATGCCGTCACTCCGCTTGGTTGCTCCCGATCCGGATGAGGGTGATAGGGGGTTCCTTTCCACCAGAGCCGAGCGGCTTGCGCGTAGATCCGAGCGATCGTCGAGGCCGCCATCGAGGGGTGTCGTACGAGGGTGAGACCTGCGTTGGTTCGGTCGAGCGGGCGTCGCTCGAGGATCAGGGTTGCGTCAGTGCATACACGCCCCTCGTCCCAGTTGCGCATGTGGGCGACCAACCTCGGCCCTGGCATGTTGAATCGCCACTCGTACATCTGCTCCATGGGGTGAAACGGAGACACGTGCAGCGCCTTCGGGACGCGAAACCGCAGGACATTGCCACTACCGATGTTGTCTCGCTGGACGTCGACCACGTAGCAGTGGCGCTCGCCCCACGGTGTGTTGTCGACTTGGGCGACGATGAACTCCAGCGAGTCATCATCGCGGTAGCAATAGTAGATGCTGATCGGATTGAACGAGACGCCAAGCGTCCGAGGGAGGGTCAACAAACGGATGGGTCCGGTGGGCCTGACCCCTCGACGTTGAGCAACCAGCTCTCGGACCGCTTCATCGAGCGGCACGTCTCGGTCGCCCAAGTGATCCGCCCTGTCAAAACGAGCGATTGCGGGGCGTCGCGCCGACCAACCGGGCAGCCCGTCGAGCACGCCTGGGAGTTCACCGAGGTCGAGGAACGCGTAGAAGATCCGATACCGGAACGTGTGGGCGACAGGCAAGAAGCGCCTGTGACGAATCGTCCCCTCGTAGAGCGCGCTCTTCAAGCGGCCTCCTTCGCGGACCCGCCCAGCCGGTTGTCCAGCGAGATGCCGAACTGGTGCGCGACGGCGAGGGCACTGACGACGCCATCCTCGTGAAACCCGTGACGCCAGTACGCACCGCAATAGTAGGTGTTCCTCGCCCCGCTGATTTCGCGAACTCTCTTCTGCGCCGCGAGGGCAGCCGGGTCGTACAGTGGGTGATGGTACGTCGTTTCGTACAAGACTCGAGTCGGGTCGATTCGGCCCTCGGCGTTGAGCGTGACGCAGAAGTTTGTCTTCGTGTCTTCGATGCCCTGCAGACTGTTCATGTCATATGTGACGACGACGCGATCGCTTCGCTGTTTCGGGATCTCGTAGTTCCAGCTTGCCCACGCGCGACGCTCGCGAGGCAGGAGCGTGGTGTCGGTATGGAGGACGGCTCGGTTTTCTTGGTAGCGAATCGCGCCTAGGATCTCTCGTTCGGCATCGCTCGCGTCGGTGAGCATCTTCAAGGCTTGGTCGCTGTGGGTCGCGATCACGACACGATCGTAGTGTTCCGGCGGCCCATCGAGGGGGCAGACGGTGACGCCGCGGGCACTCCGCGTGACGGTCTCGACCGGCGTCTCGAGCCGGATGCGATCGGCAAACGAAGCCGTGAGGCGGCGCACGTACTCGCGCGAACCGCCTTCGACGACGCGCCATCGCGGCCGATCCGTCAGGCTGGTCAGGCCGTGATTGATCAGGAAACGAACGAAAGCATGTGCAGGGAACGACAACATGCGCCGTGCATCGGTCGACCATATCGCGGCGCCCATCGGCACGATGTAGAGGTCGGTGAACGCCTTCGAGTAGCGCCCGTCCTCGAGTAGATCGCCGAGCGTCGTGGCCTCGTCTCCCGCTTCGACGATCCCCTCTGCTTCTCGGTTGAAACGGAGGATGTCCCGCACCATTCGTAGAACGCGGGGATTGAGAGCATTTCGCCTTCGGGCAAGGATCGCGCGGCTCGCGTACTCGAGGCCGGTTGCTTGCTCCTTCACGCTGAAACTCATGTCGGTTGCGCGCGTGGAGACGCCGAGATGGTCGAAGATGCGCACCAAGTTCGGGTACGTTCGCGTGTTGTGGACGATGAACCCGGTGTCGATGGCGTAGCGTCGACCGTCGACTTGGATGTCGACCGTGTTCGTGTGCCCCCCGACCCACGAGCTCGCCTCGTAGACGGTCACCTCATGGTCGCGCTCCAACATCCAAGCCGCGACCATTCCGCTGATCCCCGTGCCGATGACTGCAACTCTCATTATTCGACCCGCTTCTCGAGAAGGTAGTGATAGACGCCCCATTCGTTTCCGTTGCGGAAGGCGAACAGCTCTGCGCAGGCCATGAAGAAGATGCGCCATCGGTGCATCGCCCTGTCCGGGGCGTCGTCCACGGTACCGAGGGCAGCCAAGACCTGGTCGCGGTTTTCGTCGAGGTTGTCCAGCCACGCGTTCGCGGTTCTCGCGTAGTCCCGCCCTGACAGATGCCATCGCTCGGTCACGCGCATGTCGCGATTGAAGTGATCGAGAAGGTCTTCCGAAGGCATCTGGCCCCCGGTGAAGAAGTGACGGGCCATCCAGTCCGAGGGTCCTTGGTCTTCGTAGAGGTACGCGAACTCGCGGTGCGCGAAGATGTGGATGAACAGCTTGCCGTCGGGGCGGAGCCAGCCCCCGATCCGGGCTAGCAGCTCCTCCCAGTTTCGCATGTGCTCGAACATCTCGATCGACACGACGCGATCGAACGGACCTTCGAGCTCGAGTTGCGTCACGTCCGCGGTGATGACGTCGACGTTGGCGAGCCCCATGGCGGCGGCACGTGCTTCGATGAAGGCGCGCTGCCCCCGACTGTTGCTGACCGCGGTGATCCGAGCGCCGGGAAGGCGGGCAGCCATGTAGAGCGTCAGCGACCCCCAGCCGCAGCCGAGTTCGAGGATCCGCTGCCCGTTCGCGAGCTGGGCTCGATCGAAGACCTGCGCGAGGGAGTGGGTTTCAGCGTTCTCGAGAGAGTGGGCACCGTCACCCCATGTGCAGCAGCTGTACTTCAGGCGCGGCCCGAGCACCTGCTCGAAGAAGGCGGCTGGCACCTCGTAGTGCTGCAGGTTGGCGGTGCCGACATCCGCCGCGATAGGGCTTTGCCGGAGCGCGAGCACGTGCGCCCCTTTGGCGCCTTCGCCAAGCCTGCGCGTCTCCGACAGGCGCCGTGCGCAGATCCGACGAATTCCGAACCGAATCAGGGGGTCCGGGACGATCCCGAGGTCGAGCAATGGCATGGTGGCGCGTCTCGATTCTCCCAGGCCTTGTTGTTTAGCCTTTGTACAGATCGTCAAGGCCCTGTCCCTGATAGCGCTATGGTTCTGGGCTTGTCCTAGTCGCTCTCCGTAAAGCTTCTGTTGATATCTCTTGAGTGCCGCCGACCGTGCTTGTCCGATTGGACCCACGATGTCAGCGTCGGCGCGTGACTCGTTTGTGCCGTTACGCCGCGTTGGCCACGCTCGTCGGGTGCACGCCTCAGGGCGATCCGGGCATCGGCGCGCGTTTCTCCGATTCGTTCGAGCGCGACAAGCTCGGCGATCACTGGGAACGCACCCACGGGGCTTGGGCGATCGAAGATGGCCAGGTTCACGCAAGAGGCGCCCGAAACCACCCCTTGTGGCTGAAGCGCAGGATCCCCCGCGACGTGCGGATCGAGTTCGACGCCAGGAGCGACAGCGCCGACGGCGACATCAAGGTCGAGGTGTTCGGAGATGGGGTGTCGTTCGCCTCGACGGACCGGTATGTCGCGAGCGGTTACGTCATTATTCTCGGGGGTTGGGGGAACTCACGCAACGTCCTGGCCCGGATGGACGAGCACGGCGCGGACCGCATTGAGGGACCACCCATCCGGGTCGAACCGCGAAAGACCTATCGTGTTCGAATTGAACGGGAGGGTCCGCGTCTTTCGGTCTTCGTGGACGACGCGCTCCTCCTTGCCATGACCGATCCCGACCCCCTCGAAGGGCGCGGACACGATCATTTTGGCTTCAATAACTGGCAATCCGACCTGTGGTTCGACAATTTGAGGATCACGCCGCTGTGATCGCTTTGTCATGACACCGAAAGAATTCGAGATTGTGCTTTCCGATGCCGAGATTCAGCTCTCGCGCGTGAAGCACCTCTACGAACAGTACTTCCAGGGCATTGAGCGCATGGAACCGCAGATCCCGCGCAAGCAACTGGATCGCGCCCTGCACCAACTCCGCAAGTCCCAACCTCGGAACACGGCGCTCAGGTTTCGGTTTCAGACCCTGATCCAGCGATACACGACCCTCCAGACGTACTGGAGGCGGATCGCGAGGCAGATCGAAGAGGGCACCTATCGACGCGACCTGATGCGGGCGCGCAAGCGTCGCGAACAGGCCCGGGCTCAGCGCGACGACACCCGGCGCCGTAGCAGCAGCCCGCTCGAACTCGACCCGAACCAAGACACGGACATGGATCATCTCATCGAGGAGGCGAGCGACCGTGTCGATGAGCTCCTCAAGGCACCGGCCCCCGCCAGGCCTCGGATCGCCCCGCGCCCGGTGGCCAGGCCCAACGGCGCTGAGGAGCCCACCACGTTTGGCAAGCCCAAGTCCCGGCGCCCTGCGACGACCAAGGATCGATCGAACCCCGCGATCTCCCCGAGTCGACGCGCGCCTCCCCCGATCGCTTCCCGCTCCAAGGGCCCAGGAGAAGCTCGCATGCGACAGATCTACGAGAGCTACGTCGACGCGAAGCGTAAGAACAACGAACGCACCGACAGGATCGACTACGAGACCGTTGCCAAGAGCCTCAAAAAGATGGTGCCAAAGCTCGACCGCAAGCACAAAGGCAAGCGGATCGACTTCAAGGTGGTCGTCAAAGAGGGCAAAGTCGGCATCAAGCCGGTGGTGAAGAAGTAGACCCCTGGTGGTCCGGGTTCGTTCGCGCGATGGAGCGGTCGATCTCCGTTAGCAGTTCGCCGAGCGATTCGGGGTCGAGCGCGCTGACGCCGATGCCGCGGTTCTGGATGGTCTGCTTCGGGGACTCGAGGCGGTCGCATTTATTGAACACCGAAATCCTCGGAACGCGCTCCAGCCCAAGTTCGACCAACAGTTTCTCGGTCGTATCGACATGATCGAGACGGCAAGGGTCCGACGCGTCGATCACGTGGAGAAGCAGATCGGCGTCTTGCGTTTCGTCAAACGTTGCTCGAAACGCTGCGAAGAGATCCTTTGGAAGGTCCCGAATGAAGCCGACGGTGTCGGTGACCACCACCGATCGACCCGACGGAAGAACGAGGCTCCGTGACCTCGTGTCTAGGGTCGCGAATAGCTTGTCTTCGGCGGAGACGTCGCTTCCTGTCAGTGCGTTGAGAAGCGTGCTCTTGCCGGCGTTGGTGTAGCCGACGATGGCAACGGTCGGTGTTCCGCTTCGCTGTCGGCGGGATCGCCGTTGTTGCCGCTGCCGCCGCAACTGTTTCAACTGTGACTGCAGTCGAGTGATGCGCTCGCGTGCACGGCGCCGCCCAACCTCGAGTTTGGTTTCACCAGGGCCACGGCCTCCGATGCCTCCGGTGAGGCGAGAGAGCGCATCGTCTCGTTGCCCGAGACGCGGCAGCAGGTAGCGCATTTGGGCTAGCTCTACTTGGAGCTTTCCGTCGCGACTCTCCGCATGCTGCGCGAAGATGTCGAGAATGAGCTGCGTTCGGTCGACGACCCGAAGGTCGGTGACCCGAGCGATGTTGTTGGCCTGCGCAGGTCGGAGGTCGCGATCGAAGATCAGGGTCTCCACGTCGAGCTGCATGGCGCGAATCACGAGGTCATCGAGCTTTCCCTTGCCGAGCGCGTACTTGGGGTCGACCCTGTCGCGTACCTGCAGCACCCGGTCGGCCACCTCGACCCCCGCCGTCCGTGCGAGTTCCCCAAGCTCAGTCAGAGAGTCTTCCGCTTGCGCCGCGCCTCGCTTGTCGGTGACATGGACCAGAATGGCCCGGCCGTCTTTGGCAGTCACCCCTCGCGCACGGGCCGCAGCCGCGAACTCTTGCTCGAGGGTGGCAATGATCTCGGCAGGGTTGTCGCGGGCCTTGGCGTAGGGCAGGGGCCCTACGGTCCGGAACGGTGGTTCGTCCTGCCCCTCAGCGACCGGGAAGTTGTGACCGTAGTAGATGCAGAGTGCGCGCTCCTCGCCTGGGGCCAAGCAAATCGCCACCACCAAATCGAGCCGCAGGCGCGTGAGGTCAACCAAGTCGTCACGACTCAGCGGCTCGTTTCGGAGGTGTGTGTGGATCAGACGAAGGCCTCGAAGGCGACCCGCACCGGCACGCATGCGGCCCACATCGGGCAGCATCAGCTTCGACGCGTCGCCGAGAATCACGTGGTGCACGGTGCCCCGCCGATCGACGAGCACGCCCACCTGTCGGCCGGTCTCGTGCGAAACGCCGACCATCGCTCGCGTGAGCTCCGGCGTCGTCAGACGATCCAGTGGAACGCGTCGTCGGTAGATCCGTTGGAGTGCCTTGGTCTCAGAGGGGCTTAGGCCGCTGGTGTCGCCGTATATCTGCAAGTGTCTCGGGGGCTGAGGGCTAAGCGCTGGCCTCAAGCTCTTCGCGAAGGCGTCGCGCGTCCGGGTCGTCTAGCGCGTTTTGCAGGCCTATGGCAGGCGGGAGTTGGGCCGCCTGGTTACGCAGGGCGTCGGCGCGGGTGCTGGCCGCCCTCAGCTTGGCCGCAAACCCTGGTGTCGCCTCGGCTTCGTGGATGAGGGTCTCGCGCAGGCGACCCGTTGCCTCGACGTCCGAGCAAACCAACAGGATGTCGCAACCGGCTTCGATCGCGAGCACACCCGACTCCTCGATCCGGTACTGTTCGCTCACCGCCTTCATCTCGAGGTCGTCGGTGAAGACCGCTCCCTCGAACCCGATCTCGTGCCGCAGCAGCTCCCGAACCACTGCGGCCGACAGGGTCGCGGGTGCAGAGTCGAGTTCTTCGAACACGACGTGGGCGGTCATGATGGAAGGGATCGTGCCGACGGCCGATCGAAACGGCGGTAGCTCGACGTCGTTCAACCGCGCGCGGCCATGACGCAGTACGGGCAACGCATGATGACTATCAACGTCGGTGTCGCCGTGCCCGGGGAAGTGCTTCGCGCACGAGAGTACGCCCCCTTCGTGCAGGCCGCGCGCGAACGCGAGCCCATGATCGATGACTTGTTGGGGTGTCGTGCCAAACGCACGGTCCCCGATGACCGGGTTGGCCGGGTTGGTGTCGACGTCGAGCACGGGTGCGAAGTCGAGGTTGATCCCGACGGCGTGGAGTTGACGGCCGAGCACCCGTCCTGCGAGTGCTGTGAGATCCAGATCGCCGATGCGCGCAAGTGTTCTCATCGGGGGAAGCTCTACGATCGGCGGACCGAAACGAGCCACGCGCCCCCCTTCTTGGTCGACGCACACCAGGAGCGGCCGCTCCGAATCGTCCCCTCGGTTAGCGGCCGCGATCATGTCTGCGGTTTGAACCGCGTCCTCGATGTTGCGCTTGAATAGAATCACTCCGGCCAGGGTGTCGCTCGTGATCCAGCCGCGAACCTCGGCCGGCACTTCTCTGCCAGCAAAACCGCAGACGATAACGCTGCCCGCCAGGCGTTCGAGCTCGATCACGGCGTTTTTCCGATTGAAGACGGCCAAGGACCCCCTGCCGAGGTGTAGCATGCGTGAACGTTGCTGCGTGCCGACGTTGTTGCTACAAAGCGGCTATTAACTTCGCTCACTTCGCCGGCCCGGCTATCAGATGACAAAGGTTGTAGATCCTGACTTCGGTCAGCGAGACGACGCGCGAGGCGCCCTCGACGAGGATGCGCCTGAGCCGGTCGTGTATGCGCACTCGATTCCCCGGCGCCTTCTGGATGCAGACGCGGCGAAGGTGATTCGTCGGCTCAACCGTCACGGCCACACCGCCTACTTGGTAGGCGGTGGTGTGAGAGACCTGATGCTTGGACGTAAGCCGAAGGACTTCGACCTCGCTACCAGTGCTCGTCCCTACGAGGTCCGGGACCTGTTCCGCAACTGCCGTGTCATCGGTCGGCGATTTCGTCTCGCGCATGTGCTGTTCTCCGGGGGCAAGGTCATCGAAGTCGCGACCTTTCGTCGCGACCCGTCTCAGCACTTCGAGGTGATCAAACCAAAGATCGCCAAGAAGATTCCGCTGTGCGCCGGCCCAGAGCCAGTTCGCCTCATCCCGGCGCGCAACTCCGCGATCGACGGCGAAGACGCCGACCTTCTCATCACGAATGACAACGTATTCGGCGAGCCTCACGAGGACTCGATTCGTCGCGACTTCACCATCAACGGTCTCTTCTACGACCTCGAGCGGGGGGAGGTGATCGACTTCGTCGGCGGCGTCGCAGACCTCGAGGAGCATCTCCTTCGCACGATTGGCGATCCCAACGTGAGGTTTCGGGAGGATCCGGTTCGCATCCTTCGGGCGATCAAGTTCAGTGCGCGACTCGACATGGGGCTCGACCCAGCCGTCTACGACGCGATGGTCCGCCATCGAGGTGACTTGCAGCGTGCCGCTGCGCCACGTGTCCTCGAAGAGATCCTTCGTTTCTTGCGAGGCGGCGCCGCACAACGTTCGGTGTTCCTCGCATGGGATGTGGGCGTTCTCAGCGAGATTCTGCCCGAGGTCGCGTCCTTCTTGGACGACGATCCCGAGGGCTCCGCGCTGACCTTCGGGCGACTGAAGGCGATCGACGCTCTGGCCGCAGAAGACAGGCTCCCGAACGACGCGGTCTTGTTGGCGGCGCTCCTTCAAGGGGCGATCGACGAGGCAGTCGACGGAGTTTCGGACGTTCCGGTCGCGTACGAAGAGTTCATTCGTGAGTTCTCGTTGCGGCTCGCGCTTCCCCGACGCCTGAAGGACCGGATTCGGCTCCTCACCATGGCGCAGCGGCGTCTTCGGGCCGGCCGGATCAACTCGATCGCGCGGCGCGAGTACTTCTCGGACGCTGCGACACTGTTCGCGCTCGACCGCACGGCCAGGGGCGAGGAGCTTCCCACGTGGGCGCGCGACCCCAGTGAGGCGCTCTACCAATCCGAACCTCGACCTCGACGTCGCCGCAATCGCCGCCGCAACCGTAGCTAGCTCTGGTCTCGTCAGTCGTTGGCGCGGTCGACCACCACTTCGAAGGCTCGTCGGTTTGCGTCGGGCTCGTCCGCGTCCGGGAGCCGACTCGATAGGTTCGTGACCACCAAGAGCAGTGCCCTGGTGTCGTCGGTGAGCTCGACCGGCACGTACGCGGTCGGGTTGCCCTCGGTTGACGGCGCCGCGACGCGTCGAATCTCGTTCCCATCTGGGTCGAGTTGAACGGCCGCGAGGGACCAACGGACTCCGTACTCACCGTTGAGCCAAACGCGTAGGCGGCGACCGGGACCCCAGGCGTCGTCTGCCACCAACACATAGCTGCTTCCGAACGCCTCGAGCGGGGTCGTGACGACCGCGCGTGTCGGCATTCGGTGCAAGGTACGCTCAGCAGGGACTCGCGCGTCACCGTCGATCGCGCGAACAAACGGGGCCTGACGAGTTCCGCGTCCTACGAACCAACGTTGGACGGCGAGGTCGCGGACGTTCATGAGGAGTCGGTCTCCGCTTCGTGCGATCGACGTCTCGATGGCGGCCCACAAGTCCGGTTCTGCGCGAAGCCCGTCGCCTTCCCAGGTGCGTTGGCTCGAAAGGAGCCAAGCGTCTCGGACGAACTCGCGTTTGGGTCCGTCGTGCCGCGCAGAGAGATATCCGAGCAGCATGGCGCCACCGGCGCCATCTTCTGCTGCCCCGCTGATCCAAGAACGTGCTGGCTCGGCCTGTTGCTCGAAGACCGCGTCCTCACACCCGAATCGGCCCGTCACGACCCACGTGAGCCAAGCGGCGGTGGCTCTTCTCCAGGTTCGCGCTTCTGCAGGGTCCATACTCAACAGGAGTGCCTCCGCGTAGGCCGCCGTGACACACGCCTCCAGGGCTTGGTCCGGTGTTGCAGGGCTCACGATCGCGAAAGTCGATGCACGGTCCAAGAAGCTCCACGTCGCAAGGCCGTCTGCGTAGGCGGCGGTGGGGCGGTCGGCATCGGCAAGGTAGAGATCGAGTTCCGGACCGCCTCCTAGTGATCCGTCCGGCAACGGTGCGGGCCATCCCATGGCGGAGAGCGCGTCATGCGCCTCTTCCAGCGCTTGCAGCGCCTTCGTGAGGGTGGCTTCTGGGGTCTGTGGCGGAGCGTGGAGTGTGACGAGCCGCGTCTCCGAGGGGATCGTCATTGATGCTTCGACGGGACGGGGAGTCTCGGATGGCACGGGGGTTCGTGGACCGGTCCAGACCGGGGTGGTCATCTGCACGATTGCCGCCGCGATCTCGTCCGCGCCGAGCGAATCCCCCTGCCCAGCGGCATTGGCCGCATATAAGCCGACCATCAGCGCCAGGCCGGCGGCCTTTGATTTCATTCGTGCCATTTGACACGATCCAGCTAAACCTTCTACATCCAAGGGGGAGGGTAACGTATGCACGATGGCCGTTTTGATCCCAGCGGCTTCTACGAGTTCAATCTCGGAGGGGGGACCGTTCGAACCCGTGCGGGCGAGCGGGTGCTGATGCTGAGCGAAGGCGTACTGTCCTCGCTCGTTGCGGCTGCGGCTCGGGATGGAGACCTCACGCCCCTTCGACGCCTAGGCGAGCTCCTCGGCGACCAGGTTCTTGGAGGTCTCGACCGTCCCGCGTCGGTCCTCACGCCCGAGGCCGTTCTCGGTCATGTGTCCGCCGTCACGGCTCTGTTCGGCTGGGGCCGACTGACTTTCGAGCGCTGGGGCGCCGCCCTGGTCATTGCCCTTCGTGACAAGCCCGATCTCGATGAAGACGACCTCGGCGCGGCAGCGCTGCTCGGTGGGATGTTCTCGCAGGTCTCTCAGCGCCAGGTCTCGTGTGTCCCAGCGGGGGAATCCAAGTTTGTGATGGTCGACTTCGAGGTCGCCGAAACCGTTTGGGGATGGTTCAAGGACGGGGCCGACCTGCCCGCGATTGTCGGTATGTTGGAAGCAAAGAGGGCGTCATGAGCGACCGCGAAGACAGGCTGAGATCTCTCCTCAACAAGGTCCGCGCGAAGCGGCCTGACGAACGCCCAACCCATGCGGCCGAGGTGGTCGAGCGGATCCGCACTGCGTCGGGCTCGGTTCCAGCGGCGCAGCCAGCGGCCTCGACGTCGCCGCCGTCCGCGTTCTCTTCGGCCCCGGCGACCGCCGCACCCTCTTCCCACCCGGCGGTCGAGCCACCGACCTCTCCGACGGTAGAAAGCCCGACGCGATACTCCTCGCAGCCGCCTCGGGTCGAACGACCGCTATCGACAGAGCCTCGTGCTCGCTCGGTTCGTCCGGTCCCGAGTACGCCCGCACAGAGCGCACCCTCGCCGCAGCGTCCCGAGTCGATCCGTGCCCAAAGCGTCGCCCCGACAGGGCAGCCCATCGTTTACGCGAGCGACCCGCCTGAATTCCCCCGTCCGAAGACGTTCGGCGACTTGCTCGACCTCACTTTGTCGCTACGACCTCGGTAGATGCTTCTCGTCGTCGACGTCGGCAATACCAACATGGTGCTTGGCCTGTACGACGGCGAACGTCTGGTGCATGACTTTCGGATCGAAACCGCCAAGGGCCGCACCAGCGACGAGTATCACGTGCTCCTTCTCAACTTGCTCCAGCTAGCTGGGGTCGGGCGAGCCGATGTGCGCGCGAGTATTCTCGCTTCTGTCGTTCCCCCACTCAACGACACCGTCATCGACGCGGTCGACCGCGCCTTTGATCACGAAATCATGATCGTGGGTCCAGGGATCAAGACTGGCATGCCGGTGCTTGCTGAGAACCCCCGTGAAGTCGGCGCCGATCGCATCGTCAACTCGGTGGCCGCGTACGAGCGGGTCAAGCGAGCCGCTATCGTGGTGGATTTTGGGACGGCGACCACATTCGACTGCATCTCCTCGAAGGGCGAGTACCTCGGGGGTGCGATTGCCCCGGGCATGCAGATCAGCGCAAGTGCGCTCTTTGCACGTGCCGCCAAGCTACCGAGAAGCGAGATCGCGCGTCCTCCGCGCGCCATTGGGCGCAACACGATACACTCGATGCAGGCTGGGATCGTGTTCGGGTACGTCGGCCTTGTCGACGGGCTCGTCCGCCGGCTTGTCGCTGAGATGGACGCAGAGCCAGCGGTGATCGCGACCGGGGGGCTTGCGAGCCTCATCGAGCCAGACAGCGAGACGATCGACGAGGTCGACGAGTTCCTCACCCTTGAGGGGCTCCGGCTCATCCATCTGAGGAACAAGTAGTCGTCTGCGAGTCTTCGTGTTCGGCGGTCCCGCCCCTTCCGGGCCGCGCGTCAGGGTCGGCTCAAAAGGAACCAGATGACTAGGCTTGCGGCGAGCAGCAGCCCGGCGAGCGAGTAGACCATCAATTCGCTGGTGGCGATTCGTGACCTCGGGGGCACCGAGCTCGGCGTCGAGGGCCTCGGGGGATGCGTCGGAGGCGGCTCGCTCTTGGTCTCGCTCGCGATCGGCAGGAGCTCGACCGATTGATCGAGGCCGGCTTGGATGTCGAGTGTCCGAGCCTGGATTTGCCCTTCCGATTCTCCGCGATGTTGTTCGCGGAGCATTGCTTCGGCCTTCGACGCGGTCCCTTTCACCGAGGTCGGTTCTGCGACCGGCACGCCAAGCTGAACTCGGAGCTGGTAGCCCCCGAGATCGATCTGGTCACCCCCTTGCAGAGCCTTCTGGCGGCCCGGCACGACCGGGGCTTCGTTGACGCGGGTTCCGTTCGTCGAGTCTTCGTCGACGAGGACGTAGCTTGACCCCTCGGTCCGAATGCTCGCGTGAGTGCCACTGACGGCGGCATGGGGAAGCTGAACATCTGCGCTTCGTGCGCGGCCGATGACGATGCGGGCCTGATCGAACTCGTAGATCTGAGTCGAAGGTTCGCCCTCGGTCCACAGCGACTGCACTTCGATACGTACGCCCATCGTGGCCGCCAAGGCTGGCGGCCGACCGTGCGATGGTCAAGGAACCGGGTTGCAGAAAAGTGGACGGTCGAGCCCAGTTTTGGGACCAGATGGATGGGGCTCTGCCCCACTTTGCGCAGAGAAGTACGTGAGGCATCGATGAACACATCCGTCGGCTACCATCAAGCTCCCCGACCGGCGCGCGTCCCGCTCGACGAGGTCTTGATCAGACTCTATCCAGAAGGCTTCATCGACGAATCGTTCGAGGCCGACGGCATCAATGTAGGTCCTGGTGGTCTTTCGATGCGCGCGTCGATGCTCCCTGAGGTTGGCTCGACGCTTCGATGCCAGCTCGAGAGCCCGGGAAGCGAAGTCCCGATCGAGATGATTGGGCAAGTCGTTTGGGCACACGACAGTGGACCGCAGCTTGGGGAGTTCGGGATTCGGTTCACTCGGCTCTCAGACGGCGACCAGAGCCGGATCGAGGCGCTCATCCAGCGTTGGGGCCGCACTACCGCGACGGCGCCCACCGTTCGGCTCCAGCTCGACGGCGTGGAGTCACCGATCATGGCTGAGCTCCAGTCGGAGACCGACCAGGTGCTTCGAGTCGAGCAGACGCTTCCGTTTCTCGCGATTGGCAGTGGGGTCGAGAACGAGGCGACGGGGCGGCGAGGTCATCTCGAGACCGTCGAACTGATGTTCGACGAAGAGGTTCCCAAGCTCGTGCTCAGCATCGGCTACCAAACCGATCCATCAGTCGAGGCTGCAGCCGAAGACCCAGAGCTCGGACGCGACACCATGCCCGACGACATCGAGCGCCCGGCGCGGCCCAATCCGCGGACTTCGGCGCCCCGGCTTCATGACACCCCCACCATCGTTCGATACGACGCCCAAGAGGAGCTCTCTTTTGATCCGTCGACGTCCGATCGCGTTCGCGACTACGCGCGCGCAGCCTCGGACCAGGTGTCGAGCTCCGTCGGGAACGTGAAGAAGGCGATCACGCAGGGCTTGGTCCCGTCGGTGACACGCGCGACCCGGCGCTCGGCGACCGTGGCCTCCCGGTTCGTCGAGGCCCTGCGCGAGCGACTGGAGGACAAGCCGCGTCGCAAGCAAGTTCCGCGGAGCGAGGCGGCGCGAGCGCACCTCAAGAACTCCAAGCGCAGTGGTCGCCGATACGTGTTGATCACTTCGATCGTCGCTCTGGTCGCGTTGTCCGGCTGGGGGATCTACCTTTGGGCGACGTCGCCGGGCCCCGACTTGGAGGCTCCAACCGAGGTCGCTGAAGCGGGTGAGGCTCCCGCGGTCTCGTCGACGGACGTCGTGGTTCCGGCCGCGACCGAGCCCAGCCCCGAAGCGGTCGAACAGGCCGCTCCTGTCCCTGACCAAGGTGCTCCGATGCCTCCCGAGCGCGTGCAAGGCTTGGTGTTCGGAGCGGACGATGTCCCGGGCGGAGAATCCTATGTCTTGCGTATGAGTAACCCCGTAGCCGAGATGGACGGGCTCGTGGAAGACGACGGCTTCTCGGTGATGATCCCCGGAAGCCTGTCGCTATCTCGTGCGGGGCCCATTGCGACGTCCCATCCGGACGTGGAGCATGCTGCGATCCACAATCGAGGTGATTTCTCAGAGCTCACCTTGAGGTTCGTCGCTGGCCGACACCCGGCGTACCGGGTGCAGGCGCGGGGTCCCGCCATCGAGATCACGATCGCGCGCTGACCCGCTTGCTCGCGATTACTTCGACTGGTCGATCGACCGGAAGAACCGGCGTGAGTCACGCTCGATGTAGAGTAGGGCGCTACCGTCCTTGAGCCCAGCCTCGATATCGGCCACGGACGACACCGGTCGCTGGTCGATCTGCAGGACGATATCGCCACGCTGGATCCCTGCGCGATCGGCCTCGGAGCCTGGTCGGACATTGGCGACGTAGACCCGGCCTTCGCCCTCGTAGCCCGTCCGTTGACGGAGCGAT
>JBCCEK010000040.1:0-25593 GCA_039030295.1 Myxococcota bacterium | reverse complement strand
TCCGGGTGGCTTCAAGGCAGTCGTCGACGCGATCGAATAGGCCTATTCTAGGCGCGCGATGGCAGAGCCTGATGCGGTTCAGACGTTCGAAGACGGGCTCGCGGCCATTCGCGACACCTACGCGCAGGCTCTCGGCGAGGCCACCGATGAACCGTCCCTCCGCCTGATCAATGGCCGATTCGTTGGGCCTCAGGGCGAGCTCACCAAGTTGATGAAGCTCATGCCGAAGCTCCCGGGCGATCGCCGGCGGGAGTTCGGTCAACGTGCGAACGCGCTCAAACAGGCCGTCCAGCAGACGTTCGACGAATCCCTCTCGGCGATACATCGTGGCGCACGGGACGCCGAGCTCACCGGCCGAGCCATCGACGTGACGCTCCCGGGTCGCTGGCCTCTGCCAGGGCGGCTTCATCCGATCACGCGCGTGCGCAACGAGGTGCTCGAGATCTTCAGCTCCCTCGGGTTTGAGGTTGCCGACGGACCCGAGGTCGAGTTCTACGAGAACTGCTTCGACAAGCTCGGGTTCCCGCCCGACCATCCGGCGACCGACGAGCACGACACGTTCTTCATCGAAGGCGCCGATGGAGAGGCCGAGCACGGCGTGCTTCTTCGCACGCAGACCTCGACTGTTCAGATCCGTGAGATGAGCCGGCGCAGACCGCCGCTGGCCATCGTGTCACCAGGCGCGGTCTACCGCCGCGATGACGACGCGACCCATTCGCCCATGTTCTTCCAGCTCGAAGGGTTCCTCGTCGACCACGACGTGACGTTCGCCGAATTGAAGGGCGTCTTGACGTTCTTCTTGCGGCGTCTCTTCGACGAGAAGATCGGTGTTCGCTTTCGAGCCAGCTACTTCCCGTTCGTCGAGCCCGGGGGCGAGGTGGACATGAGCTGTGTCTTCTGTCGAAGCTGGGAAGGCGACCAAGCGCGCACTGCCGCATGCCGTGTCTGTAAAGGCACCGGTTGGATGGAGATTCTCGGGTGCGGGATGATCCACCCCGTCGTGTTCGAGAACGTCGGGTACGACCCGGAAGAGTACACGGGGTTCGCTTTCGGGATGGGCCTCGATCGCATCGCCATGCTCAAGTACGGCGTGCCCAACATCAAGCTTCTCTACGACAACGACGTCCGGTTCTTGTCGCAGTTCTAGGTACGACCATGCTCACCTCATTCCGCTGGCTGCAAGAGCTATCCGCCGTCGAAGCCGATGTTCACGAGGTCGCTCGTCGGATCACGCAAGCGGGCCTAGAAGTCGAGGCGATCGAGGAGCGAGGAGCTGGCCTTGCCGAAGTCGTCGTCGCCGAAGTCCGTGGTCGCGCCCCTCATCCGAAGCGAGACAAGTTGACCCTCGTCACCGTGTTCGACGGAGACGCCGAGCACGAGGTCGTGTGTGGCGCGCCGAACGTGCCCGAAGCGGGGGGAAGGGTGCTCTTCGCCCGGCCCGGCGCCGTCTTGCCGAATGGCATGGAGATCCAGCCGCGCAAGGTCGGCGGGGTGGAATCGTCGGGGATGATCTGCAGCGAGACGGAGCTCGACATCGGGTCCGACGAGGAGGGAATCTTCGTCGTGGATGCGACCTTCGACGCGCTGCCGGGCACACCGGTAGCCGACGCGCTCGATCTGCACGACTACATTCTCGACATCGGCCTCACGCCGAACAGGCCCGACTGCCTCGGGCACATCGGGATCGCCCGCGAGGTGGGTGTACTCTTCGATACCGCGTACAAGGCTCGCAAGCTGGCTGGGCCGGCCAAGACGTTCGTCGCTGGGGCGGCATACGAGGCGAGCCAGCCCACGGCCGACCTGACGAAGCTCTGGGACAACGGCGCCTCTCCGATCGAGGTCAGGGGGCTCCCTCCGGTCTCGGTGCACATCGCCGATGGCGATCGGTGTCCGAGGTACGGGGCGGCTCTCGTCTCGGGCGTGACCGTCCGTGAGTCGCCTTTTTGGCTTCGCTACCGCCTGCACAACCTCGGTCTGCGGGCACTGTCCAACGTGGTCGACGCGACCAATCTCATCTTGCTCGAGTGGGGTCACCCGATTCATGGGTTCGACCTTCGCAAGCTCCGAGAGGGGCGCGTCGAGGTGCGTCTTGCAACCGACGGCGAGACGATGGCGACGCTGGATGGGGTCGAGCGCACCTTCACCACCGACGACCTGTTGATCTGCGACGGCGTCGGCCCCGTGGCGGTGGCCGGGGTCATGGGTGGTGCGAACAGCGAGATCGAAGACGACACCTCCGATGTGCTCATCGAGTGTGCGTACTTCGATCCACGTTCGGTACGCCGCACCTCGCGACGCCTCGGGCTTCACACCGATTCGAGCCATCGATTCGAGCGAGGCGTCGACCCTCAGGCCGTCCCCCACGTACTCGCGAGCGCCGCGTCCCTCATCGCCGAGCTTGGGTCGGGGGCCGCTGCAACGACCGCGATCGACGATGTCGCTGCGCCCTTCGCACCCAAGACGATTCACTTTCGACCGGCGCGTGCTGCGCAGCTCTTGGCCATGCCAGTCGAGGTCGACGAGGCGGAGGGGATCCTCGGGCGCGTGGGGTGCCGGGTCACGGACAAATCAAAGTCAAAGCTCATCGTTGAAGCCCCAAGCTGGCGACCTGACCTTGGGCGCGAGGTCGATCTCATCGAGGAGGTGGCCCGCGTTCGGGGCTATGACGAGATTCCGACGGCCGTGCCCCGCGTCCGCCCGTCCGAGTCGGGGACGCCGCCACTGCTCCGGTTCGTGTCGGCGCTCCGGACGTCCGCCGTCGATGCCGGCCTCTATGAGGCGATCAACTACGGCTTTGTGTCCACGGACGATCTCTCACGGGCTCGCGCATCCACTGAAGTCGTTCGCTTGACCAACCCGATCTCGGAAGAGCGATCGGTCATGCGAACCTCCCTCATGCCAGGGCTTACCGCGGCGGCGACTCGAGCGCAGCGGCACGGGGCCGGGGACGTTCGGTTGTTCGAGCTCGCGCGTACGTTTCACCCGAGCGGCGAACCACTCCCGCGAGAGGCGACCGCGTTGGCGATCGTGTTGGCGGGGCAACGTCCGGGCTGGATCGGAGACGATCGCGCGTACGACTTCTACGACGGGAAGGGCGTGGTCGAGGCCGTCGTCGATCGTGCGGTGGGACGGCGTCCCACAATCGCCGAGGGCGAGTTACCCCCGTTCATGCACCCCAAGCGCTCCGCGATCGTGGCGTTCGGGTCCGAGTCCGTCGGCTTTGTCGGGGAGATCCACCCAGACGTCGGTGACGCCCTCGAGCTTCAGGGCCGCGTCGTGTACGCCGAACTCGACGTGGTCGCGCTCGAGTCGCAGGCGCGCGAGTTGGGGCCGCCGCAGGCGCATGAGCTTCCCAAGTTTCCTTCGGTCGCGCGGGACATCGCGATGGTGGTCCGTGAGGAATTCTCAGCCGAGTCGATCGCTCTTGCACTTGGTGAAGGGGCCGGCGGCCTGGCCGAGTCGGTCGATCTGTTCGACCTCTACCGAGGTGATCAGATCCCCGACGGGCACCGAAGCCTCGCGTTTCGGATCACGTACCGAGACCCCGACAGCACACTCACCGACAAACGGGTCGACAAAGTGCACGACAAGGTATCGAAGATCGTCCGAGATCGCTTTGATGCGACCCTCCGGTAGACCAGATCCCGCGTTGTGTGAGTGCTCCCACTTTTCTTCGGCCGAATCTCTGCCAAACCCTTGAGATTCAAACCGATTTATGGTTGTCTCCCACTAACCGGACCTCTGGAGGAGAACCGCATGACGAAAGCCGAAATCATCGATGCCGTCTACGAGAAGGTTGGGGGCTTCTCGAAGAAAGAGGCGGCCGAGGTCGTAGAAGCGGTCTTCGACACGATGAAAGATGTGCTGGCCGAGGGGGAGAAGATCAAGATTTCCGGGTTCGGCAACTTCGTGGTGCGCGCCAAAAAAGAGCGCATCGGCCGAAACCCGCAGACCGGCGCGCCCATCCCGATCAGCGCACGCCGGGTACTCACATTCAAGCCGAGCCAAGTGCTCAAGACCGTGCTGAACCCGCATCGGACGCCAGACGAAGCGAACTCGCACGAGAGTTCGTACTGAGTAAGTCATGACACGGCGAACCCAACTGCCTGACAAGCTCTTCTTCAAGATCGGCGAGGTCGCCGATATCGTCGGCGTCAAGCCACACGCGTTGCGGTACTGGGAAACCGAGTTTCCCGCCTTGCGCCCCAAAAAGACCCGCGGCGCCCACCGTCAGTACAGTCGCAAAGACGTCGAACTCGCCATGCTGATCCGCCAGCTTCTGCATGACGAGGGGTACACGATTCCGGGAGCGCGAAAGCGGATTCGAGAGCTCGGACGCCACCAGCGGAGCAGCCCCCCCGAACCCCGCGCGGCACGGGAGGTCGCCCTTCGAGCCGAGCTACTCGGTCTGCGAGAGCAACTCTCCGACTTGCTGACCGATCTTGCGGACGCCGTAGCCTTGCCGGTCCAGTCCAAGCCGGTCCAAGTCACGGTGCACAAAGTGGTCCCGGTCACCGCTCAGACGCACACCGAATCCCCCTGATTTCAGCGGCGAATCCCCGTCAACGCGGCCCCTCGTACCTTGCGGGTTTTGCGCTTGCCTCCCTCGATGGCTGAGGTAGAGTCGCCTGCCCTCAAATAGAGGGTTGTTCGGGGCGTAGCGCAGTTTGGTAGCGCACCTTACTGGGGGTGAGGGGGTCGCTGGTTCAAATCCAGTCGCCCCGACCAACGAGACCTCGGAAAATCCGGGGTCTCGGCTTTTTCTCCCACAGCGTTTCGTGCGGTGAACGTTTTGTCGGCCCGGGCCGCTGCTGGGGCTGCCACCTTCGCCTGTTGCTCCCATCGAGCTTCCGAGATAGGGGGTGATGCGCATGGCGGACCGTCCACTCGTTTTGGTGTCGAACGACGATGGGTTCGATGCGCCCGGGAACATCGCGCTGCGCGATGCCCTGGCGAGTTTCGCCGATGTGTACACGGTGGCACCGGAGACTGAGCAGAGCGCCAAGAGTCACTCGATCACCCTTCACCATCCGCTCCGGTTTCGCGAAGTCGAAGAGCGCGTTTGGGCGGTCGATGGCACGCCAGCCGATTGCGTGTACGTGGCGTTCTTTTTGAAGGATCTGTTGCCCCGCCGCCCCGATTTGGTCGTCTCCGGGATCAACCATGGCCCGAACCTCGGTAACGATGTCCACTATTCAGGTACGGTGGCTGCCGCTCGCGAAGGCGCGCTTCGAGGCGTCCCGTCGATTGCTTTGTCTAACGCCTCCTCCGACATGGAAGGCGCGGCGCAGTACGGTAAACGGTTTTGCAAAGACCTGCTTTCAGTGACCCAGCCGCCGGGTCAGGCGGTCTTGCTCAACATCAACTTTCCGTCGAAGCCGCCGGAAGGGATCCGGGCCACGCGGCTCGGGTTTCGTTTGTACTCCGACGATGTCGAGGTCCGCGACGACCCGCGCGGTCGCCACTACCTTTGGATCGGAGGTCCGGGCGGGGTCCACAACGAGCCGGTCGAGGGCGCAGACACCGAGGCGGTCGACGAGGGCTTCATCTCGGTGACGCCGCTGAGCATCGAGGCCACACAGCCCGACCACCTTGGGGTCGCCGCGTTCCTTGCGGGGCGCGAGTAGGAGCCATCGACCGATGACGGACCCTCGAATCGACTATCTCCGAAGCCGTGTCCGGGATGTCCCGGATTTCCCGAAACCCGGGATCCTGTTCAAGGACATCACGCCACTGCTTGCAGACGTCGAAGCATTTCGAACGAGCATCCAGCTGATCGCCGAGCGGCTGGAAGGCGCTCCCGTCGACGCGGTGGTTGGGATCGAATCGAGAGGCTTCATGTTTGGCGCGGCCTTGGCGGACAAGCTCGATGTCGGTTTCGTGCCCGTCCGCAAGCCCGGCAAGCTTCCGTCCGCCACCTACCGCGCGGAGTACGCCCTCGAG
The DNA here is from genome assembly GCA_039030295.1 of Myxococcota bacterium. Taxonomy (GTDB): domain Bacteria; phylum Myxococcota_A; class Polyangia; order Polyangiales; family Houyiibacteriaceae; genus SG8-38. The sequence continues at coordinate 19,650 of JBCCEK010000040.1, read as the reverse complement.
TACGGTACCGACGCCCTCGAGATTCACCAGGATGGGCTGGCTGAGGGTCAGAAGGTCCTGATCGTCGATGACCTCATCGCAACCGGCGGGACGGCGGGCGCAACGGCCGAACTCGTATCCCGGTGTGGTGCCGTCATCACAGCGTTTGCGTTCGTGATCCACCTTCGCTTCTTGAAAGGCGAAGAGAAGCTCGCCCCGCACCGGGTGATCTCGCTGCTCGACTACTAGCGCGCGACGGGAGCGCTAGAGCCAAGCCGGATCGGTCGTGAGGTACGAGTCCTCGGCGGAACGGCAAAGCTCGGCCAGCACACCGATTCGAGGCACTTCGGTTCGGATCCAATACCGCGCCGCCGCCTCGGTGCCTCGAAGCTGGTCTGGATGCTCGGGGTTCGCGCCAAGAAGCTCCTGCGCCACGGCGGCCATCTTGAGCCACTGCCAGGCGACCACGAGCGTCGCCATCATGTCGAGGTAGTCCCAGCTATGTCCAAGCATCCCGTCGGTGTCGCCGGCCATTCCTCGCTGGGCGAGTTCCATCGTGAGTGAGATCGCCGCGTCGGTCGCCTGCGCCACCATGTCGCACAGCTCGGGGTCGAAGCCTGCGTCACGAGCCTGCTGAACCGTGGCCGCGATCTCTTCGCCGAGCGCGCGAAGACCTGCGCCGCCTTTCGCGACGACCTTGCGCCCGAGTAGGTCCATGCTCTGAATACCGGAAGTGCCCTCATGCAGTGAGTTGAGCTTCTGGTCGCGCATGTACGCCTCGGGGAGGTATTCGCTCGTGTACCCGTAGCCGCCGTGGATCTGGATCGCCAAGGTGTTGGCCTCGAACCCGCGCTCCGCGGGGAAGGTCTTGGCGATCGGGGTGAGCAGATCGAGGAGGAGCGACGCGCGCTCCCGCTCTTCATCAGGGCCGTGAGTCGCGATGTCGGAGTAGCGCGCCGTGGTGGCCAGTACCGCGAAGCTCCCTTCGACGATCGCCTTTTGCCGGAGGAGCATTCGCCGAACATCGGGGTGCGTGACGATCGGCACTTGTTCTTCGGAGCGCTCGCCGGGTCGTCGGCCCTGACGTCGATCGATCGCGTAGTTTCGAGCCTCGTGATACGCGACGGAAGCGGTCGACGCGCCGTTGACGCCCACCATGATGCGGGCCTCGTTCATCATCTGGAACATGTAGCGAAGCCCCTGGTGCGGTTCGCCCACCAGCCAGCCGCGGCAATCGTTCGTATCCCCGAACTCGAGCGCCAGGCTTGGCAGGCCTCGCCACCCGATCTTATGGATAACCCCGGCGACCGTGACGTCGTTGGGGACCAACTCGCCGTTCTCGGGGCGCATCCTCGGAATCGCGAAGAGCGAGATCCCTTTGGTACCGGCCGGGGCGCCTTCGATTCGTGCGAGCGCCAAGTTGACCGTATTCTCAGCGAAACTCTGGTCGCCGCCCGAGATGAAGATCTTGCTTCCCTTGATGAGGTAGTGGCCCTCGTTAGTCGGGGTCGCTGTCGACGTGATGTCCCCGAGGCTGCTTCCGGCGTGTGGCTCGGTCAACGCCATCGTACCGTTCCAGTCTCCGTCGTACATGGGCCGCATGAACTGGGCCTTGATGTCGTCGCTCCCGAACGCTTCGATCAGGTGCGCTGCCCCGAGAGTGAGACCCACGTAGCCGTACGCGCTGAGGTTGGCTGCCATCAAGTACGATGTGGCAAGCGTATGGAGCAGAATCGGAATCTGTTGGCCGCCGACCTCTTCGGGTCGTGTGCCCGTTAGGACTCCGAGCTCCACCATCTGCCGCCACAGATCACCAAGAGCGGGGTGGGTGATGACCCGGCCGTTCTCGAAGGTCGGCGGATTTTCGTCCATCGACTTGTACGTTGGAAGCAAGTCCTGTCGGGCCAGCTTGCGCGCGCTGTCGAGGAACAAGTCGAACGTTTCCTTGGAGTGATGCTCGAACCCCGGGAACTTGCACAGCGACGAGGCATCGAGGACGTCATAGAGAAGGAAATCGACGAAGCGATCGTCGACCAGCGGGTTCTTTTCTGTAGACATGATTGGAGAGAAACTCTAGTTGGTTCGGTCGAGTTGGCGCAAGAGGCGGGCGAGGTCGCGGGCTTGAGAGACCAGCACGTCTAGCTCCCCGCTGAGCCATCGATCGCGAAGCGTTGCGAGCAGCTTCATGCGTTCGGTTTCGAGCCGGGTGTAGAGTTCGATCAGCCCGCTCCACTCGGAGGCGGCTGCGTCGCGCTGGGCGCGCTCGAGGTCGTGGGCGCGCAGTGAAACGCGGATGCGATCCCCGCGTTCCTTCATGGCGAGCGACAAGGCCGAATCGATCTCTTGGGTGAGAACGTGCACGTCGTTGAGGTCGCCTAGCACGTCCTGCAGTTGTTTGGTGCGCTTGACCACCTGCTGCGCTTCGTTGACGTAGGGACGGAGTGGTTCCAGCAAATAGCGCAGGCGTTTGCCAGCGATACGGCCGTCGTGCAGTCGCTCGCTGTCGTCGAGGTTGGCGATCTGCCCGAGCACGATTTGGAGCTCGTTCGCGTGGTCTTCGGTGAGGGTGCCCACGCGTTGGGCGAAGGTGGCCTTGGCGTGCTCGCTGAGGAGGTTCTGCTCACTCCGCATGACCGCGAGGCGCGACTCGAGATCAGCCGCGAGGTCACGGAACGAGGACCGGAGCGCGTCGTCGAGGTCGTCCGTGCATCGTCGCCGTCGGTCGAGCAGCATCGCCGAGAGCCAGTTGAGCCCCACCAGGTGGTCTGGTGCGAGAGATGTGTGTTGCTTCTTGAGCCACTTGAGCGCGACCTCGGCCTCGCGTCCTGCCCCCGTCGCTCGCTGGATCGATCTCAGTTTGCGACGGTCTTTCGGGCGAACGGCCTCTTGTAGTTCAACCTTGTACGCGCGAAGCACGCTCCGGAGCCTTCGTACTCCGACGCGGAAGTCGTGGAGCGCCTCGCGGTCGAACTGATCGTCGAGTCGCCTCTCCGCCGCACGTGCGCCCGCCAATGCCTTGAGCGCGAGCCGTCGGGCGGCTTCTTCGTCGCTCCGCCAGAGTAGGTCGTTCGGGAGCACCCTGCGCTTGGGCGGCCGAAACCTTGGACGCGCAGATGGGAGCTTCGTCACCTTGGATGTCGAGGAGGCTTCTTCAGCGGGCGCGCTTGGCGCTGACGCCACAACGGGCGTCGGGTACTTTGGCTTTACGGTGATGGGGGCCTCCTCGGAATCCGATAGGCTTAATACGACACGCCGCCCGAGGTCAACCGGTCGTCGCGTCGAAGCCGACCCGTGCTATACGGACGCCGTCAAGCCCTCGTAGCTCAGTAGGATAGAGCAGTGGTTTCCTAAACCGAAGGTCAGACGTTCGAATCGTCTCGGGGGCGCCCAAGTCTTTGCGTGCTTGAAACACAAGCCGGTTCACTTCTGAACGTGTTCGCGCTATAGGGGCATTCAACCGGATGCGCACCCTTGTCTTAGATCAAGGCTATCAACCTCACCGCGTCATCAGTTGGCAACGTGCGGTATGCATGATCTTCGACGGCAAAGTCGAAGTCGTCGAAGAGTACGACGAAGACGTTCGCTCGGTCAGCCTCACGATCAAGATGCCAGCCGTCGTCCGTCTCTTGAGGGCGATCGTGGGTCGTAAGCGCGCCATCAAGTTCTCGCGCATCAACGTCGCGATGCGTGACGACTTCCGTTGCCAGTACTGTGGAGACCGCCACCGGCTCCGCGGGCTCACGTACGACCACGTTGTGCCCAAGTCCCAGGGAGGCAAGACCAACTGGGAGAACATCGTGATGGCGTGCTACCGCTGCAACGAAAAGAAAGGCAATCGGTCGCCGGAGCAGGTCGGCCTCCGCCTTCGTCGCAAGCCGGTCAAACCCAAGTGGCTCCCGGTCGTCGCGTTCCGCCTCGAACCATCAAGCTCGATCCCCGAGGCGTGGGCGAACTGGGTTTACTGGCACGGTCGGCTGCAGAGCGACCCTTAGCGGTCTCGCGCCGATGCCGAGTCTCTGGGCTCATCGAAGTACGGCCGATCAGCGAAACCCGCGGCGAGTGCGATCAGCACCGTGGGAAACCGACGTCGGAGTCGGTTGTACGCCAGGGTCTCTTGGTTGAACACCTTCCTCGCGGCCTCGGCCTCGCGCCGCGCGGATGCGAGATCGTTTTTCAGAACGTCCTGGGTCGGGCTGTCGGCCCGGGCACCGGCTTGGGACGCGTCACCGAAACGTGCAGTGACCTCCTCGAGCGTCCGGCGGCTTGCCCCTAGCGAAGCGAGCTCCGCGGCGTCCGGTGAGACGATGCGTGAGGTTCGGCGAAGACTTGCCACCGCCTGCCTGGCGAGCAGCAAGCTTTCGGGCCCAGCCTCGTCGACCGGCATCGATTCTAGGGATCGCTGGGTCAGGCGGCCCCACTCGAGGTATGAGAGCGCCATCTGTTCCCAAGCGTGTTCGACACGGGCGTCCTGCGCGGCAAGCCGGCGCTCCGTGGCGATTGCGGTGAGCCCAGCAGCCACCAAGAACGTCACAATCACGATGCTCCCTACGACGCCTTTTCGCACAGGCCTGTCAGCTCGCGCGTAGGACCTGGCGCATACGGTCACCGATGAACTCGCGCACTCGCGGGTCTTGAGATTCGAGAAAGCTCTCGGGTGTACCGGTCGCTGCGGCCTTTCCGTCGTGGAGGAGGATCAAGCGATCGCTGATGGCGAACGCCGCCCTCAGGTTGTGGGTCACGACGACCGACGTGACGTTGAGGCTCTCCTGAAGGCCAAGAATCAAGCGGTTGACCCGCGTCACGTTGATGGGATCGAGCCCCTCCGCAGGCTCATCGTAGAAGACGGTCTGCGGCCTCACTGCTACAGCGCGGGCCAACGCTACTCTCTTGCGCATCCCTCCGGATAGATCGGCCGGCCACATCTGTTCGATACCCGGCAACGCCACCAAGGCGAGGGTCTCGGCGACCCGGCTCTGCATCTCCTCCTCGGTCATGTCGGTCTGCTCGCGCAGCGCGTACGCCACGTTTTCGTACACGTTGAGTGAGTCGAACAGCGCGGATTCCTGAAACAGCATGCCGATCTGACGTCGGACCGCGGTCCATTGCTTCTCCGACCCGCCTGAGACTTCTTCATCTTGAAACCGGATGGTGCCGCCGTCGATGTCCAGGAGCCCTACCATCGCCTTCAGCAGGAGGCTCTTCCCAGATCCGGACTCGCCAACGATCGTCACGACCTCGCCCTGGAAGATGTCGAGGTCGACGCCGTCGAGCACGACATGGGCGCCGAACGCCTTCTTCACGCCGCGAACCTCGAAGAGCGCCATGGTCTGCTCAGCTCAGCTTTCCTTGGGCGCCCAGTTGTTGCAGTAGCCAGCCGGATTGATGGGCCCTTGCACCATCGTACAGGCGCCGCACTGGCCTTCTCGGTTCGCCGCCCGGAAGAAGTCGCAGCCCGCGCAGTCCTGCTCCGTGCCATAGGGAGAAAGGTCCTGGTACTCGAGTTGCTGGCGGAGTTTGGTCGCCGCTTGATTCAATCCGCTCGTATCGGTGCACACGAGCTTCTTCTCGGTGCACCCGATGAGCGAAATCGCGCCCGACGACACCACGACCCAATGGACCCCTCCTTGGAGAACCTTTCGTCTCGATAACGTAGTCCTGTCTTTCATCCATCCACCCCGGCTTCGAGAAACTACGGGTGGGTTATACTACAGGCGCGGCGTCCAGACACGGAAGCGATCGCCGGGTCAGCGGACATTGCCCATGAGTTCGAGGAACTCGTCGCTTTCGACCATGCCGGTCACGCGAGTGGCCTCGGAGCCGTCGCTGTTGTGGAGCACGACAAAGGGGAGCCCAGGCTGCTTGTACGATTCGAGCAGCGCCCACTTGGCCTTGGTCGCCTTGTCGGCGCTGAGATCCACCCGGACCGTGACGAACCGGCGCGCTTCTGCGACGACGCGTGGGTCACTCAGGACATCCCGTTCGAGCTCTTGGCAAGCGCCGCACCAGTCGGCCCCGAAATCGACCAGCATCGGTCGCGCATCCGTGAGGGCCGCTTCTTTGCCTTGGTCGTAGTCGTTGAGCCAAGAGATATGCGTCCCTTCCGGAAGCGCTTCGGCCCAGCCGACGATACCTAGGATCCCAGCGACCGAGGCAGCGACGCCGAGCCCCTTGCGTAGCCGGCTCGCCCACGCGCCCCCCCGGAACGAAAGGTGCACCGCCCCGACGATGATGCCGCCCGTCAGAAGGCCGATCGCGATCGCCAACCACGTCGCGTCCCGTACCGCGGGTTGTGGGTAGGGGAGGATGCTCCGAAGGTAGTAGAAGGCGAGGGCCAACATGGCGATGCCGAACACGCTCTTGGTCCACTCGACCCAACGTCCAGACTTCGGCAGCGTGATCGCGAAGGTGCCCACGAACCAAAAGAGGACACCGATGCCGATCGCGTAGATGAACAACGACAGTGCGCCGAACCCAACGTGCCCCGTTGTCGCAACCCAGGTGAGCAAGACCGCGAGGACTGGCCCCGTGCACGGCGCCGCGATCAGGCCGTTGACGAACCCAAGCACGAACGCGCCGCGAACGCCGAACCCTCCAGCTTGAGCGAGTCGGTTCTGGAGTGACGACGGCAGTGCCAAGTCGAACAACCCGAACATGCTGAGTGCCATCACGGTGAAGAGTGCCGCGAGTGCGCCGACGACCCAGGGGCTCGCAAGGGCGCTCCCAAACGCGCTTCCAGTCAGCGCCGACAGGACCCCGAGCGGTGTGAAGAGGGCCGCGATGCCGAGTACGAACGCGCTCGACAACATGGCTGCCCTTGCTCGGCTCTCCGTCTGCCGAGCCCCAAACACACTCACCGTGATCGCGATCATCGGGTAGACGCACGGCGTGAGCGAGGTGGCAAGACCGGCGACGAAGATCAAGCCAAGCGCGCCGAGGTAACTACCACCCTCGAGCGCCTCCGAGAACGGCGTCGTCAACTCGGAGAGCGCGTCTGCTGATGCATGCGCGCTAGGCAGCAAGACGACCGCAAACGCGAACGCAGCGATCCACCAAAGACCGCGTTCGGCGCGTGTTCCATCGTCACGTGGGGTGTTGAGAACCCGCATAGACTCAATATGGTGCCCGTTTGGTTGACCGTCCATGAACCGGGGACGTAGCCTTGGCCTGGGAACGGTTTTGCCACTCGTTTTTTTGTTGCTCATCGCCTTGTCGACAGGGGTCCTCGCCGCCCACGCCGGCCGCGAGGAGGTGCGCCACAGCGCCGATCCAATGTGGCGGATGGAAGCCTTCCTGGCGTACGCGCTATTCGTCGCATTCGTACTCTTGCCCACCACCGTCTACTTCTACGTCTTTCACGGCGATTGGTTTCTTCTGTATTGGGTCGATGCTGCGAAAGCCGCGTGGGCGTGGGGGATCCTGGTCTCGGCCACGCTCCTAGGGTTCGCGATGCTGGGCTTCCGACTCGGTGCCGCGCTTTGTCGGGCTGGCCGAGAGACTGCACTTCGCCGCATCTCCGCGCTTGGATTCGCCGCCGCGGCCGCCGTGTGGCCCCTCGCTTGGGCCCGCCTCCAGGTGGTAGGGTCCTACCGCGAGTTCACGCGCGACTACGGGTTGACGACCTACTTCTCGAGCGCCGCGTTCTACTCAGGGCTCGTCATGTTGATTCTCCTGGTCGCCGCCTTCGTGTGGGTCGCCTACCGGATCGACTCGCACACCCACGAAGCGACCTAGCCTCAACGCGTCGGCAGGAGCCCCATGTGCTCGCGTAGGTGCATCGCCGCTGGGGACGCCCAGAAGCTCAGCGCCTCGCGGTAGACCGGATGGGAACGGATCGCTTCGTCGTCGTGCTGAAGCTCCGGCGCGATACGGCTCCGTATATCACGCGCGAGTGGTTCGAGATCGTCGGCAAGAAGCAGCGCGACGCGCGTAGCCGTACGCTCGGCGGCGTGCACCCAACGCTCGAACTTGACCCGCTTCGAACGCGCGTAGCGCTCGGCCGCATCGCGAACTGCGCGCCTGTCTCGTCTTGGGATCGCCCGTTGAAGCCTACGCGTCTGTTCGTTGAGGAACTCTTCGCTCGTCAGGCCCGACCCGAAGTCGGGTTTCACCGTCCGGGCCGCGGACGCCAGTAGGACGTCGAGCTCGCGCGGCGTGAGCTTCTCGATTGCGTGGTAGTTCCGTGCGATGTGCGCGAGCGGCTTGGCGAGTGCGAACGCCTGCGTGCTCGGATCTCGTTCCATGATCGTCGCCGGGACGAGAAGCGCCGGCTGCGCTCCAAACTCGACGGTGACGCCGCGATTGCGAACGCGATGCAGGAACAGATCGAACCCTCGGACATCGAGTGCCGACGCGACCCGGTTGGCCACGTTGCGAAGCGGATGGTTGGCCTCTGTCGCGAGGCGATCCCTCGTCGCGAGCCCGTAGCTTTCGAGTTCAGCCGGGTAGAGCTTTGCGAGCGCTGGCGTGAGGGCGGACAGCAGCGATCCAGCGGCTTCGTCTTCGGTGCGGGGCGTGCCGAGCTGGTCGAGCACCTCGGCGCGGAGGGACCTCGGCCGTGCACGCGCAGGGGTCGCAGGGCTCGCCTCGATTCGTCGCTGGTCTTCGTCTTGGGCGTCTCCGAGGACCGCGATCGGCGCGGTCGCGATCCGCGCCTCGAGAGGCTTGTCACTCGTTTCGTACGTTCGCGCGAGCTCTCGCCATACGTCTGGGCGGAACGGGTCCGAAGCGACCACCTGCTGCAGGTGCTCGACGGCGCCATCCGTCTCGCCTTGGCTCCTCAGGCGAATGGCGAGTTCCTTTCGGACGTCCGCGTGCGAGACGCCGTTGTCGATGGCAGACGAAAGAGTTCGGATGGCGGATGCCTCGTCTCCGGCGTGGTCTGCCAGTATGCGCGCGACTTCGAGCGCGGAGGAAACGCGGCCGCGATCGTCGGTGGCTCGATAGTTCGCGAGCGCTTCCGCGTACCGGGTCCAGTCTTCTTGCGTCTTGCACAGAGTTTCGAGGCGCCGTGCGGCCTCGCTCCCTGGTCCGTCGAGCGCGACCGCCCTCCTGAGGGCTTCTCGTGCCTCGACGACATTGCCCGTCGCGTTCTCGAGTTGGCCCAGCCGAACGAGCGCGCGCGCCCGGTCTTCCTCTTCTTCGCTGCTTTCGAGAAGGTGCCGCGCCACTTGCAGCGCTTCGGGAATCTGCCCGAGGCGTTCGTGCGCCAACGACAACTCTTCGAGTGCCTCCGGGTGCGTCGGGTGAGCGGCAAGCACCGATTCCACGTGACGGAGCGCTTTTTCGGGAGACTGCAGCCGTTCTCGATAGAGCTTCGCCAGGTCGAGAAGCGTGCGCTCCAGTCGCGCGCTCTCCGGTGCCGTCGCGAGCAGTTGTTCCATCATGGCGGCGGCCTCGTACCAAGACTCGTTTGCTTGAAATAAAGCCGAGAGCCGCTCGAGGGCGTCGAGATGCCGGGGGTCGATCTTCAACACACGTTGAAGCGTTCGAATGGCGTTGGGCGGTTCCTGGAGCTCGTCGTTCTGGATGCGAGCCACCTCGAGCCAGAGTGCGGTCGCACGGTCGACCGACGTCGCTCCGGCCGCCGCTTGCGACAAGCGGTCGACCAGGTTCGACCAGTTTCCGTCCACCGCGAGAACATCGACCAACCCTTCGGCCGCTTGGGGCGACTCAGGGGATAGCTCGAGGGCGCGCTCGAAGTCCCGTCGGGCGCCGTCGTGGTCACCGGTGCGCTCCAGTCTGACGGTGGCACTCTGCACCAACAGATCTGCGGCGGTCTTCGGGTCTCGCTCGGACTCTGCTTCGCGACCGAGCGCGTCGACGAGGGCCTGAGGGTCGTCGGTCTCTTGGGCGACGCGCGTGAGCCCGCGGCCGGCCCCGACGTGATACGGGTCCGCGGTCGTGGCCGCCCTGAACTGCTCAATCGCTTCGTTGATCGATGTACCTTCGGCCCGTTCGGCGAGCCGCGCGCGATGAGCCGCCACGACCGTGGGGTCCTGCGCCGCGTTGACGATCAGCAGATCAACCTCGGTCAGAAGCGCGGCGTCTTGGCCACCTGATGCGAGCCGCTCGAGCTCGAGCAGAGCCCCGAGATCCGTGGGCGCCACCTCGAGCACGCGCCGATAGGCGTCGACCACGTCACCTCGTTCGCCCAGGCCTTGGTGTTCGAGCAAGCGTGCGAGCTCGTACAGTGCTGCGACCCTTCCGGACGGCTCTTCCAAGACCTCGGCTTGTTTCGAGTACACTTGCGAAAGCGACTCCCACGAACCGACCTGTCGGTAGAGCTGCTCGAGCGCGAGCAAGGCGCCGAGGTGCCCATCGTCGATCTCGAGTACGGTTTCCCACGCCTGAATCGCTTGGCGGTGCTTGTCCTGGCGTTCAAGCACTTGCGCTTTTCGCGCTTGAAGGGCGATCCGCTGGCCGGGGTCTTCGGTGAGTTTGAGTTCGCGCTCGAGGTCCGAGAGCAGGTGCGTCCAATCTCGTTCCTCGGCTCGAACGCGGGCCAATGCATCGACCGCAGGCCGATAGCCGGCGTCCGCCGAAACGGCGGCCTCGTACGAAGTCACCGCCTTGGTGCGATCGTCGAGGTGTTCTTCGTAGGCTTGGCCGAGAAGGAAGGCCGCACGCGCGCGGACGCGCGAGGCGCTCGAGTTGCGCAGCTGAAGCTCGAGGACGTCGACCAACTCGTCCCATGACGCGCGCTCCCGAAGTTGCCGTGCGAGCTCCTGGAGCGAGGGGGCATGCCCCGGGTCGACCTTGATCGCCTCCCGGTGGTAGCGAAGCGCATCCTCGTCGCTTCCAAGCCGGTCACGCGAGATCTCAGCCATCTTCTCGAGGAGCGCGACGCGGCGGTTCTTGGCCGAAGTCAGCTTGAGCTCTTGACCATAGACGTCGAGCAGGTCGTTCCAGCGCCCAGCCGCGTAGTACAGACGCCCGAGGCTGGCGAGTGTCGGGACGTGCCTTGCATCTTTGTCGAGCGCGCGCCGGTACCGCGCGATCGCCTCGTCGCGATCGTTGAGCTGTTCGTCGAGTACTTCGCCTGCTCGGTGGAGCAGTCCCACGAGCCGATCCCGCTCGACCGTGAGGCGAATTTCGTAATCGAGGGCCTCGAGCAACTCTCGCGGCCTTTGCGCGCGCGCGGCCGCCCGCTGCCACGCATGCACCGCCGCCAGATGGCTCGAGTCCTGTTGTAGGACTCGCTTGTACGTCTGCGCGGCCAGCGCGTGCTCCGACAGGACGTCTTCGTACACCTGCGCGATCTTGAACAAGTAAGAGACCGCCCGCGTTCCAGAGGCGCGATCGAGTTGGTTCTCGTAGAGCTGGACGAGCTCCTTCGGCCGATGGACGTCGGAGAGCAGCCTCGCGAGTGCCTTGAACGCCGTGGCATGGTCCGGAGCTGCGTTGAGCGCGCGATGGTAGTGCTCGACCGCGTCGTCGATCGCATTGAGCTTGGTCTCGAATATCTCCGCGGCGCGCGCATGTGCGTCCGCGCGACGCTCGGCGTCCCGCGTGAACTTCGCCTCTTGGAGGCACATGTCGATCAACTTGGGCCAGGAGCCTCGGATTCGATAGAGCAGGCTGAGTGCCTGAAGGCTCGACAGCGACGTCGGGTTCAGCTCGACCGCGCGTTCATGCCAAAGGATCGCCTGGTCCACGTCTCGGAGATCCTCCTCGTAGAGCCGCGCGATACGCTGTGTGAAAGTCAGCCTCTCGGCATTGTCGTCGGTCGTATCCGCGAGCGTTTCCAACGTCTCCACCAGTGCGGGCAGCTGCTGGGCGGCCTCGTAGTGGCGCGCGAGCTCCCCAAGAATCAGTGGGTCTTGCGGGCGGAGGCGCCGGGCTTGTTCGAGGACCACGATCGCTTCGTCCCGATTGCCGAGGTGTTCTGCGTGAATGCGGGCCGCGCGATAGAGCGACGAGCCTTTTGCAGCCGGTTCGACCGCAAGCTGGGCTTCGGTCTCGAGTGTGCGAATCAGGTCACGCCAGCGACGTTGCCCGTAGTAGAGCCGCTTGAGGGCCTGAACGGCGATCGTGGCGGCGGAGTCGAGTTGGAGTGCGGTCTCGTACAACTCGGCCGCCTGGTCGGGGCGCTCTTGACGGCTTTCGAGAAGTTGGGCTCGCCGAATGATCAGCGCGGCGCGATGGCGGTCGTCCGACGCCGACGCGTTGGCGAGGTCCGCCAAGTGACGGTCGACGTCTTTCCAGGTTTGCTTGGCGAACGCGCGCTGTTCCGTGGCGACGAGGATCGCGGTGTGTGAACGATCGAGGGCACGTGCCGTTTGGTAGGCTTCCTCGGCTCCATCACGGTTCCCAAGGACGTCTTCGAGCAGCCTGCCTTTGAGAAGAAAGAGCGTCGCCTTGTCTCGCGCATGTCGCGTGACCCGGGCTTCCGCGTCGAACAACGCGAGCGCTTCGGGAAACATGCGGGCGCCGAGGAGAAGCCGACGGCACGCACGGATCGCCGGGATGTAGTCTGGCGCCCGTTCGAGGCAAGCTTGGTAGTATTGAAGCGCCCGCCTCGAGTCCTGCAGTGGTTGCTCGCATGTCCGAGCCATCTCGAAGTAGAGCCTAGCCGCGCGCCGTGCGTCCGGTTGTTCGCGGAGCTCTCGTTCGCACTCCTCGACCCACTGCCGTCCCTGCCGCATGCGATCGGCCGCCGACACCGCGCGAGGCTCGCCAGCCGTCGCGGTGACCAGTGCGGGCGGGGGGGTAGGGGGTACGCCGTCGTGATCTTCGACGAGGTCGTCGGGTGCGAGCTCTTGCGTGAGCTCGTGGCGCAGTGCCGTGATGTCCCCGTCCTCCCGACCCATCGTCGACTACATGCTACCCCGCCTCCCCGCACCGCGCATGGGGGATGCGCAGGTAGGTATGTTACCTACACCGCTCACCACGACGGGGAGCGTTCGCGTGTTAGGCCGCCGGGGCGAAGTCTTTGAGCTCGTCGCGAAGCTTCTTCTTGGCGCGAACCTCGAGCTGGCGTGCGCGCTCGCGGCTGACCCCGAGCTCGCGGCCGAGGGACGCCAGGGACGCGGAGTCATCGCTCAGGATGCGCTTCTCGACGATCAGGCGTTCGCGGTCGTCGAGCACCGCGAGGGCGTCGTGTAGGCGTGTCTGAATCCCACTCTGGCGCCGCTGGCGTTCGAGGACGACGTCTTGGCGCTCCGCCGATCCTGGGAGCATCTCCACCAGGGTCGAGTCCGAGTCGCTGTAGGCAGGAGCGTCGAGCGAAATCTCGCGCTGATCCAGCCTGCGAAGGAGCTCCGTCATCTTGCGCGGAGTCGTGTCGAACTCCGATGCCAGCTTCTCGATCAGCTCGTCCGGATCGGCGATCAGGTTCGAGAGGCGGGCGCGCTCGCGGCGGAGCCGGAAGAAGAGCTTCGAGCGGAACGGCCCCGAACCAGCTCCGATCATCGTGCTTGATCGAACCACCGCCTCGAGGACAAACGCGCGAATCCAATACCCGGCGTAGGTCACGAACCGCGTGCCCCGGTGCGGGTCGAACTTGCGGACCGCGGTCACCAAGCCGACGCTTCCTTCGGCGATCAAGTCGCCGAGTTTCACGCCGTACCTTCGGTACTGAAGCGCGATGGCGATCACGTACCGGAGGTTCGCCTCGACGAGCTTGTCAGCGGCCTCTTGGTCGCCATCAAGTACGCGAAGCGCGAGCACGTGTTCCTCTTCCCGGGACAGCTTGGGGATGGCCCGGACTTGCTGGATGTATCGATCGAGGGAGATGGAAGATTGCATGGTCTGTGGTCCTACGCGGAAGGTGACGTAACGTTACATCGAAAAATGTGGATGTCCACCTTGTCTAACTTTTGTTGAGATTCTTCTTCCCATAATCTGTACAAGAATGCAACAAGGCGCCTGCAGTTTTTCTGCAGACGCCTTGCAAGTGCTTGAATGTACTTAGTTTTTAGGTCGCGAAGCTGGAGCCACATCCGCAGGTTTGTTTGGCCTGCGGGTTCACGAACTTGAAACCGGCGCCCTGGAGGCCCTCGACGTAGTCGATCTCGGTGCCTTCCACGTACTGGGCACTCATCATGTCGACGTAGATCGGAATGCCAAACGAGGTGAACGTCTGGTCGAGATCGCTCGTTTCGTCCTCAAAAAACAGGTCATACGAGAACCCGGCGCACCCGCCGCCAATGACTCGAACGCGCAGGCCCTGCTCGGCCAGCCCTTCGGCATCTCGGATCTCTTTTACCTTCTCGGCAGCTCTCGGTGTGAGGTTCAGCATGGCGCTCCTTTAGCATCTCAACATAAGGTCGCGCCAGCCCCGTCGCTACCCCCCGGGGGGTTCCGTATCGTCACGCGGCGGGGGCGGTGGGTGCCTCGCCGACGGGACCTACGAGAGAAGCTGGCAGGCCGCCGACCTTCCATGGCCCGTCGCTGGTCGGTTCGTGGCCCCGCTTCAGGTATCCAAGGGCCGCGGTCTGGCCGCCTGCCCGGGTCAACGAGGTCACCGTTCCCGCGGCCGCATCACCGCGGGTGATCGTTGCGCCGGGCTCGGGCGCTTCGTCACCATCGATCGTCCATCGCCAGAGGGTCTTGGGCGCCTTCCCTCGGTTCTGCAGCATCACCACGGTCTCTTGCCCGATGTAGCAGCCCTTATTGAAGGACACGGCACTCGCGGTAAGACCGGTCTCCTGCGGGTAGGTGTCTTCGCCAAAGTCGACGCCGAATCGTGGACGCCCAAGCTGGATGTGTGCGCTCGCCCACCCGTCGTCAGTGGCGGGGCCGCCTTGAAGCGAGGCCGCCGCTTGCGTGGCTTCTTCCCATGCGTCGGCTTCGGCGGCTTCTGGGAGCACCCAGACGCGGCCTCCGCTGCCGAGGCGATCTGCTGGCCAGCCCCCTGGACGAACCTGCGATGCGACGGGTCCAACGCCGGCGATGATCCGAAGGTCGCCTCGATGAGCCAGGTCGACGTCCTCCATAATGATGTAGCGGTCGAGCCGCTCGATCAGCGCCTCAACCTGGGCCGCAGGGACCTCGAGCCAGAACCCGTCGTCGTGGGCGAGCACCCAGACGTCCGCCAGGACTCGCCCCTTCAACGTGAGCACGAAGCCGTAGACCGCGTCGCCGGAGGCCGCCCCCTCGAGTTGGTTGGTTACCTGGCCCTGCAACCAAGTTGCCGCGTCATCCCCAGTGACCTCGAGGATGGCTCGGTCGGTGAGTTGGCGGACCGCGACGCTTTGCGTGCACCAATCGAGAGTCTGGTCGGCACTCATGCGTATCCTTGTGCGGCCTGCGACTGCGGGTGGCAAGTGCCCCCGCCGATCGGCGGACCAAGCGGCTACCCGACCACGGGCTCGAGATGCGCAGCCCTCAGGCTCACTTCCCCGTTGTCGGTTTCGACGCGAGCCGCGCCATGCCGATCGATCCCCCGAAACGTCCCTCGACCCTCCTGCCAACGCACCTCAGAGCCCACCAATGCAAGTCGAGGTTCGAGTGCTTCGACGATGCGTGCCGCGCCTTCCTCGACCAGGCGATGGACCCAGGTTTCCATGTGGCCGAGCGCATCTGCGAAGACGCGTTCGCGGTCGAGCGGGGCTTGGTCTGCTTGGTGCGTGCGGAGCGAGGTCGCGATGTCGGCGAGCTCCACCGGCCAGTCGAGCCGGTTCACATTGAGACCGACACCCAAGATGATGGCGTCGATACGGGAGCCCATGGTGCGGCTCTCGACAAGGATGCCGGCGCACTTCCGTCCCCCCACCCAAACGTCGTTCGGCCACTTCACGCGTGTCTCGACGCCGGGGACGGCCGCGGCCGCCGCGTCGCAGATCCCTAGGCCCGCCGCGAGCGTGACCAGGGACGTGTTGGCGGCCTCGATGTGGGGCCGCGCGACGACTGAGAAGTAGAGGTCTGTTCCACGAGGCGAGAGCCATTGCCGACCGTGCGCCCCCCGGCCTCGTGTTTGATGATCGGCGAGTACCACGTGCCCGTCGGGCGCTCCCTCGGCCGCGGCCTTGGCCGCATCGTCCATCGTCGAGGCAGTGCTTGGTCGAACGTCGAGAGAATGACCCCAGCGACGCCCGGAGACGAGTTGACGAAGTCGGTCTGGGTCGAGGTCGTGCGTCATGTCTCCGGGGGGCCTTTCCAATCGAGACCGATGTCTGCGGCTTTCGGCGAGTGGGTGAGGGCGCCCACGCTGATCACGTCGACCCCGAGTTCGCCCAGCGCACCCACCCGCTCAAGCGTGATGCCCCCAGAGACCTCGATGATCGCGCGGCCGGCGCTTAGGGCGAGCGCGTCTCTCACTTGGCCGTCGTCGAAGTTGTCGAGCATCACGATGTCGGCGCCTGCATCGAGCGCTTCTTGGAGCTGCGCCATCGTGTCGACCTCGCACTCGATGCGCACCGTATGGGGCGCGTGCGCTTTGGCCCGACCGATCGCCTCAGCGCAGCTCCCTGCCGCGGCGATGTGGTTGTCTTTGATCAGGATGCCGGCGCCCAGGTCCTCTCGATGATTGCGGCCGCCGCCGCAGCGCACGGCGTAGCGCTCGAATGCCCGCAAGCCCGGGGTTGTCTTGCGCGTGTCGGTGATGCGGGTAGGCGCACCGGCCGGCACCGCCTCGACGAACCGGCGCGTCATGGTCGCGATCCCCGACAAGCGCTGCATGAAGTTGAGCGCGACGCGTTCCCCGAGCAGCAGCGACGCCGCTGGCCCCGAGACGCGGGCGAGTGATGCCCCGGGCGCGACTGCGTCTCCTTCTAGGGTGTGCGGATCGACGTCGACGAGGGGGTCGATCTGACCGTACACCTCTTCGACGATCGGGAGGCCGCAACACACGAGGGCTTCGCGAGCCACGAGGTCGGCGGCCCCCATGGTCGTCGTGGGGACGCACGCTTGGGACGTGATATCGCCTCGGTCGATGTCTTCGGCAAGCGCGCGCCGGACCGTGTCGGTCAGGATCGTCGGGGTCGGCAGGTGGACACCCATGTCGGTGTTATAGCCAACTCCGAGCCAACGTCTCGGAATAAAGGTTGCTCAGGGCATGCAGTGCGATCGCCGCCCCGATTCCCCCTCGCCAAGCTCGCACCCAGCCGAACAGAAGTGCGGGGAACACGACCGCGAGCCTGGCTGGGTGAGGATCCGAGACCAGGTGTACCACGGCGAACAACACCGCTTGGGCCAGCCACGCGGTGGGTGCGAGCGGAACACCCAACAGCCGCACGCGCCGCGGCTCCAAGTCGGCGAGCGCGGTCTGGAGGTAGCCACGGAAGAACGCTTCTTCGGGAAGCGCGACGATCAGGAGCTGGGCCAACACGAGCGAAGGGAGCTCGGGGGGCCAAGTCAACGCGAACGCGCGCGTCGGCTGGACCCAGTAGTAGAAGCCGACGGTGTAGAGCGAGAGCACGACGAGCGCGACGCCAACCGCGATAGCACTCTCGCGCAGGGCGGAAGGGAAGGCGCCTGCGATCGCCCGACCAAGGTCCCAAAGCCCGAGTGGGCCGCGTGCCGTCCCCTCGGGCGCCGGCTCGAGGAGTCCCCCGAGCGCGACCCCGTAGTGAGCTGGGTCGTCTCGGGTCAGATGAAGGGCCGTGAGCAAGAAGACTGCCGCCACGATCAGGTGCACGTACTCGCCGACCCACTCGACCGATTCGAGACGCGTTGCGGCAAAGACCGCGAGGCATACCCACGCGTACGCGACGAGAACGCGTCCAACCGATGTGCGCGCCTGGCTCACCGCGCCACAAGTACTTCGCGTCGTGGCGCTTGCCAAGAAGCAAGCGACGCCTACACTCGTACTCCTTCCGGCGGCCCGGCCGACCGCTCGCGAGCTGTGCGTTGATTTCCGAAGACAAGATCGCCGAGATTCGCGAACGCGCTTCGATCGCGGAGGTCATCGGCAACTTCGTCGCCCTCAAGAAGTCCGGCAACAGCCTCAAAGGGTTGTGCCCCTTCCACAACGAGAAAACCCCGTCGTTCTACGTTCATCCGGACCGCGGGTTCTATCACTGCTTTGGGTGCAAGGCGTCGGGCGATGTCTTCTCCTTTCTGATGCACGTCGAAGGCAAGACCTTCCCCGAAGTCGCTCGGGACTTGGCGGAGCAGACCGGGGTGGAGCTCCCTGCATACGACCCTCAACGTGAAGCCGAGCACCAGCGACACAAGAAGGAATCCGAGCGCCTCTCGGCAATCACCGAGCAGGCGACCGAGTACTACGTACTGCAGCTGAGGGATCACCGGGACGCGAACATCGCCCGCGAGGAGATCGCACGTCGGGGCATCGGAGATGATTGGGCGCACAAGTTCCGCTTGGGGTATGCGCCTCACGGTTGGGACTCGCTCGTTCGGTTCCTCGAACGAGCCGGCGCTTCTCCCGCGGACGCCGAAGCGGTGGGTTTGATTGTGTCACGTCGGTCCAGTCGCGGTCACTATGATCGCTTTCGCCACCGGCTGATGTTCCCGATCGCCGACGTGCACGGGAAGGTCGTCGCCTTCAGCGGGAGGGCACTAGATCCCGCGCCGTCGATGGAAGCGCAGAAGGAGCCGCCCGCCAAGTACCTGAACAGCCCCGAGAACCCGCTCTACCACAAAGGCGAGGTGCTCTATGGGCTGCACCAAGGTCGCGTCGACATTCGGCGCGAAGAGTCCGCGCTCCTTTGCGAGGGCAACTTCGATCTCGTTGCGCTCCACCAGGCCGGGTTCGGCAACGCGGTGGCGCCGATGGGAACAGCATTCACCGAACCTCACGCGCGCTTGATCAAACGCTTCGCGCCCAAGGTCTACATGCTCTTCGACGGAGACAACGCCGGCCGCAAAGCCGTCCGTGAAGCCTACGGGGTGCTCCAGAAAGCTGGCCTCGCGGCCCACGTCGTCACGCTGCCACCGGGCGCCGATCCAGACAGCTTCTTGCGTGAGCAGGGGGCCGACGCGCTCCGCGCTCGCGTGTCTGGGGCGCCCACGATCATCGAGTACCTGATCGACGATTCGGCGTCGCGCGCCGATCCGAATCCACACGAGAAGGCCGAGGCCATCGCCAAGCTCGGTCCGGTTTTGGCGCGAGTCGACAGTCCGATCGAGCGCGGTCTCTACGTCGAGCGCGTCGCGCGGAAGTTCGATATCCGTGATCTTGCACTGGTACGGCGTGAGCTACGTCGCGGTTTGGGGAAGGGCGACGCACGGCCTCGCACACGTCGTGACGCGGTGCAGCAGGGGATTGCACCCGTAGTGTCAGAGTTACAGTCGAAGTTAATCGCGTTGCTGATCGATCAGCCCTCGTTGGTCCAACACGAAGAAGCGCAGAAGTTACCAGTGCTTTTGACGAACAAAGATCTTCGCGCCATCTTTGATTCTATCTTGCGGATGGTGGACAGGCATGGGTCGCTCGCAGTTCCTGCATTCCTGGCAGAGCTCGAGGGCAATCCACTTCGACCATGGGTCGAAGAACAGCTTGCCGTCCAGAGGCACGAAGTTGATGACGCCCGTCAAATTCTTTGCGAAGGCCTCCCCCGTCTGGAACAACAGAATATAGAACGTGAGCTACCTCGGTTGCAGCAGCGGATCGTCGAAGCGCGTCGCGTAGGCGACGACGCTCTTGCAGCAGGGTTGACTCAGGAGTTTGTCGAGCTTTCCCGTAGCGCGCACAAACTCAAACAACAAAGCGCGAAGCAGAGGTGACAATGGCGAGCAAGAGCTCAGCACGTTCAGCACGCAAGGACGCGT
>JBCCEK010000039.1:0-25967 GCA_039030295.1 Myxococcota bacterium | reverse complement strand
CTCGGCCTGATCCGAGAGACTTGGAACCACTTGGAACGACAACACGGACTCGAGGAGAAGTTCGGCATCGGTGCGATGAGCCTGATGACGGAAGTCGAATCGAAGCTCAAACACGACCCGAGGCTACGCGAACGATGACCCTGGAATATCCGGCCGAAGGGGATCTCATCATGGGCGACGTCGTGCGGCTCGAGCATGTTCTCGATCGAGACGCCGTCGGGAAAGTGTGCAAGTCTTTCTTCGCGATCTTCGGCCTGCCCGTCCGGGTCATCGCGCGCGACGGAGAGCTGCTCGCAGACGTCCACCAAGACCGCCCGCTTTGTCGATACCTGAATACCTTCGGTTCCGGGGAACGCGCGTGCGACAACACCGTCGGCGACGTTCGCAACGTCGCTCCAGCCGGAGACTCGGTGGTCCATCCGTGCTTCTCTGGCGCCGTCTACCACGTCACCCCGATCGAGTACCAAGGCCGCGCGGTCGGACGCTTCGTCATCGGCCCCTATGTTCCAGCGGAAGCCGACGAACCGCCGGCATCACTGCTCGCTGTCGACCCTTCCATCGACGCCGCGACGACGCTGGCGCACTTCGAGACGATGCCTCGAGTCGCCCGGGACGTCGCCGCCAAGCTTGCCGCCCACCTCCGAGGTACCCTCGAGATCTTGGTCTTCTCCGGTCATCGCACTCAACTCGCTTCGACGATGCAGGTCGCCAACGTTCGAGAGAACTACCGCGAGCTGGCCGAGAAGAACGAGCGTCTGAAAGCATCGTTCGAGGAGCTGCAAGAACTCGACAAGCTGAAGTCGAGCTTCCTTGCC
Source organism: Myxococcota bacterium (assembly GCA_039030295.1). Lineage (GTDB taxonomy): Bacteria > Myxococcota_A > Polyangia > Polyangiales > Houyiibacteriaceae > SG8-38. The sequence goes on along the minus strand of JBCCEK010000039.1, from coordinate 25,152 downwards.
ACAGTGAGTCACGAGCTGCGAACACCACTCACGTCGATCATCGGCTACACGGAGATGTTGGAGAGTGGTGCGGCCGGAACCTTGAGTGACGGGCAGTCCGAGTTCCTCGGGACCATTCGCCACAAGGCCGACCAACTCCTCGGGCTGATTGGCCGCCTACTCGATCTCGGCCGCCTCGAGGCCGATACGATGAAGCTTCACAAAGAGGCGGTCGATGCGCGCGGCCTTCTGTCCGACGTTGGTTCGACCATCGTGCCCGCCGCCAATAGGCGAAACATCGTCCTCGACATCGACATTGAAGACGACACGCCGAAACTCTTCGGGGACCCCGTCCGGCTTCGGCAGATCATTCTCAACCTGGCGGAGAATGCAGTGAAGTTCACGCCGGAGGGCGGGAGCATCGCGCTCTCGGCAGCGCCGGGCACGATCGACAGAGGTGTCGGCGGTGGTCTCGGTGAGGCGCTCTTCAGCAGCAGCCAGACAGCCGTGGTTCTGACGGTCCGTGATAGCGGACGGGGCATCCCCGAAGAGCAGGTAGGAAGAATCTTCAACGCGTTCTATCAAATCGACGGAGGGACGACGCGCGAACACGGTGGCGCTGGGCTTGGGCTCTCGATTGCGAAGCAACTGGTGGACGTACACGATGGTCGGATCGAGGTCACGAGCGTGGTTGGACAAGGCACTGTCTTCGTGATCACACTCCCTGCCGCCGAAGACCATGGATGACGAGTTTACTAAGATCGACTGGCTGAGCGCCCACCTTGGCGCGGCGCCACCGAGCCTTTCGAACGTGCTCGTGGGCATTGGAGACGACGCGGCGGTCGTCGATTTCGACGGGAAGCCCGTCGTCGTGACCGTCGACACCCAGGTGGAAGGCGTCCACTTTCGACGGTCGACGATCCACCCGACCGATCTCGGCGCACGTGCGCTGATCGCGGCCGCAAGCGACGTTTGGGCGATGGGCGCGACTCCCACTACGGCCGTCGTCGCCATCACCCTCCCCGGAGGGTTCGAAGACGCCGACTTCCGCGCGCTGGTCGACGGACTCCGGGAAGGGTCGACCCTGATTGGATCCTCCATCGTGGGTGGCAACCTCAGTCACGCCTCGCAGTTGACGATCACCACGACCGTTCTTGGTGCGGCGACTGCCCCACCAATTCGGCGGGACGGCGCGTCGGCGGGGGACCGGATCTACGTGACCGGCACGTTGGGCGACGCGGCGCTCGGCCTACAGCTTCTCGAACGCAGCGCCGAGCCAGGAGCCTACGAGACCTTCGTCCATCGGTGGAGACGACCCCCGACGCATCGAGGCTTCGAGTCCATGTTGCGCACGGTGGCCACGGCGGCCATCGACGTGTCCGACGGCTGCCTACAGGATCTTTCGCACGTTTGTCGAGCTTCAGGCAGCGGTGCAACGATCCGCGCGGACGCGCTTCCGCTTGCGCCGAAGTTCGGGGACGCATGCCGCGCGCTCAATCTCGACCCGCGCGCCCTTGCCCTCAACGGCGGCGAGGACTACGAAATCTTGTTCACCGCGCCTCCAGGGGTCGAGGCACTGGAAGGCGCGACGTGGATCGGTGACATCACGGCCGAGGCCCGCGTGGTCGTCGAAGATGGTCGTGGGGGAGAACTCGACCTTCGGGCCGCTGGTTACCGTCACTTCTCGTAGAGCCAACATGCACGGCGCTCTTCGTCGAACCGAGCCGCTCCGGCGGTCTCGGCCGCGACCACATCGTCAACCGAATCCCCCGCGTCGAGCGCGGTCCGGAACTCGGTGCCGCCCGTCAGCAAGTCGATCGCGGGCCGATCCGACACGAACTCGTACTCTTCGGTTCTCCAACGGTCAGTCGGCTCGACACGGATCAACGCCGCAGCGAGCATCCGAAGGTAGGTCTCGTAGGGTCGGAACACCCAGGAGTCGGTGACGTGCACTTGGACGCCGGAGCACGTTTGCCCAGCGTGTTTCTGAAACGTGGGTGTGAACTCGAGCGGGCGCACGCGCGCCCCCGGCGTTTCGAGCGCGAGCAACGGGGCGAGATCGAGCCGCGGAGCGCCCCAGACTTCGAACGGGCGGGTCGTCCCCCGCCCTTCCGACAGCCGTGTCCCTTCGATGAGGCACCCACCCGGGTATACGATCGCCGTATCGAGCGTTGGCATGTTGGGCGAGGGCATCACCCAGGGAAGACCAGTTTGTGACCACGACATCGACCGCTGCCAACCCCTCATTGGAACGACGACGAGCGACTCGCGATCGAGTCCCTCCCGCACGCGCACCCACTGAAGGAGTTCGGCGATCGTCAGCGCATGACGCACGGCAACCGGATAGAGGCCGACAAACGACAGAAAGCCATCACGTTGGGGCGCACCCTCAACGCGGACGCCGCCTAGCGGATTGGGCCGGTCGAGAACGACCGTTGTGACGCCTGCGGCCGCTGCGTGCTTCAGCATCAATGCGGCCGTCCACACGTACGTGTAGTAACGGGACCCGACGTCTTGGAGATCGATCACCATGGCGTCGAGGCCTTCGAGCCACTCGGGTCGCGGAATCAGATCATTCTCCGACTCTCCGTAGAGCGAATGGGTTGGGATCACCTCGCCTTCAGCGCCCCGAACGCCGACCATGTCTTGGGCCGCCCCGCTGAAGCCGTGCTCCGGTCCGAAGATCGCCTCGAGTTTGCCGCCTGCGCGGGTGACCACGGTGCGCGCGGGCCGCAGTTCCCGATCCACGCTCGCGGCATGGGCCAGCAACCCTACCCTACGACCGCGAATGACACGCACCGCATCCGAGTCGTCGCTGGCCAATCGGTCAAGGCCTGTCTGGACGACGCTCAAGCGGACTCCCCAGCAGGCCCCCCGACTTGGGGTGATTCGTGGGACTCGCCGGCCAGTAGGTACAGAAGCGCCATGCGCACGGAAACACCCGCCTCGACCTGGTCGAGCACGACGCTGCGTTCGCTGTCCGCGACCGAACTCTCGATCTCGACGCCACGGTTCATGGGCCCGGGATGCATCACGATCGCGCTCGGCTTGGCCATTTCGAGGGAACGAGGCCCTATCCCGAAGGTTCGGGCGTACTCACGGAGGCTCGGGAGAAGCGCGCCCTCCAGGCGCTCCCGCTGGATTCGCAACACCATCACCACGTCCGCGTCGGTCAGGGCGTCGTCGAGCCTATCGTAGACCTTAGCTCCGAGAGAATCCGCGGCCGGTGGGAGCAAGGTTCGCGGGCCCACGAACCGGACCTCGCACCCAAAGAGACGCAGGAGTTGGGCATTGGAACGAGCCACGCGAGAATGCGCGATATCGCCACAAATCGCGACTACCAAGTTGTCGAGGCTGCGTTTATGTCTGCGGATCGTGAACGCGTCGAGCAGGGCCTGGGTCGGATGCGCATGCATTCCATCGCCTGCATTGATGACGCTGCAGTCGACCTTGGATGCGACATAGCCAGGTGCGCCAGAGGCGCCGTGCCGCATCACCACGACGTCGGGGTGCATGGCTTCGAGTGTCTTGCAAGTGTCTTGAAGCGTTTCGCCCTTCTTCACGCTCGACGCGGACACGTTCATGTTGATGACATCCGCACTCAGTCGTTTTCCCGCGAGCTCGAACGAAGTCCGGGTGCGTGTCGACGCTTCGTAAAACAGGTTGATCACGGTCTTCCCCCGCAGCGTCGGAACTTTGCGGACGGGGCGCCGCGAGACCTCGAAGAACGCCTCCGCAGTATCGAGGATCCTATCGACGTCGGCCCGGGTCAGGCCGTCGATGTCGAGCAGGTGCCGGTGCGCGTACGGTTCCATCAGTCGGCTCCGGTAAGGACGACACGATCGGGACCTGCGGCATCGATCCAGACGTCGAGACGGCCCCCCTCTTCGACCTCGATCGTCTTGCCCACGAAGTCTGGGGCCACGGGAAGCTCTCGCCCGCCGCGGTCGCAGAGCACGGCAAGCCAGACTCGGGCCGGTCGCCCGTGGTCTTGGAGGCACTCGATGGCAGCCCTGACGGTCCGTCCCGACTGCAGGACATCGTCGACCAGCACCACGTGCCTTCCCGTCACGTCGAAGGGAATGTCGGTCGGACCGATCTTCGGATTGGGGAGGGCCGTGGCCGCGTCGTCGCGGTAGAGCGAGATGTCGACCGTACCCACGGGGGGCGACGAACCTTCTGCGTTGGCGATCTCAACGGCGATCCGGGTCGAGAGCGCTACACCGCCCCTTCGGATCCCGACGAGGGTGAGATCTTCGATGCCGGAGGTCGCCTCGAGGATCGCCACGGCCATGCGTCGGACACTGCGTCGAATCGCATCCGCATCGAGGACGACCTTCTGGGTTCGAGCCACGCTCGGCCGAGTGTGTTGGAAAAGAACCAGGGCTTCAACCCTACGCTACAGACAAGCCGCCATCGATGACGACGAGGCTGCCGGTCTGCCAAGGATGATCGAGCAAACCCACAATCACATCGGCAACTTCGTCGGGCCGACCGAGCCGGCCAAGCGGGTGGAGAGCGCGAAGCGAATCGAGCTGAGCCTGGATCTCAGCGTCGAGATCGGGACCGGTTCGGGGCGGATCCGCCGGACCAGGCCTCGGGGCGCGAACCATGTCGGTATCCACCACGCCCGGAAGCACCGCGTTGACCCGGATACGGCTCTCTGCAAGCTCGAGGGCCAGCGTCTTGGTGATCGCGTTCAAGGCAGCCTTCGTGGCAGCGTACACCGCGGTCGTTGCCGCGGCGCGTTCCGACAGGGTGCTCGATACGTTGACGATGGCACCGCCCCGCCCCCGAAGACTCTCGGCGACGTGCTGCGACAGAAAGAGCGGCGCGAGCCAGTTGACGCGCACTTGAAGGTCGACCGCGTCCGATGAGATCGCGCCGACCGACTCGTAGCGAGCCACACCGGCACAATTGACGAGGCCGTCGAGCCCATCGAACGCGTCCACGGCGACGTCGGCGAGCTTGCCGAGCGCGTCGGTGCGTCCAAGGTCGGCGGCGACCACGTGAACTCGGTCAGGTGCGAGGGCACGGACCTGTTCGAGTTTCTTCTCGTCACGTCCGACGGCGACGACTCGCCCCCCTTGCGCGAGGATCTTCTCGACGGTCGCTCTCCCAATCCCGCGGCTCGCACCGGTGACGAGGACCCGGCCCGCCGAGACGTTCACGGAAGCCTCGTCGGCTGCGCCGGGACCCAAGGCGCCTCCGCGGGCACCTCCGCGGGTTCGCCGTCCACCTCGATCTCGTCTTCCTCGATGAAGCGCGGCGAATCCACGCAGAGGATCGTCTGCGTCCGATCGGTCGGGTTGTGATAGGTGTGGGCGGCCCCAAGCGGCCATCGGTGGACCGTGCCCGGACTGCAGGGCTCGCCTTGGCACAAGAGCCCCTCTCCCAGAACCATCTCCGCTTCATGCATCTGCCGATGGAGGTGAAGGGGAATCGAGCGGCCCGGCGCGATGTTTAGCCGGTAGATTCCCGCATCTTTGGTCTCGTGGATGATGTCGACCGTCCCGAACGCCTTGGTCTCGACCGTGAGCGCACACCAGTGTGCGTCCCGCTCGATCTCGAGGGATGGGATCGCGCGTCCGTCGAGGGCGTTGGGCTTGGTGAGACGAATACGAACCGAACGAACCTGAGGTCGGCGACCTCGTACCACCGGCGGCGCGAGAAGGTACCGAGCGAGCACGTGCGCGGCCGTCTCCAGCATCTTGAACCGACAGCTACGCAGAAGGAACACGAGCTCCGACGCCGTTGACGCGTAGTCGATCGTCGACGCGAAGCTCTCACGCGTGCCCGCTTCTTCGGTGTCGAGGCGGAGCTCGACGTCGACTCGTAGCGGTTGAGGGGTGTCGCGCTCATGAGGATAGACGCCGACGACACAGTCGACATCAAGCGCCTCGATCCGGAGCACATCCATGGCGCAAGGCTATCGCATTTGGCGACTTCTGCTAGAGTGCGCCTCCCGATGGATCCGAGGCGTCCGAACCCAACGAGCGACACCCACGACCTCTCGGCGTTTCGTCCGGTCCCGCGTACCGGCGTGATCTACGTCACGGTGGAGGCGCAGAAGCGCGGCTTTCGGTTCGATGCACCAGGCTGGTGCAACCTCGGCCAAGGGCAACCCGACACCGGCCCGCTCCCCGGAGCACCCGATCGGGTTTCGCAGATCGACGTCCTGGGCCAAGACCTCGACTACGCACCCGTACCAGGCCTGTGGGAACTCCGCGAGGCTGTCGCCGACCTGTACAACGGCCTCTTTCGACGCGGGATGAAATCCCAGTATTCGGCCGAAAACGTGGGCATCGCGGGGGGCGGCCGAGTTGCGGTGATGCGCGCCTGCGCGGCAGTGGCGCCGATTCACCTTGGGCACTTCATTCCCGACTACACCGCCTACGAAGAGGTACTCGATGTATTTCGGCGGTTTCTTCCGATCCCACTGCTGCTGGACCCCGAGACAGGCTACGAGTTCACCGCGGCGAGGCTCGAGCGCGAGATCCTCGGGCTCGGTCTGAACGCGATTCTCCTCAGCAACCCGTGCAACCCGACAGGCAAGGCCGTCCGAGGCGAAGTGCTCGAGGGATGGGTCGACTGCGCTCGTCGACTCGGCTGCGCCCTCATGCTCGACGAGTTCTATTCGCACTACATCTGGGCCGGCGACGAACCCATCGTGAGCGCGGCCAAGTATGTCGAGGACGTCGAAACCGATCCGGTGATCGTGTTCGACGGGCTCACCAAGAACTGGCGCTACCCCGGGTTCCGGGTGAGCTGGATCCTCGGGCCCAAGCGCGTCATCGAGTCGGCGGCGAGCGCTGGCTCGTTCCTCGACGGCGGCGGAGTCGCACCCATGCAACGAGCGGCGATCGAGTTGGTTCAGCAGGCACCGACGCTGGCCGAAACCGCGGCGCTCCGAGGCGAGTTCCGCAAGAAGCGTGACTTCCTGGTGGGCGCGCTTCGCGATCTCGGGATCACGTTCGACCTCGAACCCGAGGGCACCTTCTACGCGTGGGGGAACCTCGGGAGTCTGCCAGAGTCGCTTCGTTCGAGCGACGCGTTCTTCCAAGCCGCACTCGACCAACAGGTGATCTGCGTCCCAGGTCACTTCTTCGACGTGAACCCTGGGAAGCGCAGAACGGGCCGACCGTCGCGCTTCGCCAACCACGTCCGATTCTCGTTCGGTCCCCCGATGCCAGTGCTCGAAGAAGCGGTCGCGAGGCTCGCCGACGTCATCCGCGACGCCAGTTGATCCGAGTCCTTCGCTCCCCCGCCGTGAGTTGCGGGGCGACCTGAACCTCCCTCGTCGATCGGCGCTGTTTTTTTGAGTCTCCGTCATGTGTAGGCGATCATACTACATATGACGACATCTTCGGCGGCCGCGACCCGGCTCGAGCAAGCCCTCCAGGAGCCTGCGCCCTTCGTGAAATGGGCCGGGGGCAAGGGTCGCTTGCTCAGCCAACTGCGCCCGCTTCTGCCGACCGGGGCGGCCCGCATGCGTCATGTCGAACCCTTCGTCGGCGGTGGCGCACTCTTCTTCTCGCGCCGCCCAACCCGCGCCCTCCTCACGGACATCAACCCGGCGCTGATCGCCGCGTATGAAGCCATTCGAGACGATGTCGAAGGTGTCATCCAGTCGCTCGGGTTGCTGGCGCGAAGGCACTCGAAGGAGCGGTACTACGAGGTACGGAGCCGCTACAACGCAGCCAGGCGCCTGGCACGACCGACGCGCGCAGCCATGTTCATCTACCTGAACAAGACCTGTTTCAATGGCCTCCACCGCGTGAACCGCAAAGGCGAGTTCAACGTTCCCGTGGGTTCGTACAAGAGCCCCAAGATCCTCGACGAAGGAAGGCTTCGTGCGGCGAGCGCAGCGCTCGAACAAGCAGACCTGCAATGTGCGGGGTTCGAGGCGCTGATCGAGTCGGCCAAACCCGGGGACTTCGTCTACTTCGATCCTCCCTACGAACCCGTCTCGACGACCTCTAGCTTCACCTCGTACGCCAGTGGCGGGTTCTCACGAGACGACCAAACGCGACTTCGCGACGTCTACCGCGAGCTCGATCGGCGTGGTTGCAAGTTGATGCTGTCGAACAGCGATGTTCCGTTCATCCGCGAACTCTACGTGGACTTCCGGATCGACACCGTGGCAGCGCCCCGCGCGATCAACTGCAACGCGGGCGGACGCGGCAAAGTCAGCGAAATCGTCGCCCGAAATTACTGAGTGGGGAGCGTCCCTCATGAGGGACGCTCCGGGCTTCGGGTGGCGATCAGGGCGGCTAAGGGGGCGAGGATGGCCGCGAAGCTCGCGAGCGCGACGTGGAGCGTATCGTCTCCGCCGAGGATGTGCGTGGTCAGTAGACCGACCAGCGCCGGGCCTGCGCCGAGACCCAACATGTTCGCCGCGAAGAGAAGAACGGCCGACGCGAGCGCTCGCATCTCGTTCGGTGTAGCCGTCTGCAGCGCCGCGATGGCTGGCCCATAGTAGCTGCTCATCAGGAACAGGATGGGCGCGGCCATCCACAGCGCCCCCTCCAGGGTGGGCATGAACGGGCCGGCGACGCCGGGGACGATCCAGGCCAGCGCGGCGAGAGCGACGACGCGAAGGTTGGGATCCGCCACGCGGCCCCGAAGCCGCTCCGCGAGTAGGCCGCCCGACAAGGCGCCGAGACTCCCGGCGATCACGAAGATCCAGCCGAACACGGGCCCGATCTCACTGGGGTCCGCACCGAACCGACGAATCAGCATCTCGACGTACCAAGTGATTGTGCCGTACCCGAGAATCGAGAGCATCGACACGCTCCCGATGATCGCGACGTACGTTCGGGCGTGGCGTCCGAAGTAGCCTAGTACTTCGCGAAGCGGGAGCTCACTTCCGCTTTCAACAAGGCGTCCCTTGCGCGAGGGCTCTCGAATGGTCCAAGCGAGGGCGCCTACCACGAACCCCGGCAGGCCGACTACCACGAACGTGAGCTGCCAAGGGCGCAGAGTGCCGACCCACGGGAGCGTGACCGCGGTTTCTCCGACCGCGCCGAGCACCCAACCCCCAACCATGTAGGCCATGCCTCCGCCGATGGTGATCCCGAGGGTGTAGATCGAGAGGGCGCGCGGCAATCGATGGGCTGGAAAGAGGTCGCTCAGCAGCGAGTGGGCGGACGGCGACAGTGCGGCCTCACCCACGCCTACGCCCATGCGCGCCACGAAGAGCCCCCCGAAGCTCTTCACCACGCCGCAGAGGCAAGTCATCAGGCTCCAGAAGAGCACGCCGACCCCCACGATCGTTCGGCGCGTCCGGCGATCGGCGAGGCGCGCGATGGGAACGCCGAGGAGCGTGTAGAAGAGCGTGAATGCGAGTCCGTGAAGGAGGCCGTACTCGAAGTCACTGATGTCGAACGACTCGCGAATCGGGCGCACGAGGATCGCCATCACGTTTCGGTCGATGAACGAGAGAATGTAGGCCAGCAGCAAGACCGTGAGCGTCCAGTTGGCGCGCCGCGATGATCCAGAATCCTCAGCAGTGCCTTCGACCATGGCCGGCACACCTATCGCGGTCGGCCCGCAGCCCGCTGAGTCGCTTCGTCGTAGGGGCAGTGACGACACCCCGTGCCACAGCACTTGCCCCGGGCGCGCAAGAACGAGGCCGTCATGACGAAGAGCCCCGTCACTGGGTCCAAGTACCCGTCTTCGCCACGTGCCATCGCTGCGTCGTGCGCCTTCAGGATCGTCTCGTCCGAATCTGACACGGGGCCGACTTTGGCCCGTTTGGCCTCACGCCGCTACTCGAGACTGATGCGAGAGGCGCGGATGAACTCGGCCGTCGCGGGGTGGTCACTGTGAAGGAGCTCTTCGGGGGTGCCGGTCGCCGCGATCTGCCCCTGGTGTAAGAAGTTGAGGTGGTCCGCGATACGGACGACCGAAGCCATGTCGTGACTGATCACGACGGAAGTGACGCCGAACAGGTCTTCGGCTTCGGTGATCAGGTCGTCCACCATTTCGGTCGTGATCGGGTCCAGGCCTGTCGTGGGCTCGTCGTAAATCAGGATCTCGCTCTCGACGATCATCGCCCGCGCAACCGCCACGCGTTTCTGCATGCCCCCCGAGAGTTCGGACGGCATCTTTCTTGCGGCCGAGGCGATGCCGAGGCCGGCCAGGCGTTCCATCACGCGCGCCCTGATCTCTTTGCGAGACATGTCGGTGTGCTCTCGGAGGGGAAACGCGACGTTGTCGAAGACACTCATCGAATCGAACAGTGCGGACATCTGAAACACCATGCCGAAGGTGCGACGTCCGTTGTCGAGCGCCAGCCCAGAAAGCTGCGCGAAATCCACCCCGTTGACCAGAATCTCTCCCGAGTCCGGTTTCTCGAGACGGATGAGCTGACGCATGAGGACACTCTTGCCAGACCCCGAAGGGCCGATGATCAGGTTGGTCTTTCCACGATGGATGTCGAGTGACACCCCGCGCAACACGTGATGGTCGTCGTACGACTTGTGGAGGTCGCGAATCCGAACGTGGATCGGGTCACTCACGACGTCGGCCGGCGCGGTCGGACGAGTCGGACGCATCAGGTTGCGACGGAAGATCTTCATCAGAGGAAGCCCTCTCCAAGGACCAGGCTCGTCACGAGGTAGTCCAGCATCAAGATGGCTATCGCGCTGTGCACGACCGAGCGGTTGGTCGCGCGCCCAACGCCGGCCGCCCCACCCTTCGCATAGAATCCTTGTCGGCAGGCAATGAGGCTGACGACGACCCCAAACACCATGGCTTTGATCAGGCCCTGCGAGACGTCGTCCCAGTCGACCAACCACTGGAGCCGGTCCATGAAGACACCTGGGTCGAGGCCGAGCAAGAACACTGCGACGCAGAAGGCACCGAATACGCCGACGACGTCGAAGAGCATCGTGAGTACCGGGACCATGACGAACCCCGCAACCAACCTCGGCACGACCAGGTACTGAACCGGGTTCACGGCCATCGAGACGAGGGCGTCGATCTGATTGGTCACCCGCATCGAGCCGAGCTCGGTCGTCATGGCGCTTCCCGCGCGGCTCGTCACCATCAGGGCCGCGAATACAGGGCCAACCTCGCGCGCCAAGGCGAGCCCGATCACGGCGCCGGTTTGGTTCTCTGCCCCGAAATCACGGAAGCCGTCGACCAGTTGCAACGCCAGAACCCCGCCGACGAAGAGCGCGGTGAGCGACACGATAAAGAGGGATCCGATCCCGATGAACTCCATCGCCGAGACGAACAGTCGGCCGCGAAACGGCGGCCGCACGGCCCAAAAGAGCGACTCGGTCAGAAGGCGAAAGAGCGCACCCACCTCGACGAATGGGGCGAGCAGGAGGCGCAGAACCCAATCGCGCGCGGCCCGCAGCCCTCGTTGAACGCGGTCCTCTCGGGAGGAGGAAGACGCTGTCGGGGCGGCGTCAGTCACGCCGCTTCATAGCACGGTTTCGTGTGCCGAAGTCAGCCGTCGAGATAAACACGGGGCACCCGGCGGGACACGTTCGTCAGTACTTCGTAAGGAATCGTGCCGGTGGTCCGGGCCAGATCGCGCGCGTCAAGCGACTCCGGTCCCTGGCTCCCCAAGAGCAGAATCTCATCGCCGAGTGCGACGTCGGGAACGGCCGACACATCCACAGTCGTGAGATCCATCGACACGTTGCCGACGACAGGACAGCGCCGGCCTCGCACCAGTACCTCGGCGCGGTTCGAGGCCGAGCGCATGAGGCCGTCGCCATAGCCAAGCGGAATCGTGGCGAGTCGGGTCTGTCGCGTCGCGACGAACGTCCTTCCGTATCCGGCGGTTTCACCGGGCTTGAGGTTTCGAAGCCGAATCACCTCCGTGCGCCATCGCATCGCGGGCTCGAGTGGCGCGGACACTGACTCGGCTCCTGGGTAGCCATAGAGCGCGAGGCCCGGGCGAACCCAGTCGTATCGCGCTTCGGGGTGTCGGAAGAGCCCCGGACTGTTCGCGGCGTGCCGCACTACGGGCTCATGCCCGTACCGGCGCACCAAGCCGTCCGCTCGTTCGAAGGCGTCCAGCTGGGTCGCGACGAACTCCGGGTCCGCATCCGCCGTCGACAGATGGGTCATAAGCCCGACGATGCGGATCGACGGATAGGCGCGCAGCCCCGCGAGAAACTCGGTGAGCACATCGAACGGGACTCCGAGCCGTCCCATCCCGGTGTCCACCTTGAGGTGAACGTCGACGTGACGATCTCCGCAGGCCGCCTCGAAGGCGGCAGCTTCATCGAGTTCGTACAGAACCGGAGTCAGCCCGGCGGCGACAACGTCACTGTGGGCGCCGCCGTGGATCCCGTTCAACACGAGGATGGCGCGGTCGATACCGGACTCCCGGAGCTCCAGCCCCTCTTCGGCGAGGGCGACGCCGAACCCGTCGACCCGCTCGGCCTGCAACTTCCGCGCGACCGGCACGATGCCGTGGCCGTAGGCATCCGCCTTGACGACCGCCAAGACTTTGGCGCCGCCGACGGCCTCGCGAACAACCCGCAAGTTCCGTGCGATCGCGTCGAGGCGGATCTCCGCACGAGTCGGACGCAGCGAAGCGTCCGCGTCCTGAATCTTGGGGCGGCGTGGTTTCGAAGAACCTGTCGGCACCGGTTCTGGCTAATGGGTGGGATCGATCGGGTCAAGCATTGGCGTCGTCCGGACTCGCGGCTACGCTCCAGCAAGCATGAAACGGAGCGCCCCGACGAAGACGCCAACGGAGCCGCAAGCCGAGCGACGTTCGGTGGCGGCCCTGTGGGGAGGGATGTTCCTCGGCGGCGCGATCGCCATGGCCCTCTTGCTCGGGCAGAGCTGCGAAACGCCGGCCGAAGAAACCGTCACCCCGGTCGAATTCGAGCCGTCCGAACCGGAGCGGCCTCAAGTCGAATTGCTAAGAGCACGCGTCGTTGAGCGCTACCCCCACGACGTCACCGCATTCACCCAGGGCCTCCTCTGGGCCGACGGCGCACTCTACGAGAGCACCGGTCAGTATGGGGGCTCGACCTTGCGACGCGTCCGATTACGCGATGGCAAAGTACTCGCAGAACGGGAACTCAGCCCGCAGTTCTTCGGTGAGGGACTGGCCCGTGTGGGGCAGCGACTGATTCAACTCACATGGCGCGAAGAGGTGGCGATCGTGTCGAACCTCGACGACCTTGGGGAAGAACGAACACTGCAGTACTCGGGCGAGGGATGGGGGCTCTGCCACGATGGAGAGGCACTCGTCATGAGCAATGGCTCGGCCACCCTCACGTTTCGCGACCCGGACAGCATGGCGATCCGTGGCCGGGTCACCGTTCGTCGCGACGGAGTGCCCGTGTCGCAGCTCAACGAGCTCGAGTGCGTCGACGGAACGGTCTACGCCAACGTCTGGCGACGCCAAGAGATCCTCCGCATCGATCCAAGCACAGGCGAGGTCACCGGTGTGATCGACGCTAGAGGTCTCCTGTCTTCGCGGGAAGCATTTGCCGCCGACGTCTTGAACGGCATCGCGTATCGAACCGACACGGGCACGTTCCTGCTCACCGGGAAGTACTGGCCAGCGCTGTTCGAGGTCGAGTTCGTGCCTCGCTAGCTGGCGTTCACTCGGGCGGACAGTTTCGAAGACACGTCGCAGCCGATGTGTTTCACGTGGGTACGGTCTCGGAGGATTGGCGTGTCAGCTCGGGCTCGTAAGCCGCAAGCCTCGCCGCCATCACGTCGATCGCCTCGGGATTCGCGTCGATCATGCAGAAGTGACGACCATGGTTCGCGGCGGCCGCGCCGGTCGTGCCGCTGCCTGCAAAGAAATCGAGAACCGTATCGCCTGGGTCGCTGTGCACCTTCACGATTCGCTCGAGGACGCCGAGGGGTTTCTGCGTCGGGTAGCCGGTCTTCTCCTTCCCACTGGTCGGCACAATCGTGTGCCACCAAACGTCGGTCGGGGTCTTGCCTCGAGCTGCCTTTTCCTTACCGACGAGGCCGGGGGCCATGTAAGGGATGCGGTCCATTTCGTCGAAATGGAACACGTAGTCTTTCGGATCGCGCACGTACCAAAGAATCGTGTCGTGCTTCGCGGGCCAGCGGCTCTTGGGGCGACCCCCAAAGTCGTACGCCCACACAATTTCGTTCTTGAAGCAGGCCCGGCCGAGCAGATCATCGAGCGCAACCTTCACATAGTGCACTTCGCGATAGTCCAAATGAACGAAGAGCGACGCGTCGGGCGTGAGGCACGGGAGCGCGGCCTCGATCCGCTTCAGTAGAAACGCCAAGTAGTCGTCGAAGTCATCTGCGTACGTGGGGCTCTCGACGTGCTCGACATCGTACCGGCGCCCCCCGAACCCAGTGCGCGACCCTTTCTCAGAAGCCCGGACTTGCACCCTCGCCCGAGCTTGTGTCCGGCCGGTGTTGAAGGGCGGATCGACGTACGCCAACCTCGCAAACGCGCGGGGAAGCGTCGGCAGGATCACCGCGCTGTCTCCCTCGATGATTCGGTTCACGGCGCGAGCCTATCATCGGGAGCCAAGCGGTGCGAAGGGCACCTAGATGCTTGCGGGGCACGCACCCCGGCCCTACCCTCCGCCTCATGCGGCTCTTGGTCAACGGAGAAGAACGACATGTAGACGCCGACACCACCGTCGCGGGGTTGCTCGCGACTCTTGGGCTCGCCGACGAGCTGGTTGCGGTGGAGCGAAACCAAGAAGTCGTGCCACGCGCCCAACACGGCTCCACGGCACTCGCCGAAGGCGACCAGGTCGAGGTGGTCCATTTCGTTGGAGGAGGATGAGTGCACGACGATCGACTCAACATCGGAACGTTCGAGTTTGCGTCCCGGCTGTTCACTGGAACCGGGAAATACCCGAACCTCGACACCGCGAGGCTCGCGCTGGAAGCATCGGGGTGCGAGGTCGTCACCGTCGCGGTCCGCCGAGTGGATCTCCAGGCGACCGGCGACCAAACGATCATGCACGTGCTGCGCGACGGCGGCTACACGATCCTCCCGAACACGGCGGGATGCTACACGGCCGAAGACGCGGTCCGTACGGCGAGGCTCGCTCGCGAGCTCCTCGACACCCCATTGCTGAAACTCGAGGTCATCGGCGATGAGAAGACCCTCTTCCCGGATGTGCCTGCCACCCTCGAGGCCGCGAAAACTCTGGTGAAGGATGGGTTCACAGTCCTCCCGTACTTCAACGACGATCCGATCGCGGCGCGTCGCCTCGAAGACTTGGGCTGCGCCGCGGTCATGCCGCTGGCCGCCCCAATCGGAAGCGGGCTTGGGATCCGCAACCCGTTCAACATCGAGATCATCGTCAAGCACGCGAGCGTCCCGGTCATCGTCGACGCGGGGGTTGGAACCGCATCCGACGCGGCGGTCGCCATGGAGCTCGGGATCGACGGCGTCCTGATGAACACTGCGATCGCAGGAGCCGAGGATCCAGTGCGAATGGCGAGGGCAATGAAGCATGCGGTCGCCGCGGGAAGGGACGCGTTCTTGGCAGGACGGATCGCAAAGAAGCTCTACGCGACCGCCTCGAGTCCACTCGAGGGGGTCATCGGCTCCGACCAAGACGGCCGCACGTAGGCGCGGGCAGACCGGATGGACGGCGCTCTCCCTCGCCTGTGGTTGATCACAGATCCCGAACACCCCGGGGGCCCGGTCGGACCGCTTCGGCGAGCGCTCGCCGGCAATCGACGCGAGCGTGTCGGTGTTCAGCTCCGAGCGAAGAACACATCAGACCGCCTGGTCTTCGATTGGGGCCGTGAGCTCCGAGCGCTCACGCACGAATGCGGCGCGTCTTTGGTGGTCAACGGGCGCGCAGACATCGCCGTTCGAATCGGTGCGGACGGAGTCCACCTCGGCGAACGTGGCCTTTCGGTCTCGCAGGCGCGGACGCTCGTTCCGTCGTCCATGCGAGTAGGCGTGTCGAGGCACGATCGGGACGGGTTGGTCGCCGCAGTCGACGCCGGAGCCGACTACGGGTTCCTCAGCCCTGTCTTCGAGGTCCCCGGCAAAAACGGCCCCCTTGGCGTTGAAGGGTTTGCCGAGGCGGCCCATGCGATCGACATGCCGGTGTTCGGCCTCGGAGGCTTGAACGCCAAAAACGTCGGGCGCCTACGAACGGCGGGCGGCTTCGGGGCTGCGGTATGTCGCGCCGTCTACCGAGCCGAAGACCCACGCCGTGAAGTCGACCAATGCGTGGTCGCGCTTGACAAGCTCCCCGCCGACGCGGGATAGCCGACCCGTGGGGATCGTGAAGAGCGGACTCGGGTGCCTGTCGTGGATCGGTGCCGCAGTCATCGTGGTGTTGCTGGTCCTGAAGGTCGCCCTCTTCGACGTGGCCGAGATGGGCCACAACGGCATGGCCCCAACGCTGCTCCGCGGAGAGCGAGTCGTCATCAACAAGCGGACCGAGCCCAACCTCAACAAGATCGCCGTCTGCCGCCACCCCTCGGAGGACGGCTGGGTTGTGGGCCGGGTCGTTGCGACGGAAGGGCAGACGATCGGTTCCTTCCGGGATGCCCTCGACATCGACGGCGCAAGGGTTCCGTTCGATGAGCGGGGGGTGACCGAGTTCTACAATGAAGACAACGACCTCAAGCGCTCCGTCGCCTACGGTACCGAGGAGATATCGGGAAACCGACATACGATCTTCCTCACCCGAAGCGACCCGCAGCATCTGGTCAAGAAGACAACGGTCCAACCTGGAAAGGTCTACCTCCTCGGGGACTACCGCGGTTACATGGGGCAAGACAGCCGCGCCTACGGGCAGGTCGAGGCCTCGAGTTGCCGGGGCGCGATCGTCTTTCGGCTTACGCCCATGAGTGGCCTACCCCCCGAGATCGCACACGGTTACTTCGAGCTGGTGCAATAGCCAACGTCCACGTTGCCTTGGGCGCGGGCTGTCCGTATGCTCCGCGCGCCGGGAGACCCAAAGCGCCCTGATGAGAGTCGCCGTCGTACAATTTCCAGGTTCCAACGCCGATTGGGACGCCCTCCACACCGTTCGAGATGTCGTGGGCGCGGAGGCTTGGTACACCTTCCACAAAGAAACCTCTCTCGGAAGTCCCGACGCGATCGTCATCCCAGGAGGATTCTCCTACGGAGACTACCTGCGGGCGGGCGCGATCGCGGGGTTCAGCCCGATTGTCTCGGCGATCCGGGAGTTTGCGGCCGGTGGCGGCCCGATTCTCGGGATTTGCAACGGTTTCCAAGTGCTGACCGAAATGGGGCTGCTGCCTGGCGCCCTCACCCGAAACGCCCATCTTCGGTTCGAGTGCCGCGACATCTACGTCCGGGTCGAAAACGATGGTCCTTTCACCCGGGCCTCGGAGGCGAAGGTACTCCGCCTACCCATCGCACACGCCGACGGGCGATATCAGTGCAGCGCGGAGGTGCTCGCCGAGCTGGAAGCCAACGACCAGGTCGCGTTTCGGTACTGCACGCGTCGCGGCGATCCTCCGAGCGGCACCGCCGCGAACCCCAACGGGGCGGTCGACGACATCGCCGGGGTTTACAACCGTGAGAAGAACGTGCTCGGCATGATGCCTCACCCGGAACGCGCGAGCGAAGCCATCCTCGGCAACGAGGACGGTCTGCACCTATTCCAGTCGCTCCGTCAACACCTGGAGCGCCGATCATGAAGACCCCGGACAACTTCCCAGGGGAGCCGGACGCGTCCCCCGAGCTCGCCCGCGAGTTCGGATTGGCGGACCGTGAATGGGCCCACGTACTCGACACGTTGAATCGAAAGCCGAGCTACGCCGAGCTTGGGGTGATCAGCGTCATGTGGTCCGAGCACTGCTCGTACAAGTCATCGCGCATCCATCTGTCGAGGCTCCCCACCGAGGGACCTCAAGTGGTGCAAGGGCCCGGCGAGAACGCCGGCGCGGTCGACATCGGCGATGGCTTCTGCGCGGTCTTCAAAATGGAGTCGCACAACCACCCATCCTACATCGAACCATATCAGGGAGCGGCGACGGGCGTCGGTGGGATCCTGCGAGATGTTTTCACGATGGGCGCTCGCCCTGTCGCTTCCCTCAACTCGCTTCGCTTCGGGCGACCTGACCACCCCAAGACCCCACACCTGTTGAAGGGTGTCGTTGCGGGGATCGGAGGCTACGGAAACTGCATCGGTGTACCCACCGTGGGGGGCGAAGTTCAGTTCGACGCGAGCTATGACGGCAACATCTTGGTCAACGCGTTCACCGTCGGTGTGGCCAAGACCGAGTCTCTGTTCTTCGGCCGCGCCGAGGGGCTCGGGAACCCGATTCTCTACGTGGGTGCGAAGACGGGACGCGACGGAATTCACGGCGCCACGATGGCGAGCGCCGAGTTCGGCGAAGAAACCGACAGCAAGCTGCCCACGGTGCAAGTCGGAGATCCTTTCATGGAGAAGCTTCTGCTCGAAGCCTGCCTCGAGATCTTCGCCACAGACTGTCTCTCCGGCGTTCAGGACATGGGAGCGGCCGGCCTCACCTCCTCGTCGGTCGAGATGGCCGCGCGCGCCGGCAATGGCATCGAGCTCGACCTCGACGCGATCCCCCGACGTACTCGGGCGCTGAGCCCCTACGAGATGTTGCTGAGCGAGTCTCAGGAGCGGATGCTCATGGTCGCGAAGGAAGGTCGCGAACAAGAGGTCTTCGACATCTGTGCGAAGTGGGATCTCGACGCATCGATCGTCGGACGTGTCACCGACAGCGGTCGCTTCGTTTGCAAGGCAAGCCCCGACTACGACCCTTTTGAGGATGATCCTGGTCGCCCCGATCCCGTCGTCGTCGTCGATCTGCCCGTCGATCTGCTCACTGACGAAGCACCGAAGTACGATCGCCCGCAGAAGACGCTTACCGCACCGGCCACACCCGAGGTCTCCGCGGGGGACGACGCGCCTGCCGACTTGCGCGCCGAGGTCGTCCGAATGATCGGCTCGCCGAACATCGGAAGTCGCTCTTGGATCTGGCGGCAGTACGACCACATCGTACAAGACGGGACCGTCATTAGACCAGGTGACGGCGACGCGGCGGTGATTCGGGTATTCTGCCACGATGACGACGCCACCCGCGAGAAGTTCCTCGCGGTATCCGCAGATTGCAACGGGCGACACGTCGAGCTCGACCCCTACGCCGGGGCCGCCATGGCCGTCGCCGAGTGCGCGCGCAACGTGGTTTGCGTTGGCGCCAAACCCCTAGGGCTCACCGACTGCTTGAACTTCGGAAACCCCGAGGTCCCCGAGCAGATGTGGCGGTTCTCGCGGGCGATCGACGGCCTGGCGGCCGCCTGCAACGCGCTTGGCACCCCCGTCGTCTCCGGCAACGTCAGCTTCTACAACGAGACCGATGGCAAATCGATCCTGCCAACCCCCACCGTCGCGGTCGTGGGGCAGTTGGATGCGCCCGACGATCGGTTGGGCCTCGGCTTCCAGAACCCGGGCGACGTCGTGGCACATCTCGGCGTTCCCTCGAGAGGTGCCATCGGTGGCTCGGAGTGGCTCATGCAAGCCCAGGGCTTGGTGGCTGGGGCTGCACCGGGTATCGACCTCGACGGCGAGGCCGCCCTCCAAAGGGCGGTACTCGAGCTCGCCCAGAAGCGGCTGCTGTCGAGCGCGCACGACATCAGCGACGGGGGCATCGCCGCGTGCCTCGCGGAATCCTGCATCGCGCATGGACATGGGGCCGTCGTCTCCCTGCCCGCCGCTCAGGACGCACCTGCGCACGCGCTCTTGTTCAGCGAAGAGCCCTCCCGTGTCGTCGTGAGCCTTCCGGCCGCCAACGTCGACGAGGCGCTTTCGATCTGCGAGCGCCTAGGCGTGCCTTTCGCGAAACTCGGCACGGTCGAGGGGCGTGATCTCGAGATCACCGGCATCTGCGCGATCCCCGTCGACGAACTGGCAGACGCCCATTCGGCAGCCCTCGATTCGATCGTCGGACCCTGACCTAGCGTTGCCGCCGGCGGCGTACCGTCCACAAGTAGGCGCCAAGGCCTGCGACGCCGATCAACAGAAGCCACGAGAGCAGGCCCGTGCGCGCCTTGAATGCGTTGTAGAGCATCCAACCCGAGGACACGACGTACAGTAGCGCGGCGGCGAGCGCCGTTCGACGCGGGCGAGGCAGATCCGGTCGCCGCCGGGACGCGAGGAAGAGCCCGAGAGCCACGAGCGAGGAAAACACGATCAACACCCCCGCGACGTTGGTGAGGAGCTCCCCAACGGAGTGCGCATGCAAGAGCGCAAGCGAGATCAGGCCCTGCACGACGACCGACGCGCGCGGTGGAGAACCTTGCGTTCCACGAAGGACCGACGGCAGGAAGCCATCGGTCGCCATGACGGCATAGACGCGGGGCCCCACCAACAACATGGCGCTCACGCTCGACAACATGGCGAGGGCCACGACCGCCGACATCCACTGCGATCCATGGGCGCCAAGGAGTTGCTCGGCCACGAGATGCCCAAGGGTCACCCGGGTCTGCTCGTACTCGAACACGGCAGCCGCCTGTTCGGGCGTGAGGTTGGCGACGAAGACCCAGTTCGTCATCAGGTAGAGCACACCGACGACGGCGCACCCGATCATCATCGCGAGCGGTACGTCGCGCCGTGGCGTCCTAAACTCGTCCGCGGCATAGGCCGCGGCGTTCCAGCCGGTGAAGGCGTACGCCACATAGAACAAACTGGTCGCAAAAGGAAGTGCCTCGAAGCGGCCGGTACTCGCAGGAGCCGACCAAGACGGCCAGGAGTGACTCCCGAGTACCCAACCCGCGAGGATGAACGAAAGGATGGCGAGAACACTCATCGATACCAGGGCGTTCTGAGTCCATTTCGACACGCCCAGGCGAGCCGCATGGACGACGACCAGCACGACAAGCAGGATCGTGGCGACCGCGCGAACGTCCACGTCGGTGACTCCGAGCATCGCGAGGATGAACGCTGCGGCGCCGTAAGCGCTGATCGCAGCGGGTGCGGCGAAGCCCATCAAGAGCGACGCCCAACCAGCTAGATACCCCGCGACCGGATGGACGAGGTCACTCAGGTACCGATACTCGCCGCCTGACCGCGGGATGAGAATGCTTGCCTCGGCATAGGTCCTGGCACCGGCCAACGCGAGAACGGCGCCGACGACCCAAGCGGTCATGATCCATCTCGGATTCAGCTCCTGCGCCATGAACCCGGCGCTCAGAAAGACGCCAGCACCGATCATCGTTGCCATGACCAGCCCGACCCCGGACGGGAGCCCCAGAAACGCGACAGGACCGTCTGCCGGTCGCTCGGAATGGGGCAAGTCGTCCATGGTGGTTACGGCGTGAACCCTACCCCGGTTCGTCTGTGTCGCAGCGACTTTGTTGGAAGCTGCGTGCCAGGCCGACCCTTCGCCGAGGGATGGCTACTCGGCTGCTTCGACGGCTGCGCGAACGGGACGCTTGTCGCCGCGAAGCTCCACCGACACGAGCTTCGAGATCCCGGGTTGCTCCATCGTCACTCCGTAGAGCACATCGGCGTACTCCATCGTGCGCTTGGAATGGGTGATGATGATGAACTGGGAGCGATCGGTCATCTGTTGAATCGACTCGGCGAAACGTCCAATGTTCGCCTCGTCGAGTGGCGCATCGACCTCGTCGAGCAGGCAGAATGGGCTCGGCTTGTACTGGAAGATCGCGAAGATCAGCGCCACCGCGGTAAGCGCCTTTTCGCCGCCACTCATGAGTTCGAGCGACCCGATCCGCTTGCCGGGGGGCTGCGCGATGATTTCGACCCCGGTCTCGAGCAGCTCGCGCGGATCGGTGAGCTTGAGCTCGGCCTTTCCGCCGCGGAACAGCAAGGGGAAGATCCGCTTGAAACGCTCGTCGATGGCGGCGAATGCCTCTCGGAAGAGCGCCCTGCTTTCCTTGTTCATCTGGCGAATCGCGCGATCGAGCTTGGTGAGGGCCTCTTCTAGATCGCTCCGTTGCGCGGTGAGGTGCTCGTAACGACCTGCGTTCTCCTCGTACTCTTCGATCGCCGTGAGGTTGATCTCGCCCATCCGATCGATCAACCGCTGGAGTTCTTCAGCACGGCTCGTGGCCTCCGCGCTCGGAACCGGACGCGCGTGGTAGTCACCGATCACGTGCTGGAGCTCAACGCGGTGCTTCTCGGCCACCTGCTCTTCGAGGTGCTCCATGCCGAGGGTCAGCTCCCGTTCGCGGAGCGTTAGGGCGTTCAACTCGTCGGACTGTTGGTCGATCGCGCTTCGGAGATCTTTGAGCGCCGCCTCCGACTTGCCGAGCTGCACTTGGGCCTCATCGAATCGGGCGCGCTGCCTCGACAGCGCGTCCCTGGCGGCCGCCGCGTCATGCGCGGCCTCAGCCAAGCGCCCTCGGTGTAGGAGGATGCGCCCTGCCGCCTGCCCGCGATCGCGGTGCGCGTCGTTCACGTCGTCTCGAAGCCGCCGTTCGCGGTCGTCGAGCTCGGCGACGGAACGTTCGAGCTGGCCCAGGATCGAACGCTCGCGATCTGCCCTCTCGTGCGCTTGTGTCGCTCGCACTTTGACTTCGGTCGACCGTGCGGCCTGTTCCTCGACGTATCGACGCCGCTCGCTAAGGACGCTCTCGGTCGCGCTGAAGCTGTCTCCGGCCGTCGCAACCAATCGCTGCGCATCGGCCAACTCTCGCTTCGCGGCGTCCTCGTCGCGGTCGATCTGGACGAGACCATCCCTCGCCTCGCGCTCCGCAACCGCAATGGCCGAACGCCGCTCTTGAGCGCGCTGCTCCTCCATCTCGACAGCACGGAGATCTCGCTCAGCGCCGACGATGGCTAGTTCGGCGTCGTGCGCCTCGACCCTCGTCGCGTCGATGGCCGCCTGGCGCTCGGCGATTGTGGCGCGTACCTGGCCTTGTCGCGCCGTGGCTTCGCCGAGCTCGACTTCTCCCTTGACGACCGCTTCGCCAAGCTCGCGGATCTCACGCTTCATCGCCAACAGATGAGATGCCGATTCGTCCTCGGCGCCGCCCGCGACCGTTCCATCCGCGTACAGGGCCTGCCCATCGAGGGTCACGAGCTTGCCTACGAACCCTTCGGCGTGAAGCCGAGACGCGGTGGCCAACGAGTCGACCGCGAGCACATCGTGCAACAAATAGCCAACCCAAGCTTCGTCTTCGCGGGCGAAACGAATCAACGAGGTGAGTGGCCCAACGACCCCCTCCCCCACGGGAAACACCGGGATCACCCTCGGGCGCCCGGTCGGCTCTCGAGGAAGAAACGTCGCACGCCCCTTGCCCTCACGCGCCAGAAACTCCGCGGCACGAAGCGCGGCGTCGGTGTCGCGCACGAGCAGTGCTTCGAGCGACCCGCCAAGCCCCGCGCTCAGGGCACGGGTGTGCTCCGGTGCGCACTCAAGGCGGTCGGCGACGAGGCCGACCAACCCAGCCCGTGACCCATCGCCAGGCGCGTAGCCCGTCATCACCGCCTGCGCGCCTGCCCCAACGCCCTCGAAACGGGCGTGAATCTCGTCGAGCGACCGAAGCCGCGAGCGAGTTACAGCCAACTCTTCGCGGATGCGCTCAACCTCGGTGTCCGCCTGCTGCAAGGCCTCTCGCTCGGCGCTGAGAGACCCTTCGATCTCACCCTGCCGCTCGGCGGTCTCGACCTTTCCGCTTCGAAGAACCCGCATTCGTGCTTCGAGCTCGCCACGCTGCTGCGTGCACTCGACGTCACGTGCGGCAAGGGCCTCCATTTCTTGCTGGAGCCCTGTAATTCGCTGCCGAATTTCGTCTCGTCGAGCTTCGAACCCACCGAGTACAGCCTCGGCTCGAGCGATGCGCGCGCGACCGTCCGCCAACTCGGTACGCGCGGCTTCAAGCGTTTGCTCCGCCTCAGCCGCCGCGCCTCTTCGATGCGAAAGCTCGGCCTCGACCGACGCCAGGAGCGCCTCTGCCTCCGCCTCGAGGGTTTCGAGCTCGCCCAACGACACACGCAACGTCGAGCCTTCCCGCCGCAACGACTCCCGTCGGTCGTCGAGCTGGCCCAACTCGCGAACTGCGAGCTCTTCTCGCTCGGCAAGCGCCGACTGGCGATCCTGTTGCTGCCGAATCAGCCCTTCGAGCTGGCGCACCGAGTTGTCGAGTTCGTACGCGTGGCCCTGGCCTCGCTCGACTTCGGCGCTGATCTGATGGAGCGACACCCGCTCCGCTTCGACGGTGGCTTCCTGGGCGACCAGCGCACGCCGACTCGCCTGAACGTCTTCACTCGCTTTGGAGAGCGAGGCAGATACCGCCCCGATCTGCCCGTGAAGCTCGAGGAACCGATGCGAGGCGACCCACAGATCGAGGTCGCGCATCTCTTTCTTATAGCGCTTGTAGCGCTCGGCCTTCTGGGCCTGCCGCTTCAGCGATGCGAGGCTTCGCTCGAGTTCGCCGATGATGTCGGTGACGCGCAGGAGGTTCTGCCGCGTCTGATCCATCTTGCGCTCGGCCGCCCGCTTGCTCAGCTTGAACTTGCTGATCCCCGCCGCCTCTTCGATCATCGTCCGACGGTCTTCGGGCTTCGAGGTGACGATGAATCCGATTCGGCCCTGCTCGATGATCGAATAGGCGCGCTTCCCGACGCCAGTCCCCAGGAACAGGTTGGTCACATCGAGCAGCCGAACGGGCGTCTTGTTGATCAGGTAGTCGCTTCGACCCTGCCGGTCGAGACGCCGCGTGACCTGAATTTCTGCGTAATCTCGGTAGTCTGGAGGCGCGAGCCCGTCGGTGTTGTCGAAGGTCAGGGTGACCTCGGCGAATCCATGTGGGCCCCGTCCCTCGGCCCCGCTGAAGATCACGTCCTCCATGTGCTTGCCGCGGAGGCGCGAGGGGGACTGCTCGCCCATGGCCCACTTGATCGCGTCGACGATGTTGGACTTCCCGCACCCGTTCGGCCCGACGACACACGTGATGTCGTGGTCGAAGTGGACGACGGTCTGGTCGACGAACGATTTGAAGCCGGCGATTTCGAGCTTCTTGATCTTCAAGCTGCCCCCACAAGGAGTAGTTGCACGTGGCTATCACTGAACATACGACATTGCAACGTTTTGCGCGACCAGAAGTGCGGGTCAGTCGGTGACCCCCACAACATGTAGGGGTAGACGTCGCACGGTGCGCTCGCGATGGCGTCTATGGGGTGCTCACCGCGATTCGCGGTCTGCGGTTTTGGCGGCCACCACCGCAACCTCGGAGGGCTTGGTGCT
>JBCCEK010000038.1:0-26081 GCA_039030295.1 Myxococcota bacterium | reverse complement strand
TGGACTGGCGACGTGACCGGTGGTCTCGGCGTCGGCCCCGCACCGTTCCCCGGTGCGCCCCCCGCAGGCACCTTCTTCGTTACCTGCATCCCGCCGGCTCTCGGTGGCACGCCAGGCGCCACGGCGGTTTGCACCGCGGTGACGACGGACGGTGACGAGGATTGTGACAAGACCAAGGTGGTCGAGGTCGCATGTCCCGGCCTCGATCCCTGCGACCCGAGCCTCATCGATTGCGACGATGGGAGCGATTGCACCGTCGACAGCTGCAACGTCGTCGGAGGCGTCGGGGTTTGCGACAACGCACCGCTTCCGGCCGGTACAGCGTGTACCGACCTCGCGTGCGCTCTCCCCGTGCTCGCCCAGTGTGATGGCGCCGGCACCTGCGTCACGAACACGTGTATCTCAGACGCGGCATGCGATGACGGGGATCCGTGCACGGTCGATACCTGCGAGCTCACCTGTGGCCTATGCGCGCAGGCCGCCGCGCCAGACGGGACGGTTTGCTCGGTGCCTCCGCTCGGGTTTGGCTCCGGGAGCTGTCAGGCCGGCGTTTGCGCGCCGATTTGCGACAACACCGTGTGCGCACCGAGCACCGTGCCGTGCTTCTCGAGCGCTTGCGACCCGGCGGACGGAACGTGCACCCTCGTCGCGGACCCAGACGGCACGACCTGCGATCCACCTGGAGGCACCCCGGGCGCGGGCACTTGCGTGGCAAGCGTCTGCACCGCTCCGGCATTCGCCGAATTCTGCTTTACCCCGCTGGCGCCCGACGAACCCCTCTGCAACCCGACTTACGACGACAACCTGTGGCCCGGTTCGCATCGGGGTGCCTACGCCCAGGCCTCGAACCCTGGCCCCGGTGTCGAACCCGGCGCCACGGTAACACCAGAGCACTTCGATCTCACCGGCGCGCCGATCATGATCTCGTTCACCGAGCCGTACGCCGACGGGGGTCGCGCCGCATGGGCCAGCGTGCTTGGCCTCGACGGGGCGATCGTCAAGGTCGACCACGACACGTTTCAACTGGTGGACACCTATGTGCCCGCTCTTGAAGAGACGAACCCGCCGATCATTCCGCTCGGGCTAAGTGGGGCCTACGCCGCCATCGACGACGAAGGGAACTTCATCGCTGGGCGGAGCAACTTCATGTCGATCTTTGGGGACAGCGTGCCGGGAGATCGATTCTCCCCGATCGAGCTGAAACGTCGCGTGTTCTTCCTGCCGAATCAGGCCCTGTGCAACTCGAGCGACCTCATCGCGGGCATGGCTCTGACCTACGATGGCCACATCGCGTTCGCGACCGAGTTCGGCAACGTCTTCGTCATCCCGGTGGATGCGGAGCAGGCGGACGTCGGCGGGTCCATTCCTGTCGTGTCGACGAACCCAAACTGCGCGACCGCGGACCCAGCGATACTCGAGACGGTGTCCAACAACATCGCGATCGACGAGGACGGCGGCATCTACGTCGTCACGAGCGCCGCGCAGTATCGGTTCGACTGGGACGGGACATCGCTGACCCAAGCTTGGCGCGTCCCGTACGACAGCGATCCCAACGTAAGCCCGATTCGGCTCGGCCCGGGTTCGGGTCAAACGCCGAGCTTGATGGGTACCCGCGAGGACGACGACAAATTCGTCGTCATTGCCGATGGCCAGCAGTTGATGAACCTGTTGTTCATTTGGCGTGATGAGATTCCTCCCGGCTGGCAGCCGATCGCTCCTGGCAAAGACCCCCGGATTGCCTGTGAGGTTCCGATCCAGTTCGGCGATCCGGCCGCGACCACGGTGATCTCAGAGCAGTCGATCGCGATCCGCGGCTACGGCGCCATCGTGGTCAACGATGTCGTCGCCAATCCGACGATAGTCACCGGCAACGCTGTGGGACAGAACCTGGCGTCCGCTCTCGAGGGCGGCATTCCCGCCAAGGCGCCGCTCGGAATGGAGCGCGTCGACTGGGATCCCGTCACCCAAAGCTGCGCCACGGTGTGGGTCAACGACACGGTGAGTATCCCCAACGGGATTCCGAGTATCAGTGCGCAATCCAATTTGGTTTACGGGATCGGCCAGCGTGCTGGTCAGTGGGGCGTGGAAGGCCTCGACTACGACACAGGCGCGTCGGTGTTGTGGGCACCCGGCGGAACTGGTGCGTGCGACCCGGCGCTCTTGTCGGTGGCCCGGGTCATCCCGGCGATCGACACGCTTCTCGACACCGAAGTGATTCCGGGCTCGGGGGTCACTCTTGCCGACACCTCGTGTGAGAACTCCGTCTACGCGGCGACCATCGTCGGACCGGACGGTGCGATGTACACCGGGACGCTCTTCGGCATGTCGAAGTACTCGCCCGACCAGCTGTCTTCGCCGTCCGAACCCGGCCGCGCGCGTGCCGGGATCGATCAAGGGCTCGACCTGCTCGGTCGCGCGCTGACCGCGCTCGGACTCGGAAACAACGCGGATGCGCGAGACTTCATCGGGCGGGCCTACACGCAAGTCAACGCGACGATCGCGCCAGCGGAGTTGACCGGGCCACCGGCGGCCGTGAGCGACGTCGTCAGCGCCGCCGTCTCGGCCAACGCGGCCTTCGTCGCGATCGAGGGCGCGCAAGACCCGACAGCCGACATCAACCAAGCGATCACGGCGCTCTTGAGCGCAGACGCGACACTCAACTGAGGTTTGGGTCAGCCGCGTGCCGACCCGCGCGCGTGAACTTCACCTGTCCCGAGTTGGGTGAGTTCGAATGCGCTTGTGCCGTCGTTGGTGAGCCACGTTTCCATCCGCACCTCGGTCCCTGCGTGAGTTTCCTTGAGGTACTCGACGCTGAGCGCCTGTAGGGGCCCGCTGATCCCGGCAGGTTCACCCGCAAGCTCGGCCAACTGTCGGGTATCGTCGATGTAGTCGACGTAGCGCGCCTGGTTCACATGCCGAAAGCTATCCTGGTCGCTCGGCCGGACAATCCACTGCCGTGCCCACACCGAGCGTCGCTCTCCTTCGGACCAGCGCACCGCGTCTGGAAGCGGTCGATCGATGACCGCCGCGGACAGGTCTTCGTCGAGCGGGGCCGGTCCGTCAGGACCGATATGAACGACCGTGACCCTGGCTCGCACGGCGACGGCGCCGTCCTTGAGGCGCAGCATTTCGTGGCCGAAATCGTAGCTCGTGCGGCCGACCCGGGCGAGCCACGTCACGAGCTCGACCTCGTCTCGATAACGGAGCGATTCGTGATACTCGAACGACGCCGCGCGGGCTACGCCGCCTACGATCCGGTTTCGAAGCGCAAAGGTGTCGCGGCCAAATACTTCCCACCGAGCGGCCTCGAGCATTCGCGAGAGCCAACCCGGTGACACGGTGCTGCTTGCATCGGTTTCAATGCCACGGATCGTGTGTCGCGCGATGACGATCGATTCGGTCGGCGTGCTCATGGTGAATCGCTTGTCATGCAAAGTTGTCGGGTCGCTCTACGCAATAGATCCCTCCCGGTGCCTCGATGAGGGTCGCGCATTGGTTGCAGTGGCTGCATCCGTTCTTGTAGCCCGGCCGGGACTGCGCTTGTTTCGGAAAATCGGGGTCAAAGATCAAGGCGCGTCCCAGTTGAATGAAGTCGAATCCCGCCTCCATCACGCGGCGGATACTCTCGTTCGTGCAGACGCCGCCGATGTAGCAAACTCCGCACTGCACCCGATCCCGGATCCGGAGTGCGGGTTCAAAGAAGTACGCTTCTTCGTATGGGTAGTCCTTGAAGAATGCCTTTGCGGCGAGCCTCATCCCCAGCTTCATCATGCGGCTCTTCTCGTGTTTGATCAGGCCGGGCGCGAGGCTGTCCCCGCGGAAGAGCAGCATGGGATTGTGACTGCTCGTGCCCCCGCTGCAGATGATGACGTCGAGGCCCCCCGCCTCCAGCATCGCCGCGATCTCGACCGAGTCCTCATACTGGACACCTCCCGGGACACCGTCGGTCATGCTGATCTTGCCAAGCAAGGGGTAGTCGTCCCCCACCTCGGTCCTCACGGCCTCGAGTACCTCAAGGCCAAACCGCATGCGGTTCGCGAGACTCCCGCCGTACTCGTCCTTCCGCTTGTTGGTCTTGGGGCTGATGAACTGACTGATGCCGTAGCCGTGACCGAAATGAATCTCGATGGCATCGAAGCCAACCGACTTCATGAAGCCGGCGGCCTTGGCGATGACGGCGACTCGTTCGTCGATCTGGGCTTGGGTCATCGCGCTGACCCACGGCATGCCGTAGCCGAGGCCCAGCGGGTTGATGCCCCCGGACGGGCCTAAGGGGCGCTTGCCCTGGAACTCGCGGTTCTTGGTAAAGCCGCCTGCGTGCCCGAGCTGCCCGGCCACTTTGGCCCCCGTCGCGTGGAGCGTGCGGATGAAGTGCTCGAGTTCAGGCCGGATTCCTTCGTGCATGTACATCATGTCTTCGTGAAGGCGCCCGTCGGACTCGGCTGCGCAATACGCGATCGTCGTCATCCCGATGCCGCCTTCCCCGATCCGCGCGTGAAATCGGGTGAGCGCTGGGCTCGGGATTCCTCCGGGCGACTTGCCCTCGAAGGTGGCAGCTTTGATCAGCCGGTTACGCAGGGTGAGACCGTTGATCGTCGCCGGTGCGAAGCACCTGTCGAGCGGGTCGGGCATGAGACGGTTGCGAGCGTACCATCAAGCCGCGTTTTGGCGAGCGTGCCTGCGTTCGCTAAGCTCGGCTACCGAGATAGGCTTGGACCGCCCTTGGCATCGGTTGACGCTGGAGCGCCCGTGTCAGCGCCCAGCGGTCTTGTTCCGGGTCGTCGATGAAATGGGGCTCGCTGCCTTCAAGGAACGCGGTGGGAACGCCATCACGAAGCAGGATTCGGTTCTTCGGTGTCGCGGGCACGCGGTGCCCTGGCGTCAGGATCCCGACGAGGTTGAGCGGATCCGCGGCGCTGATCGAAGTCAGCTCTCCGGTCTTGGGTTGGCGTCGGGTCTTGCGGAGCGCGGTGACGGCTTCGGGCAGCGCGTATTGCTCGCCCGCGAAGCTCGCGACGAACCGACCCCCACGGATACGGCCTTGGGCTTCCAGGCGGCGATAGACACGCAGAAGCTCGTACCACGGAGGGAGGTCGCCCTCGCGATCGAGCACTCGGCGAAAGACCACCCCCCATCGCCGCAGGAGGGTCCATGCGATCGCCTCAACGTCGTGTTCTTCGCGTAGGGCCGGCAGCACAGTCCAGCGCCCTGCCGCCTCCATGCTGTAGGCCGCCGCTTGGCGGCGTCCCCTTCTTGGCTTCTTCGCGTCCGGCGCTAGCAGCGCACGAAGCCCGGTGAACCCGTCCGCGGTCACCCACCCAAGCGACACCAGTTCTCCGAGCGCCGCCTCGGTTTGCGTGGGAAGCAGGCCCGTGCCCGCGACGATATCATCAAAGAAGCTCGCCCCGGAGGCTCGCATCATCGAGAGGACCGACTGGGCGTCTGAACTGACGAACTCCTCGTCGACCGCCGTGAATCGCCAGGTTGAGGTTTGCTCTCGCCGGGTGAACGCGATCGGACTGGTCCGAATCGGGCTCGATGCGCGACCCGACGGAGGGCTTCTCCTGCTCCAGGTGACGCGCCCAGACATACAAAGGGTGTCGAGCCAGCTCGGGTCGTAGCCTTCCATCCGAACGGGCAGAACGTCGGACTCCCACGCGGCGGCGCCGGCTTCGAGGCCTTCGAGCTGCTCCAGGACCGCGGCGAGCCCTTCGGGGCCTTGGGATCGAGATTCGGCCGAAGCATGTTGCCAGCCCAGCAGAAACCGCATGAAGTCCGCAGCGCTGACCGCTTCGATCTCTTTTCTGAGCCGGTTGAGCGTGTAGCGATGAATCCGTGCAAGGAGCCCCCGCTCGCACCACTCCACGTCGTCGCCGCCGGGGGTGAAGCGGCCCTGCAACACGAACCCTTCGCCTTCGAGCGTCGCCAGGGCTGCGTCAATCGACGCGACGGGAAGCGAAAGGTCACTCGCAAGCGCGGATGCGGTCACAGGTCCGGAAGCCTGCAGTCGCCCGCGGACCCATTCGAGCGTCGCGCGCTCTCGGGTCCAGGTTTCTCCGAGGTAGCGACAAGGGACCACCACCTCGGTCGCAGGTTGGGCGTTCTCCCAAGCCGCCTCAGCGAGCGGCCAGCGTTCGGCGGCGGTCCATGCCGAGAACCCCTCGTCGGTGGTGAATCGGGTCGCACGGCCCGCAGCTTCGAGCTCGGTCAGCCACGGGCGCCAGCCCCCGGCTTCGGCTTCCGTCGCCGAAAACCCGTGGTGCATCAGAAGGGCGTCGTGCATCTCCTCGAGATCTCGCGGCTCTGGCCAAGCCTCGGACTTGACGCGTTCGATCGCGCTCGCGTCGAGTGCGCCGAGGTCCGACGCCTGCGCTGGGTTGAGCCAGCGCCTTTGCATGACCGCCTGGGTGCGCCGTTCCTCGAGCGGTGCGTCGTCGAGGAAGGCATAGGGCTTCGCGTTGAGGATCTCCTGGGCAAGCGGCGATGGCTCCGTGACATCCCTCGCCAGAAGCGTGAGCTCACCCGCTTGAAGTCGAGCCAGCAATGCCTCGAGCCCGTCGATGTCCATGGCTTCGTGGAGGCAATCGTCGATCGTCTGCTCCACCAGGGGATGATCGGGCACCTCGCGGTCGCCCGCGACGTTCTCGAGGCACGCGACCTGATCCGGGAAGCAAAGGCCCAAAAGGTCGTCCGCTTGCATACGCTGGAACGGCGGGGGGACCTTCTTCCCGCCCCGAAAGCGCATCACCGCGAGGGCGCGCGTCGCGTTCCAACGCCAACGCGTCTGGAACATGGGCGCATCCAGCATGGCTTGGATCAACACGTCTCGAACGTTCTCGGCGCGGAGGAAACGGAACACGTCCTCGAGGGGGAAGCTGTGGGTCGGTCCGAGCGAGAGAACGATGGCATCCTCGGTGGCCGCGGCTTGGAGCTCGACGTTGAAGCTCCGGCAGAAGCGTTTGCGGAGCGCGAGTCCCCAGCCTCGGTTGATCCGACTCCCGAAAGGCGAGTGGACCACCAAGTGCATCGCCCCGGTTTCGTCGAAGAAGCGCTCGAGGATGATCGTCTTGCGCGTTGGCATCGCACCGAGTGCTTTGCGGGACGCGACCAGGTACTCGGCGAGTTGCCGGGCGGCGAGGGGCGCGAGTTCGGCGTCTTCGGTCAAGTCTCGAACGACGCCGTCGATGTCGTCACCCCGGGCTTCGGCGGCTTCTCGGATCGCGTTCACCGATGCGGACAGCAAGTCGTCACGAGAAGGGGCCTCACCGAGCCAGAACGGCAAGCTCGGCGGCTTGCCGCGGGCGTCCGCCACCCGGACGACGCCTGGCTCGACGCGGAGGATCTCGTAGGAGATGTTGCCGAGCTGAAAGACGTCGCCCGCCATGCTCTCGATCGCAAAGTCCTCGTTGACGGTTCCGACACGGAGGCCCTCCGGCTGGAGCCGGACTTCGTAGTCGAAATTGTCCGGAATCGCTCCGCCATTGGTGATCGCCGTGAGTCGGGCGCTTCGCCTTGGGCGGATCTGCCCGTTCACCTCGTCGTGATGAAGGTACGCCCCACGGCGGCCGCGGCTCGTGGCGTACCCGTCGGCGAGGACCCGTACGACTTTGTTGAACCGGTCTTCGCTCAAGCTCCGGTATGGCCACGCCCTCCGCACCATGCCGAGCAACTCTTTCTGGTCCCACTGTTCGCGTGCGGCGGCGCTTGCCACGATTTGCTGCGCCAGGATGTCGAGCGGACCATCTGGGATCTCGATGCGGTCGAGCTCTTGTCGCTTTACGCACCGCATCAGGCTTGCGCATTCAACGAGATCATCGCGGCTCAGGGGCAATAGACGCCCCTTCGGGGTCCCCCCGCGCCAGTGGCCGGACCGGCCCACCCGTTGCAGAAACGTCGCCACCGAGTGTGGTGACCCGAGCTGGCACACCAAGTCGATGTCCCCGACGTCGATCCCAAGTTCCAGCGACGCGGTGGCGACGACGGCGCGAAGCTCGCCGGACTTCAATCGTCGCTCCGCTTCGAGGCGGTGTGCACGCGCCAAACTGCCGTGATGAGACGTGATCGCCTCCTCCCCGAGGATCTCACCCAAGTGACGCGTTACCCGTTCGGCAAGCCGCCGTGTATTGACGAATATCAGGGTCGTCTCGTGCTCTTCCACGAGCTTCCCCAGGCGCTCGTACACTTCGTCCCAGACCTCGAGGGACATCACCGATTCCAAGGGCGAGCCCGGAACCTCGATGGCGACGTCCATCTCGCGCTGATGACCGACGTCGACGATCCGGCACGCTGCCTCGCCGCCTTGGCCATGCGCGCCCACCAGGAAGTTGGCGACTTGCTCGATCGGGTTCTGGGTTGCGGAGAGGCCGATCCGCGTGATGTCGTGGTCCACCAACTCGGCGAGCCGCTCGAGCGACAGCGAAAGGTGAGCCCCGCGCTTGTTGCTGACCACGGCGTGGATCTCGTCCACGATCACCGTCTTCACGTCGGAGAGCATACGACGCCCCCCTTCGCTCGTGAGCAGGATGTAGAGGGACTCGGGGGTGGTGACGAAGATGTGGGGCGGCGACTTCACCATCTTCGCGCGCTTGTGCGAAGGCGTGTCGCCCGTCCTGACGCCTGTGCGGATCTCGAGGTCGTCATACCCAAGCTCTGCCAAGGTGCCGCGGATCCCTTCGAGCGGGGCCTCGAGGTTCCTTCCGATATCATTGCTCAGTGCCTTCAGTGGCGACACGTAGAGGACTTGCACCCGATCGGGTAGCCCCGATTCAAGACCCTCTCGGACGAGGTCGTCGATCGCGCAAAGAAACGCTGCGAGCGTCTTGCCGGAGCCGGTCGGTGACGCGATCAAGGTGTGCGTCCCCTCGCGAATCGCCGGCCATCCCTCGGTTTGAGGCGGGGTCGGTTCGCCGAATCGTCGGTCGAACCAGGTCGTGACCGCGGGATGGAAACCGGCGATGCCCATGACCCTGACCTCTAGCACCGAGCCACCGGCTCCGGTACCCCCGCCGTGGTCGATCCACGCTCGGATCGGGGGCAGTGTCAGTCCCGCCGGCTGCGATTCAGCCTAGCGCGAAGTGATTTCGAACTCTTCGTCGAAGTCGCCGAGCGTGGGTCCGGCCAACACCGCTTGCCATTCGGTCTCACCGAGCACGTGGATGCGCCCAAAGCCCAAGGTGTAGGCCGCGAGGATCGGCACGACGTCGTCGGTTCGCGGTGAAAGGTCGAAGTCGCACCCGTCGTCGAACGCGTCTGACTGGATCACATTGATCAACGCCGCCGTGAGGTCGTGGCAGATCGTGATGAAGGTGAAATGAGCGCCACGAGGCATGTCGACCCAGATGTCGTCTGGGTTGTCCAGAGCTTCCCAGGCGGGGGCGGCCTGCGTGGCGTGGGGTGTCGTTCGGTCGAGGAGCCCACTCATCAGCATCGTTGGCACTTCGAGGGCGGCGAGGTCCGCGCCCCTTGGGACGCCCGGGGCCTGAGTCGCAACCGCGACGACTCGGGGGTCGCCAAGCCCCGCTCGGAATGCCGCTTCCACCTCCGGTTCCGCGTAGACGAGACAACTCTCGCTCGGGGATTCGTCGTCACACCCTTCGACGAGGGCGTCATAGTCTGGGGTTGCGCCGGCTGCCGCGAATGCCGTGTATGCACCTGCGCTATGTCCGATGACGAAGACGCGAGAGGTGTCGGCTGCCCCGGCGAGGTCGTCGTCGGTCAACCCGGACTCCAGCCAGTCGATGACGGCCGTGATGTCCGACGGGCGGTTGAGCTGGTTTCGAGCGCCAGGGGTCGACGTGCCGCCGAGGTCGTCGAGCGCCGTGTTTCCAGCGTGGTTCGCGGACGCCAGGATCCAACCGTGCGACGCCATCAGCTCGCCATAGGGGTACCCGAGCAACGCCTGGCCGCCCGAGCCGTGAGAGTAGATCACCAGTGGAAAGTCGGAGCCTTCTGCGAGCGGGGGCGCGTCGAGCGCGACGTCGGTCGGGACTGAGACGACGCCTGCGACAGCGTACACGGCAGGTTCCGCACCCGAGTCGGGTGCCGCCGGGTACCACATCCGCATCGAGATCTCACGGGTCTCACCGGACCCCGGTGGCGTGTAGCGAAGCATCATTTGGCGAAAGCCGACGTCGAACTCGCCAAGACTGAGGAGCTCGTCGGCGGATGCACTTTCGTCGCCGTCGGCGCCGTCAGAGCAGCCCGAGGCGAGCGCGAGCAGAAGAGGAAGTAAGAATGAAATGCGGGACATCGCCCGAGGCTACACGTGCGTCGCTTCCCGCGCCACACCGAAGGGCTCTGCACCCTAGCGGGGTCGGCGATAGGGAGAGATCGCTTCGCCGAGGATGATCGCCTCGCGCACTGCCGCGCGATCGCGAAGCGACGCGCGGACCATGCTTCCGATCGATCCACTGGGCTCCGCCGCCGTCGTTACCGTGTCCAGGACTGGTTTGCCGCCGACACCGAGGATCGCGCGCTGCGCCGCGTCGAGAACCCGATCGTGGAGGGTTGGGTCCTCCGTGACTGCAAGCACGGCCGCAGCCATGATCCAGCGAACGTCGCCGGTGACCTTGCCGCCGCGTTTCAGCTGACGCTTGAAGCCCTCGACCTC
Source organism: Myxococcota bacterium (assembly GCA_039030295.1). GTDB lineage: Bacteria > Myxococcota_A > Polyangia > Polyangiales > Houyiibacteriaceae > SG8-38. The sequence continues at coordinate 15,472 of JBCCEK010000038.1, read as the reverse complement.
CGCGTGCGCAGCGTGAAGGTATGCGAACCCCGGGATGTTCAGGAGCTGGTAGTCCGCAAGCTCTGGCCAAGACTCCTCGAGCAAGACGTCGATGATCTCGTCGGCGGCTTCGTGCATCGGCTCTTCGGCGATTCCTACCCACCGGCCCGCCAAGGGAAGGAAGTAGAGGTCGATGCCGTCGTGGTCCGCTTGCCATTGCTCCCAAAGGGCGTCGGCTTCCTGATGGCGCCCGAGTCGATGAAGGACGCGAGTCGCCATGTACACCCGGAGCCGCGCCGGCGGGTGTTCTTCGATCTGTCCCCGATCTTCGATGATCGCCGCCGTTCGGTGTGGGGACTGACGGTCTCGAAAGGCTCGCCGCATCGTCTCGACGTAAGCCGGCCCGAGCGTCAAGGTGCCTATCAGGTCTGGAAAGATCTCGGGCAGCCATGCGCCGTAGAGGTCGTGGATGAGCTGACCGTTGACTTCGTAGTCGGTTTGCGGCGCGTACACGCGATGTGGGAGCCCGAGGCGCTCGTGCAGTTCATGCTCGAGGCCGCCGACGCTGTAGTAGAGGTCGTGGGCGACCTCGTGCGCGAGGGCGGGCCAAAGCCATATGCTCCTTGCGAACCCCCGGGGGACCCGGATTGGCGCGAGGCCCGTGTTGGCAAAGCGTGGAACGATGGCGAGCTGCCAGTCGCCAGACACCACCAGAGGCGTGCTCGTGCTGAGCTCGAGACCGTGAGAGCGAGCGAACTCGATGAACGGCGCGTAGCACGCGTCGGCCATCCGATCGGCGTCGCCAATCGCAGCCTCGGGGCTTCTCAAGCGCTGCTGCGCCATCTTCTCGAGGTACCCAAGAAGCTCGGCGAGGCCGGCGAGCTTCCTGACGTCGTCTGCCAGGTTGGCGGCGGAGGGGTTCGACTGGAGGTCGTTTTCGATCGCCGTGACCTGAGACAGAACGTCGTTTCGAAGTGCTGGCACCAGCCGAACCAATCGCGTGTTCTTCCTGGCGGTGTCGAGGAGGCGCGTCGCCCGTGCGCGGATCCTCTCGGCCTGCTCCTTGACCATCAGAAGCCGCTCCTTGTCGGGCGAAGGCGGTGGGCCGATGGGTTCGGGCACCGACACCGGCGGAGGCACCACGGGTTCGGGGGGGCTCGTTACCGGGGCCGGGTCGGGCGCGGAGGACGTGGTTTGTTGGCGCTGCTTCTTCTGCTTCCGTCGGTCGAGCCAACGCTTCAGCATCGGGTACAGGATGTAGATCAAGATCGCGATCGTACCGATGGAATCTTTGAGCAGCTCCTCCATCGATCAGGGCTTGGCCGGGCCTCGCGTACGTCGACCCTTGCGCTCGAGCGGGCCGCGGCCCCGTTTGGCCAGCACCTCGGCTGCGATCAGTTGGGCGACGAACCGTTTGGGTTTCCGAAGCTTCTCCCGAAGCTGGAGTGGGCTGTTAGGGCTGGTTCTCATCGTCTGGTCCTCCGGTGGCCTTGCTGATCGCGTCCCTCATGTCGGTGTCGGCAGCGACGTTACGGAGGTTGTAGTAGTCCATGACGCCGAGGTTTCCTTCGCGGAGAGCTTCGGCCATGGCCTGTGGGATCTTCGCTTCTGCCTCGACGAGTTGGGCCCGCATCTCTTCGACTTTGGCGCGCATCTCTTGTTCGTTGGCGACTGCGAGTGCGCGGCGACCTTCTGCCCGTGCCTGTGCGACTTGCTTGTCGGCCTCAGCTTGCTCGGTCATCAGCTTGGCACCGATGTTGGTGCCGACGTCGACGTCTGCGATGTCGATCGAGAGGATGTTGAACGCGGTGCCGCTGTCGAGGCCGCGCGCGAGCACGTTCTTCGAGATCGAATCGGGGTTCTCAAGGACTTCGGCGTAGTTCTCGGAAGAGCCGATCGTCGACACGATACCCTCGCCGACACGCGCGATGACCGTTTCCTCGGTGGCGCCGCCAACGAGTCGGTCGATGTTGGACCGGACCGTGATTCGCGTGACAACCAAGAGTTGAATGCCGTCTTTGGCGACCGCGGTGATCTTCGGGGTGGTGATCACGCGTGGATTGACGCTCGTTTGGACCGCGTCGAGAACGTCTCGACCTGCCAAGTCGATCGCGGCTGCCTGCTGGAAGTCGAGCACGATACCCGCCTTGTCGGCGCTGATCAGGGCGTTGACCACGCGTTCGACGTTTCCACCGGCCAGGTAGTGCGATTCCAGAGTATTGGTCGGAAGGTTGAGGCCAGCCTTGACTGCGGCGATGCGCGGGTTGACCACCTTGCCGGGAGATACACGCCGGAGGCGCATCCCGATGAGCTCCCCGGGTCCGACCCAAGCACCGCTCGACCATGCCGCGATCAAGAGCCGGACCGGGATGACCCACACGAACAAGAAGAACAGGATGATGATGGTGAAGAGGCCGAGAGCTGCAAACATGAACTTTCCTTCCTACGCTTCTGGGACACGCACGACGACCCGCGGGCCTTCGACGGTCATGACTTCGACTTCTTGGTCAGGATCGATGTACTCGCCTTCGGTGACGACATCCACCTCGTCTTTGCCGAACCGAACGCGGCCGGTGGGGCGGAGGGGGGTGACGGTGACACCGCGGCGACCGACGAGGTCCGAGCGATCGCGCTGGGATACGGCTTCCCCTTGATCGTGCTGTAGGACCATCTTTCGGCCCGCTCGGCTCTTCGGGACGACGTAGAGCATGAGGCCCGCGGCGAACACTGAGGCGATGCCCGTGACCCCGCCCCAAAACGACCCGAGTTCGGTCCATGCGGCCGTCGCGCCGGCGCCGAGCGCGAGGAGCCCGAGGACGCCGGCGACCCCAAAACCAGGAATGACGGCCAGCTCCGCAAAGAGGAGGAGCAGGCCGAGCACGAGAACGGCGATGATGGCGGCGACGGTCAAGAAGGGTCCTCCGGTCGAACGACCAACATGGGTCCCTCCTTCCCGATGACACGCACACGCGCACCCCGGTCGATGAACTCGCGCTCGCTGGTCGCTTCGTGGCGAACCCCATCGATCGTGACTTTGCCCGCGGGTCGAAGATCGGTCAGGGCCTCGCCCGAGCGGCCCACCAGGTCGGACGCGGTCGGCGCGGACAGGAACCCGGTCTCGGCTTCTTGAAGAACGAGGGCCCGCCCCATGGCGGTCTTGGACAGCAATCGCCCGACGACCAGAGCGAGGGCAAACGCGCCGAGGAGCGAGAGCAGTACGCGCGTCATCGCCTCGGTGAGAAGCCCAGTCTCGAACGATAGGTCCAAAGGCATGCCTATCAACGCAAGAACCAGCGCAGCGATGACAAACACCAGGCCGAGAACGCCCGGGACCCCCAACCCAGGGATGAAGAAGATCTCGACCACCACGAGAACGACCCCCGTGATGAAGAGAAGTGCCTCTTCCCACCCGACGAGGTGAACGACTGCGTGGCCTCCGAAGAACAGCGCCAACGAGAGGAAACCTGCGATCGTGAACGGCCCCACGCTCCGCGTGTAGAAGGCGATCATCAAGCCCAGCATCCCCACCGACAGCAGCAAGCCGCTCACCGTGGGCTCCGTCAGCCATCTGGCGATCTCCTCGCCCCAGTTCGGCTCGATCCGTTCTACTTTGGGCGATTCGAGCGTGAGGTCAGCGAGGACCGCGTCGAGATCGGCGGCCTCGCCGTCGGCGATCCCCATCTTGATGGCCCGGTCCGTATCGAGGGTGAGCAGCTTGCCGTCTTTAACGACACCCTTGATGGCGACCTCCCGGTCGACCATGGCCTCGGCGATGTCTCCACGGCGCCCGTTGGCTTCAGCCGTCGCGCGCATCTCGGCGCGCATGTACGACACCATCTTCTCGCCGGCGGCCTCCATCTCGCCGCCGCTCGACTGGACCGGCGTCGCTGCCCCGATGGTGGCCCCGTCGCTCATCAGGATGTTGTCGCAGGCAAGCGCGATCAGGGCGCCAGCGCTGATCGCTCTTGGGTTGACATAGGCCACGGTGCGGGGTTCGGCGTCGAGGATCGCATCGCGAATCTGAATGGCGGCGTCGACGCGGCCGCCGAGGGTGTTGATGTCGACGATGATCGCGGCGGCGTCGGGGTGCGTTTCGATCGCGCGCCTGACGAACGCCGCCAACCCGAGCTCGACGGTCCGATCGATGGCGATGACCACCACTTCGCTACCCGGCGGCGCGTCGAGCGGGAGGGGTTGGACGTCGCTCGGCTTGTTGGCACTTGGTGCCGGCTTGTAGCCGCCTCCGCCCTTCTGACCCAGCGCCACTCGCGACGCGCCCGGGAGCACAAGCGGGAGCAGGAGCAGGCATCCGAAGACGAGACCCTGGAAGCTCAATCGGGGGATCCGGACCCACCTCACTTAAGGACCGTAGCCCCCCTTTGTCTCCGACTCAACGCCAGATTTTGCAGTCTTGCCGCATCGAACCAAACCGACGAGGACACTCCAGTCATCGCCGGGCCGTGGTACGCTCCCGCCCCGAGCGAAGCGAGGAATCATGCCACCAACCCCCCCTGAGAACACCGGACCCGTCCGCGAGGCGCATCAATTCGACGAGGCACGCCTCGACGCGTGGTTGGCCGACCATGTCGACGGATACTCGGGTGACCTGGTCGTCAGGCAGTTCAAGGGCGGTCAGTCCAACCCCACGTTCTGGCTGTCGGATCGAGAGCGCGCCTACGCGTTGCGGAAGCAGCCTCCAGGAAAGCTCCTTCAGTCGGCCCATGCCGTGGATCGGGAGTTCACGGTGATGCGCGCGCTGCACGATACCGATGTGCCGACCGCGAAGATGTACGCCTTGTGCAAGGACGAGTCGGTGATCGGCCAGATGTTCTTCGTGATGGAGTACGTGAGCGGCCGCATCTTCTGGGAGGCGAAGCTCGAGGACTGCAGCCCCGACGAGCGAGCCGCCGTCTACGAAGAGCTAATCCGCGTTCTTGCCGCGATCCACAACGTAGACCTCGCCAAGGTCGGGTTGAGCGAATACGGCCGGCACGGTGGTTACGTCGAGCGACAGGTCAAGCGGTGGACCAAGCAGTACCTGGCATCTCAGACTGCCGAGGTCGACGCCATGAACCGGCTGATCGAGTGGCTGTCGGCGAACCTTCCCGAGGACGACGCGACGACCCTGGTCCACGGAGACTACCGTCTCGACAACATGATCTTTCACCCGACCGAGCCGCGAGCGCTTGCGGTCATCGATTGGGAGCTCTCGACGCTCGGGCATCCGCTATCAGACCTCGCCTACATTTGTATGTTGTACGACGTGGCCCTCCCCAAGATCGGCGGCCTCCTCGGGGTCGACTTCGAGACGAGCGGAATTCCGGACGAGGCGCGTTTCGTCGAACGGTACTGCGAGCTCACGGGCCGCTCAGGTATTCCCGACCTCGGTTACTACAAGGCCTTCTCTCTGTTTCGGCTGGCTGCGATCGCGCAAGGGGTTTACAAGAGAAGCCTCCAAGGAAACGCGAGCTCCGAGAGCGCTTCGATGTTTGGAGCGGCGGTTCCCCATTTGGCGGGAATCGCATGTCGCACCGTTGGAATCGAGTAACGCCATGATCGAACGCATCGTTTTGTTCAAGTTGAAGGACGCTTACGCCAACGACACCTCGCGGGCGGAGATCGCGGAGAGGTCTCGCAAGGATCTAAGCGCACTTGCCCAAGTGAAGAGCGTGACCGTCGGGGTTCCCGGAGACGCCCATGCGCTCGAGAGTTGGGACATCAGTCTGGTGGTGCGCTTTGACTCCCTCGAAGATTTCGCCGTGTATGTCGATCACCCCGATCATCGTGCTTACGTCGACGACTACATGAGTGAGCGCATCGAGGTGCGCAAAGCCTGGAACTTTCGGATCGACTGACCAAAGCGGTCGCATCGCCCCGTGCGGTCTGCTAGCTTCGCCGCGCCGCCATGATTCCGCGTTATTCGCCTAGCGAGTTCATCACCCTCTGGTCGCCGCGACGAAAGTACGAGGCTTGGTTCGACGTCGAGCTCGCCGCGTGTCGTGCGATGGAGCACGCCGGTACCGTCCCGGAGGGCACGGCCGATGCCGTTGGCGAGTACCGCGAACGCCTCGATCCAGACGCGATCGACGAGATCGAGAAAGTCACGCGCCACGACGTCATCGCCTTCCTTACGCACGTCGAAGGGCTCGCGGGTGAACCGGCCCGCTGGCTCCACCGCGGGATGACCTCATCCGACGTGCTCGATTCTTCATTGGCGCTCCTCCTCGTCGAGGCGACCGACTTGCTTCTCGACCGGGTCGAAGCGGTCCTTGCCGCGCTCCGGGGCCGAATCGAAGAGCATCGCCGAACCCCAGCCATCGGTCGCTCTCATGGGATCCACGCCGAGCCGGTAACCTTCGGCTTGATCCTCGCTGGCCACTATGCGGAGCTGGCCCGCGGTCGGGCGAGGTTGCGCGTCGCCAGGGAGGAGATCGCCGTCGGAAAGATCGCCGGGGCGGTGGGCACCTACGCGCATCTCACGCCGGCCATCGAGGCCGAGGCGCTCGGCTCGCTCGGGTTGCGGCCGGAAACCGCGGCGACCCAAGTCGTTGCTCGCGACCGTCACGCGACCTACGTGGCCGCACTCGGAGTGGTGGCGGCTGGGATCGAACGCTTCGCCACCAACGTCCGCCATTGGCAGAGGACTGAGGTCGGGGAAGCCGAGGAGCACTTCAAGAAGGGGCAAAAGGGTTCGAGTGCGATGCCGCACAAGCGAAATCCGGTGCTCACCGAGAACCTTTCCGGCCTCGGCCGCGTGGTCCGGGCCGCGGTCAACCCGGGGCTCGAGAACGTTGCGTTGTGGCACGAACGAGACATCAGTCACTCCTCGGTCGAGCGTATGATGCTGCCCGACGCGACGGCGACCCTGGCTTTCATGCTCGACCGCGTCCGTGGGGTCATCGCGGACCTCGTCGTGTATCCCGAGCGTCTCCGCCACAACCTCGAACAAACCGGCGGCCTTTGGGCGAGCGAGGGGGTCCTTCTTGCTCTGGTCGGGAAGGGGCTCGGCCGCCAGGCCGCGTATGTGCTCGTGCAACGCAACGCCATGAAGGCTTTCGAAGGGGAGGGCGAGTTCCAGGCGTTGCTCTCGGAGGATCCCGCCATTACCGAACACCTCTCGGTTGAGGATATCGAGCGCGAGTTCGACTTGGACCACGCGCTGGCACACGTCGACACCATCATCGACCGGGTGCTCCAAGGGGCGTGACATGGCGGTATCGGTCGACACGCTCACCCAAGCCCTCGCCAACACGCTAGACGGCACCCATTTCGAGGCGCTGGGCAGCTACTACGAAGGAAAGGTTCGGGACAACTACACGAAGGATGGCAAGCGGATCATCATCGTGACAGACCGGATCAGCGCGTTCGACCGGGTGCTCGGAACCCTTCCGTACAAGGGCCAAGTGTTGAACTCGTTGGCCTCTTGGTGGTTTGACGAGACTCAGAACGTCGTGCCCAACCATTTGATCGAGGTGCCCGACCCGAACGTCATGGTGTGCCTCGAGTGTGAACCATTGCCGGTGGAGATGGTGGTGCGCGCCTACATCACCGGGGTGACGTCGACCAGCATCTGGACTCACTACGACAAGGGGGTTCGGGTCTTTTGTGGTCATGAGCTGCCAGACGGGCTTCAAAAGCACCAGAAGCTGCCCGATCCGATCCTCACACCCAGCACCAAGGCCGACAAAGGGGATCACGACGTGTCTGCTTCGCGGGAGGAGATCCTCGAGATCGGTCGAATCACCGAAGCCGATTTCGACCAAGCCGCGGCCTACGCGATGGCGCTGTTCGCCCACGGTCAAAAGGTCTGCGCCGAGCGCGGCTTGATCTTGGTCGACACCAAGTACGAGTTCGGCAAAACGCCGGCTGGCGACATCGTGGTGATCGATGAGATCCACACTCCCGACTCGTCGCGGTTCTGGTATGCGAATAGCTACGCTGAGCGCTTCGCGGCAGGTGACGACCCAGAGAGTTTCGACAAGGAGTACGTTCGGCGTTGGCTTGCCGCCGAGGGCTACAGAGGCGACGGACCTTCTCCGACGATACCCGACGACGTGCGGGTCGAGGCGTCACGCCGCTACATTCAGGCATGTGACGAGATTCGGGGGGTCCCTTTCGAACCGGACACGCGGCCTCCGCTTTCGCGCATTGCAGCAAACTTGGGATTGGAGTCAGCATGAGGGCCAACATTTTCGTCACGCTCAAACGTGAAGTTCTCGACCCCCAGGGGGACGCGGTACGGCGCTCTCTCGGATCGCTCGGTTTCGACGAGGTCAAGTCCGCGCGCGTGGGCAAACTCATCGAACTCGAGCTCCACGGGGACGACCGTGCCTCGGCGGAGTCGCACATCCAATCGATGTGCGAGAAGCTCTTGGCCAATCCCGTTATCGAAGACTTCCGCTACGAGATCCTGGACTGAGCGCGGTGCGACGGGCTTGAGTTTGACCGACTCGAGCGGCGAGGCTAGCGAGTGGGAGTGACTGTGGTTGGCTTGTCTGACGTTCGGCGCGCGCTCGAGGAGCGGGTCCCCAAGGAACTCGCGGACCACGACAAGTGGGCGGCCGTCGCGATGCTCCTGCGCGACGTCGGAAACGGCCCTGAAGTGTTTTTCATTCGTCGCGCTGAGCAGCCAAACGATCCGTGGTCAGGGCACATGGCGTTTCCGGGCGGACGGCAGCAGACCGAGGATCGCTCACTCCTTCGTACGGCGATCCGAGAAACACATGAAGAGGTCGGGTTCGATCTCGACGGAGACGCAGAACCGATCGGGCAGCTCGACGACCTGCAAGCGATCGCGCGCGGCAAGCCCCAAGAGACGGTGATCCGGCCGTTCGTGTTCGACGTCCGACGGTCGGCGCCGGTCCGCGTCGACAACCGCGAGGTTGCCGAGGCGCTTTGGACCCCGCTCGCGCCTATCTATCGGGGCGAGCTCGATACGGTCCGACCGTACGACTGGCAAGGCACACGCATCGACTTTCCCGCATACGACGTCCACGGGCGTGTGGTTTGGGGGTTGACCTACCAGATGCTGCGGTCGTTCTTTCGGATTCTAGGGTAGCCACAGGTCCGGGCGGTGCTACGTTCTCGGGCGATATGCCTGAAGCCGATCCCAACCGTCTCGTTCACTGCATGAAGCTCGACCGTGAGCTTCCGGGTCTTGCACGGCCGCCTTTCCCGAACGAGCTCGGCCAGCTCATCTACGAGAGAGTCTCCAAAGAAGCCTGGGACCTCTGGCTTCAGGAAAGCGTTCGCTTCATCAACACGTACCGCGTCGACTTGTCATCGCGCGAGGGAACCGAGTTCATGGTGAAACAGCTTCGGATCTGGCTTGGCCTCGACCAGGAGGAGCAGGCCGCGACGGCGTGGACCCCGCCCACCGAGTGATGAACGCCTGCGCTTCGCCGGACCCGGGGCAGCCGTAAGTCTCAGTTGAAGTTCTGAACGCCCCAGACTTCGCCCGAAGGCGTCGTGTAGAATCCACACGCCACCCGCCAGTACGACTCGGAGGCCATGTTCTCGTAGTGCCCATTGACGGTTTCGGGGTCGCCATCCTCCGGGCCCTCGGCCCACATGACATCGAGACAGCCGTCGATGATGGCGTCGTTTGAGTTCCATCCGGGGCACTCGTTCTGCCCCCGCGCGCCCGTCGCGCATGGTTGATCGTCGAAGCTCGCGTGTGGACCATTGATGCTGTCGTACTCGGCGTTGCCGTCCGCACACGCTTCGGCTTCGGTCCATCGAATCAGTGCGGGAAGGCACTGGCATTCCCAACGGAACTGATTGATGCGAGCGACGCAGTCTGCATGCGGATTGCCGGTATCGGGTACGGGTGTCGGACTGCAGTCTGGGATCGGTGTCGGCAGCGGACCGCCGGCGCAAGGGCCATCGGGCGGAGAAGTCCCCCCGGTGCCGTCGCTTCCTCCTGCTCCGCCTGCGCCCGTGGGCGGTTCGTCGGGGACTTCCATCGGGGGGTTGTCGGAGCGCCCGCCCGCAGTCAGTTCCTTTTGCCCGATCGTGGCGTCGCAGCCCCCCAAGACGAACAAGAGGAACGCCGACAGCACGAGGAACACCGATGAAAAACGCCAAGCCCCCATGGTAAGAAGGGTAGCAATCGTGAACCCTTCACCCAAATGGCTAATTCTACGCGGCTCAGGACCCCCGAGGCGGGTTAGGGAAGGAAGCGACGGCGATGGTCTACTGGGGGCAGCGGGCACTCTGAATACCGGCCGAACACTCGGTATCGGCTGGCGGCGAGAACGCGGTAGAAGGCGTCGGTCAACCACGCGGGGAGGAACCGGAGCCACGACACGGCGCGCCAAGGGTAAGCCAGCTCACGCATGGCCTCGAACGCGCCGCGGGACCTCAAGAAGACCTCACCGTCGCGCAGGTAAACCATCGTCTCGACATCGTCAGGAATGACGGGGTGCAGCCGTCGCGCGGTGGCCGCGGTGTCGCCTTCGAGCGCGGCGAAATGGAAGACCCCCTTCTTGTCGACTCGCAGCAACCACTTCACGATGCCGTTGCACATGGCGCAGACCCCGTCGTAGAAGATGATCCGAGTCGGAAGGTCGGGAGTCATTCTGGTCTCAAGAGCAGCAAGCCGGCCTTGGGTGGTCCCGCGACCTGAATGTGATCGGGCAAGATCGGGTTGACGGCGTGGTAGAAGATCGAGCTGATCGCGCCGGACGTCGTGACCGCGGCTTTCCCGTTCGTCAACGGAGTCACGAACCCCTCGCTGGTCTCCGGGAGCACGACCGGCGTTCCGACGACCGCTCCGTCTGTGAGATCGAATGTGACGAACAGAGACTCCTGTGGAATCGGGACCCTCGTCCGTTCGCTTCGGGAGAGAACCATCGGCAAGTGGTAGCCGCACACCACGTTCATCCATCCGGTCCGAGGGCCGATCGTCAAGATGCTGTCGATGAACGCGACGGGTTTGGATAGCACCACGCCCCAAACCCCACCTACGGCCGGGAGCCTGGCTTCACAGAGGGAATCGTAGCTCTTGTTCCATTTCAGCTCACCGTCCCGCGAGTACGCCGTGATGTGGTCCTGAAACGGCGTGTAGATCGTCTCATCGATCCCGACGCTCGGCGACGCGGACCCACCCCCGCCCGAGGCGCTCTGCCACTGGCGCTCGCCCGTGTGTGCGTCGATGGCGATCATTCGACCCCGTTCGTCGACCGCGTAGACCGAGCGACCGTCTTGCGAGATCGCCGGGCTCGTCCCGCTGCCACCACCCATCGGGGCTTCGAACGCGATCGTGAGCGCATCGTCGGTGATGTCGATGCCGTAAAGCACGCCGGTATTCCGGGTTCGGCCCGCCGCCGTGATGTACAGTCGGCCGGTTTCGGGGTGAAGCGCTGGGGTGTTGGCGACCTCGAGCTCCCAGCCTTGGATCAGGTTGAACAGGAACGGAATGAGCTCCGGATCCATCAGGCCCTGCCAGAGCCCCTCAGGCGCTTCGTCGTCGGGTTCCGGGCCGGCACCGCCCGGGAGGTCGAGGGGGGGCGCGACGAGCTCGCCATCGTGCGATGTGAAGAACAAGACCTTTCCGTTCGTGGTCACTCCACCGACGTAGTTCTGTCGTGAGATGACGACCGTCATGAAGCCCCAGTCGACCCCATGCGGCGTCAGGTCGACGACCCATTTGATGCTGCCGTCGGGCCGAAACGCCCATAGCTGATTGCGGTCGCCGACGTAGATGTCGCCGGCTCGGTCGATTGTGGGGGCGTTCATGATCGCAAACGAATCGAGATCGGCGAGCGACTCCTGAGGCGGTGCCGACCACACGATCTCCCCGTCGGGCGTGATCGCAAACAGGTGACTCTGCCCGGGAGGCGACCCCGTTGTGACGTATGCGATTCCGTCTAGACCGATCGTCGGTGGCCAGAAGATCGGGTGGCCCTCGAGCACGTGAGCGTCGAGCACGTACTCGCTTCGCAGGGTTGTCGGGACGTAGTCGGTGTTGGCACTGTCGCGATGGCCGGCGGGCCACATGCTCTGCATGTACTCGGGGCTCAGGTTCAGTTCTGTCTTCGGTTGCCGAAACGCCGGAGGCCCCTCGGCAAGCCTTGCAGCGGGCAGCGGCTCCTCGTAGCGAGCCGCTTGACGCCGACCGATCACCCAGATCGCGATCAAAGCGACCGTGGCCGGGACCACCCACCGCAACCATCGTCTCTTACCGGAGCTCATGTGGGCGTGCTACCACGCGGCCGCGCGGTCCCGTCAAGCGCCAAGCACATGTCACTCCCTCCCCCCCACCGACCACTTGGAATTCGTGCGCTCAACGGTCTCGGGCGTGCACTGGGCGCGATCCAGCTCGATTGGCCCTCGCTCGATCCAGACGACCTGCTCGCCACTGCGGTGCGCCGCGCAGGGAGCGATGACTTCGGCGGCGATGAGTTCCGGTCGGGAATGTCGGTATTGCTGACTGCGCTCGAGGAGGAGGCCGACCTCACCACACTCGGTCGACTGAGCTGCCGCGAGACGCTCGTGGGGTACCTCGAGAACCGGTTGCGGCTTCAGCAGTACAGGCGCGCGCACCGAGAGGTCGAGCGGGCCGAGATTCGTCGCCCGGTGTTCATCGTAGGCCTTCCGAGGACCGGAACGACCATTCTCTTCAATCTCATTGCGCAGGATCTCCGCAACCGGCCGCCCCTGAGCTGGGAAGTCCAGTGGCCCGTCCCCCCGCCCGAGCCCGAGACGTATGACCGCGACCCTCGGATCGCCGACGCCGTCAAGCTGTTTGCGAACCTGGATCGGCTGCTACCGACGCTTCCATCGATTCACGAGTTCGGCGCGACGCTCCCGCAGGAATGCGTGCCGATCCGCGCGCACGAGTTCTTGAGCGTGCAGTTTCAAACGACCTTCAACGTCCCAAGCTACCAGGCATGGCTCGAGCGCCAGGACCTTCGTCCCGCATACACCTTCCACAAGCGCTTCCTTCAGCACTTGCAGAGCCGATACATGAAGGATCGATGGGTCCTCAAGAGCCCAGCACACCTTGGCGCGATCGACGAGATCCTGGCGACGTATCCAGATGCGAACATCATCCACACACATCGCGACCCCGCCAAAGTCATGCCCTCCCTCGCGAGCCTCATGTACACGTTGCGCTCGATGAATTCAGACGCCCTCGATCCGGCGCGTATCGGACGCCAGGTACTCGACATGTGGACCCTTTCGCTCGAGCGTGCGACTGATGCCCGCCGTCGGCACCGAGACAAGCCGAAGCAGTTCTTCGATGCCTACTTCGAGGACACACTCTCCGATCCCGTCGATCTCATGAGGCGAGCGTACGAACACTTCGAGCTCCCATGGACCCCTGCGACGCGGGACCGAATGGCTGCGTTTCTGGCCAACAACCCTCGAGGCAGTCGCGGAGTCCACAAGTACGTTCGCGAGGACTTCGCGCTCGATCTCGATGAAATCCGGCATCGGTTTTCCGAGTACTGCCGGGAGTTCGACGTGCCGCTGTCCACGTCGGCGGCGGCGCAGTAGAGTACTCGCGCATGCAGTACAAGAACGTCACCGCCCAGACGATTCACTATTTCGCGCGACCGCATACAACCGTGCTGCGACGACCATTAGAGATACCGGCCGCCTGGCGTGGAGCCGATCTCGCCAAGCGCGACGGCTGGTCCGAAGCACTCACCGAGGCCGACGCAGCCGAGCTCACGTCGGCCCTCGAGGTGGCGGCCTCTACCGGGAAGGCGACGCGAGAGCTATCGGCAGGTGACTTTCCGCTACCCAAGCTCTCCGCCAAGATCACGCAGTGGCGCCACGAGCTCGCCGCAGGGCGTGGCTTCCAGGTTGTGACCGGGGTCCCGGTTGAGCGATGGACCGAGGCCCAAGCCGAGGTGTTCTTCTGGTGCTTTGGCCTGCATCTCGGGACACCAGGCGCCCAAAACCCAGAGGGTCACTTGCTCGGTCACGTACGCGATACGGGTGAGAGTCCCGACGAAGTCCGCCACTATCGCACCAACGTCAACATCAACTTCCATTGCGACGCTGCCGACGTGGTGGGGCTCCTCTGTCTCAAGCAGGCGAAAGAAGGCGGCCTGAGCCGGATTGTCAGCTCGGTCTCGGTCTACAATGAGTTCCTCCGGCGTCGTCCCGACCTCGTCGACCGTTTGTACGAACCGGTCAAGCTCGACACCAAGGGGGAGGGTGGAGTGCAGTACCTTCCCGTCCGGCCCTGTCGCTTCGACGGCGAGCGGCTCCGGACGTTCTTCCACACGGACTATTTTCGATCGGCGGTGGGCTTCCGCGGGGAGTCGGTGCTGTCGCGGGAAGACCGGATCGTGCTCGATCTCTACAACGAGATCGCAGACTCGCCCGACCTCTACCTCGATATGGAGTTGCGGCCGGGCACGATCCAGCTGTTGTCGAACCACACGAACCTGCACGCCCGCACCGGGTACCAAGACTTCGACGAACCCGAGCGAAAACGCCACTTGCTTCGACTATGGATCTCGCTCACGCCGGACACCGCAATTGCCAACCGGCTCCGGACGGAGCGAAGTCGGCTCGGAATCGTCGCGAACGCGGCGCGGCTGAAGGTCGGGCACCGCTTGCGGCGAATCACGCGGATCTAGGTGCGACGTTACCGCGTGAGCTCATCTAGGGAACGCGTCCGCGAACGACGTACTGGTACGGGAGTCCCGCTTCGAGCACCTCCGCCTCGAAACCTGCCGCCTGGAGTTCTGACAACACTTGAGCGGGAGTGAGACGGTGGGCCTTGGGTGGCCCTTTCGGGCTATCCTCGGTGAAGTCGACGATCAGGAGCTCGCCCCCTGTGCGCAACGCCGACGCCAGCGCTTCGGCGTAGTCGGTTCGGTTTCCCACGTGGTGCCACGTGTTCACGACCAGAACGCGATCGACCGACCGGGGCGTGAGCGCCGGGTCGTCCGCGCTCACCCGCACGGCGGTGACGTTGTGCAGCCGGTCGCGAACCACGCGCCTCGACAAGCTGTCGATCATCGCTGGGTCGATGTCCAACGCGAGGACTCGCCCCGACCGTCCCACGGCGCGCGATAGGTACGGCACGAAGTAGCCGGTCCCCGCACCGAGATCGACGACAGTCATTCCGGCCTCGCATCTCACTAGCGCAACGACTCGCTCTGGCCGTTGCCACCAGTACCGCTCCTCGGAGTCGAGTTGGGCAGCGTAGGATTCGGGGGAAGGCAGATCGGGCGTTGCGACGGTTGGGGCCGCCGGGGGTCTCTCGGTTGATCCCCCGCACGCGACGATGAGCGCGGCAACAACGACCATGAGGGATGTGACTGTCGAGCCGGGCATCGATGGTGCTTTCGCGCGTTCATTACAATTAGCGACATCTTTGACCGCTGCAAATGAACTCGCGTATTTAGGGTTTGAAATCGTGATCTGTTTAACCCCGCGCAGTCACTGGAAAATTGCGCGGTTTCGGCCGGCGGGTAGACTGGCTCTGGTAACCCCTGTTCAGAGGGGGAAGGGGAAGAGACTCCAT